>JBOGSD010000049.1:0-2879 GCA_050695215.1 bacterium
CCTGGTGGTGCCAGAACCGGGGGTGGCCGGCGCACCACCATTCGCGCGCCACCTTCGCGCTGCGCCGCGTGCCCGGCGGGACGCGCCTCACCCTCACCCACTCGGGCGTGCCGGCCCCCGCCTATGCCGACATCAAGCAGGGCTGGTGGGAGAACTATTGGACCCCGATGAAGGCGATGTTGGAGGCTGGGGCTAAAGCCGGCGGATCCAGGACGCGGCCAGGGCGACGCCGCCGATGATGGCCATCAGGACGATCCCGCCCAGCGCCAGCGCCCAGTTCACCCCATAGAGGTCGGCCACCGCGCCGGCCGGCAGCGTCCCCAACGCCATCATCCCAAAGGCCACCGTGCCAAAGAGGCCCATCGCCCGGCCGCGTGCGCCCGGGCTGACCGAGGTCTGCAGCAGGGTATTGGCGGTGGCCATGGCGATCGACTGACCCAGGCCGACCGCGACCAGCAGGCCCACCGAGAGCGCGAACGAGCTGGACAAGCCGAAGAGCGTCACCATGACGCCCATGGCGAAAGCCGCCGCCAGCAGCATCGTCCCCGACTGCATGCGCGCGCTGGACCAGCCGATGGCGAAGACAGCGAGCACCGTTCCCATCCCCGGCGCCGCCTGGAGGAGGCCCAACCCCTCCGGGCCGACCCCCAACACTTCCCGGGCAACGGCGGGCATCAGCCGGATGTAGGGGCGCCCCAGGAAACTGAGGGCCGCTACGATGAGCAGCAGCACCAGCACCGCCCGGTGGCGGACCACCAGGGCCAGCCCCTCGCGGATGTCCTCGCCCAGTGAGACGCGGCCCTCGGCGACGAACCGCGGCATGCGCATGGCCAGCAGCGCCCAGAGCACGGCCAGGTAGGAGGCCGCGTTGAGGAAGAAGGCCGCCTGCGCGCCCGCCAGGCTGATCACCACCCCGGCGAGGGCGGGGCCAAAGATCCCGGCGCCGTTGAAGGCCATCGAGTTGAGGCTGACCGCCTGCAGGAGCTGCCGCTCCTCTACCAGGGACGGGGTGAGCGACTGCCGCGCCGGCATGTCGAAGGAATGGATCAGCGAGTTGAACCCGGCGATGACCAGCAGGTGCCACACCTGGATGAGGCGGAGGCTCGTCAGGACGGCCAGCGTTAACGCCGAGGCCATGGCGATGAGGTTGGTGATCAAGAGGACGGCGCGGCGGTCCACCCGGTCGGCCATCACCCCACCCAGAAACGCGAAGAGCAGCCGCGGCACCGCCTGAGTGACCCCGAGCAGCCCCAGGTAGATCGGCGCGCGGGTCAGGTCGTCCATCAGGTAGCCCAGGGCGGTGAACTGCATCCACCCCCCGGTGTTGGAAACGATCAGCCCACTCCAGAGCAGGCGGTAGTTGCGGTGGCGCAGGGGGGCAAAGGCGCCGGGGCGAGCGGGCGGGACAATGGCTTCTGCCAAGACGCTGTCAGTCGCGCTGTCGGACACGGCGGTTCTCATTGTACGATAGGACCGTGCGAATCCGCCTCGCCGGCGACGACGATACTCCCACGATCGTCGAACTGATTAACCGCGTCGATCCCCCAGAAGAGCGGGTCACGCTGGAAGAATTCCTCTTCAACGAGTCACTGCGAAAGCCGGAGGAGGCCTTCTCCCGCCTGGTGGCCACGCACGAGGCGCAGATCGTCGCCGTCTCCAGCGGCGGAAACTCTACCCTTCTTCCGATGGACCGCTTCCGGCTGACGATTCGCGTACATCCCGACCATCGCCGCGGCGGCATCGGCACTGAGTTGGAGGCGCGCACGCGGCTCTTTGCTCAGGAGCACGGGGGGAGCGAGCTCGTCGCGTCCGTCTGGCAAAGTGATGAGGCCTCGCCGGCGTTCCTGGAGCGCCTGGGGTACAGGGAGGCCTACCGCCGTTTTGAGTCGGAACTGGACCTGGCGGCCTTCGACTGGACCCCCTACGGTGCGTGGAGGGAACGGCTGGCCGAGAGGGGCTTGCGACTGACCACCTTCGCGGAGGCGGGGGACTCGGAGGCGAACCGGCGGCGGCTCTTCGACCTTACGGAACGCGTCTCCGAAGATATCCCGTACCCCGACGGCCGGCCCCGGTTCACGTTCGAGGACATGGTGAAGTATTTTCATGCGCCGGGGTTCTCCACGGACGCTTTGTACATCGCCGCAGACGGGGAACGTTGGGTCGGCTTCACTGGAATGTTTATTCCAGAGGGGCGGCCCGCCTATACCTTCCTCACCGGCGTCGAGCCTGAATACCGCGGGCGAGGGGTGGCCAGGGCGGTCAAGCTGGCCTCCATCGCCTACGCGCAGGGCCGGGGGATCCGGGCGATGCGCACGACCAATGACACGGTGAATACCGCGATCCTGAGCCTCAACGACAAGCTGGGGTATCGCCGGCTGCCCGCGCGGGTGACGTTCAAGCGGTCGATCTGAGAGAGGCCCCGTCACTCCCAGGGGGAGGAATAGCGCTCTTCCTTCCAGGGGTCGGCATGGTTGTGGTAGCCGTTGCGCTCCCAGAAGCCGCGCCGATCGCGCTCCAGCAGCTCGAAGCCACGCACCCACTTGGCGCTCTTCCAGAAATAGAGGCGCGGGACGACCAGCCGCAGCGGCCAGCCGTGCTCGGGGGTGAGATCCTTGCCGTCGGCGCGGTGGGCCAGCAGGGCATCGTCGGCCAGTAGGTACTCGAGCGGCAGATTGGTCTCATACCCCTGCTCGGAGTGCACCATCACGAACTTCGCCTCCGGCTTGACGGCGGCCCGCTCCAGCAGCGGCTGGACGGGAACCCCCTCGAACGCCACGTCCAGCTTGCTCCAGGCCGTGACGCAGTGGATGTCGCACCGCAGCGTCGTCTTGGGCAGAGCCATGAACTGCTCATGCGAGAGCGCGACCGGGTTCTCCACC
>JBOGSD010000050.1:0-5117 GCA_050695215.1 bacterium
GTGAGAGGCCAGCACGAACAGGTCCATCAGACGATAGAGCGCGGGCATGTCGGTGCGCATCCCCAGGAAGCGCACCCCCGCTGCCTCCGCCCGGCGGATCAGCGCGGGCGGCAGCGCATCCTTCTTCTTCTCGTCTGCGGGACCAACGACGATCATCCGCACCTGCGGGCGCGCCCGCAGCACGCGCTCGGCGGCGTCGAGGAATTCCGCGTAGCCCTTTTCCAAGACCAGCCGGCCCACCGTTCCCACGACCACGGCCTCCGCAGGAATGTCCAAGTCGCGCCGCAGCGCCTGGACGGCGTCGTCCGGAACGGCGGCGGGGTCGAAGCGGCGCAGGTCCACACCGTTGCCGAGGTAGGCGAAACGGTCCGGCCGGACGATCCGAAGCCGCCTGAGCAGCTCCAGGTCTTCGCGGCTCTGGCACAACTCGAAATCGGAGCCAGAGGCCGCCACCCGTTCGAGGGAGAGATAGAACCACCGCCGCGCCGGCCGGTCCGGCTCGATCCCGTAGAGCCCGTGCACCGTGTTGACGATCCCCGGCGTGGACGCCAGCCGTGCGGCGATCCGCCCCAGCACTCCGGTCTTGGGCGCGTGCGTGTGCACGACGTCGAACCGCTCGCGCCGGAACAGGCGCGTCAACTCCCCGAGCGCGCGCAGGTCGGCGAGCGGATCCCAGCGGCGTCCCAGGGCGGCGATGGGAAAGTGACGGATCCCCTCTCGCTCCAGGTCGGCCGTCCAGGGGCCGGGACTGCTTACCGCGGCCACCTGAAAGCCCGCGCGCTGCGCCGCCTTCATCTGGCTGAAGAGGAGAAATCGCAGCGTCACGTCAACAGTGGCGACGTGGGCCACCGTGAGCAGGTGGGACCCGGCGCGCGCGCCCGTCGCCGCGCTCACCGCCCGCCTCCCGCCGCCCAGACCGCCGCGGAGGCGGAGCGCCGGGCGTTGCGCTCATCGGCACGGCGCCGCAGCCACTCCTCGCCGACCAAGTAGGAGCTGAGCTTAAGCCGGAAAAAGAGGCGCCCGTCGCTGCGCTGGACGGGCACGCGGCGCAGCGCCATCAGGTCAAGCGCGTCGTAGGGATTCTTCTGAACGCCGGCGACCGCTGCGGTGCGGTAGCGCCGGGCGACCACGGCCCGCGCCGCCGGCGAAGTACGCCCCCAGGGGTAGGCAAAGTGGCGCGGACGAACGCCCAGCCGTTCGACCATGAGCCGGTCCGCGAGATCGAGGTCGGCCTCGACGTTTGCCGCATCGGCGCGGGCGAGGTCGGGGTGGGCATGGGTGTGTCCTCCGACGGTGATCAGGCCGGATCGCGCCAACTCACCGGCCTGTGCCCAGCTCAGCGGCCGCGCCTCCTCCCCTCTTCGCCCGCCGTCGCCCGCGGGACGGAGGACGCCTTCCTGGAGAAACCGGGTCGCCATATAGACGGTCGCGGGCAGTCGGAACCGCCGCAGGATCGGGTAGGCGTGCTCAGAGAGGTCGGCGTAGCCGTCGTCGAAGGTAATCGCCACCGCATCCCCCGCTGGTGACGGTGCATCGAGCAACTCGTCGAGCGCGACCACCCGGCAGTGCCGCCGCACGTAGTCCATCTGCCACTCGAATAACTCCACCGGCAGGTCGATCTGGCTGTCGGTGCCTCCGCCGACGCGGTGGTAGTTGAGGATGGTCAGTCCGGGGCGGCGCTCCCGCGCCACCGCCCCATAGGGCAGCAGCGCCGCCTTCACCGCCCAGCGCACTAGGTCCGCCATCTCAGAAGATCTCCAGGTCCCCCAACGAGAAGCGCCACGCGTCCAGGTGGGCGGGATCCGGGGTCCCTGCGGGCCAGTTCAGGGGGTGAACGGTGAAATTGGGGCCGGCGCCCTTGGGGAGAGGCAGAAACCCTGCGCCACGCAGCATTCGCCAGTGCGGAGAGCCGGGGGCGGCCGCGGCGACGATGTAGTCTGCCCGCACCATCCCCGCCACCTGCCTCATCACCACACGCACCGTGTCCGCTGCGCGCGCACCAGCCAGGAGCTCCGTGAGCATGATCTCGCGGAGCCCGTCCCTGACGTTGGCCCGGAAGACCGCCGCCGCGGCGCCTTCTCCTTCCCCCGCCGCGACCGCCGCGTAGCGGAGAGACGGAGGCAACGCGTAGCGCCAGCGGAGAAAGACTGGGGTGCGCTCGGTGCGCAGCTCGCCGGCGCGCAGGCGGTCGTCCTCCGCCAGAAGGAGATCAAGGTCCGGCCGCGCCAGCAGCTCTTCCACCGGAGGCGGGGTTTCGCGAAAGGTCACCTCCGCAGGCGTTCTCCCTCCATCGCGGCGGCGCAGCAGCCGCACCTCGGCGATGCGGGCCAGGTTGAGAGGACGGAGCATGAGCCGGGGCCGGCCCACCAGGGTCCAGCCGAGCTTGAGATAGCCCGCCATCGACTGCGGGTTGGGGGTGTTGAAGATGAGGTGGACGCCGTCGGCGCGCGCCTGCTCCAGCGATCGCTGGGTGAGGCGGGAGAAGATCCCCAGCCGGCGCACGCCCGGGTGCGTCGCCGTGTCCACCGCCCGCACCGCGCGCACCGACCCGGACGGAGTCCGGAACGCCCAGCGCATGAAGGCGCGCAGCCCCCAGACCTCCTCCCCCGCCGCCAGCAGGAGCTGCGAAGCGCCGAAGGGGTTGCGGAAGTGCTTCCACCGCCAGAACTCCGCGTCGCGGGCGAAGCTGCTGCCCTCGCCGAGGCTGAGGCGCAGCAGTCCGATCACCCCGTCCTCGTCCGCGGGCAGGTACGGGCGAATGGTGTACTCTCCGCCGACCTGAACGCTTTCTTGCGGGGACACTGTCACCGCGGAACCCTCTCTCCTGCCGCCGGTGAGGGCGTGACCGCCTCCGCGCCGACCCGCGCGGCGCGGGCCGCCTGCGCCAGCTCGCAGAAAAGCGCCTCATGGCGCGCAACGTAGCGCTCGACGCCGAACTCTGCAAGGCAGCGCGCCCGCGCCGCCTCTCCGAAGGCCACCCGCATTGCCGGGTCGGCGATGAGGCGGCGGAGGCGCTGCAGGAATGCCGCCTCATCCCCGGGCGCGACGACGAATCCCGTCACCCCATCGACCAGGACCTCCTCGACCGCGCCAACCCTGAAAGCCACCGCCGGACAGGCGGCCATGCCGGCCTCGATCAACACCGCCGGCAGCCCCTCCGTCAGGCTGCTCAGGAGCACGATGTCTGCGGCAGCGAGCAGGCGCGGGACGTCATCGCGCACCCCGAGAAAGCGCACGTGCCCGTCCAGTCCAGTGCGCTCCACCTCATCGCGCAACCCTTGCTCCAGCGGCCCGCTCCCCGCGAAGAGGAGGCGCACCTGATGCCCTTCGCGGGCCAACGCAGCGGTCAGGCGGAGCAACGGTCGGGGGTCCTTCTCCCAGGAGAGACTGCCTACCGCCATCAGGGCAACCTCGTCTGGCCTCACTCCCAGGGAGGTGCGCGTCTGCGCCGCCTCCTCCGCGGTGACCCGCAGGAACGGCTCGGCGTCGATCCCCGTGGGAATCGTGACGATGCGGGGATGGACAGGACGGAAGGTCTGAGCCATCTCGACGCGCAGCCCCTCCGCCACCGCGACGATGGCGTCTAGCCCTTCGAATAGACGCCGGTAGAAGGCGCGCCGCAGCGGATGGTCGAGCCAGGGATGGATGGAGCCGATCTTCGTGTACACGTATCCTCTCGCCCGCCAGAAGAGGCGCGAGGCGGCGGCGTACTTGAGCGCGCGCCCCCCGTGGCAATGCACCAAGTCGGGACGGAACGTCCGCAGCACGTCCACCAGGCTGCGCAACCCCCCCACCGCACCCGAGCGGCCGCGCGCCCGGACTGCCTCGTTCGCGCTGTTCAACACTGGTGTCCGTTCCGGCGCCAGCGCCGGGTGTGAGGGGGAGATCACCCACAGCGCCGGCTCGAACGCCTCGCGGGAGAGCCGGTCGGCCAGGCGGATCGCGGAGAGTTCCGCCCCGCGCCGGTTCAGGCTGCTGACGACGTGCAGGATGCGGATGGGACGGTCAGCCACGGCGGACTCCTCCCGCGCGCTCAAGCACCTGCCGGTAGAGCGCCTCGGTGGCCCTGACCATCTGAGCGATGCCGAACTGCTGGGCGACGCGCTGCTGCGCGGCCGCGCCGAGAGACTGCCGCAGCGCGGGATCAGCCAGCACCCTCACCGCCTCAGCGGCCAGGGCGGCGGGGTCCCCGGCCCCCACCAGCAAACCGCTCCGCCCGTGCTCGATGACCCCCGGCAGCCCGCCCACTCGCGTCGCGACAATGGGCCGGCCCAGCGCCATCGCCTCCAGCACCGCCACCGGCAGCCCCTCGTATTTTGAGGAGAGCATGAACAGGTCGAAGGCCGCGATCAGCCGCGGCGCGTCCGGGCGCAGCCCGGTGAAGATGGCGCGCCCGTCCAGCCCCACCTCTGCGGCGAGCGCGCGCGTCGGGGCCAGCGACGGGCCGTCCCCCACCAGCACGAAGGTCGCCCGCGGTTCTCGGTCCGCGATCATCCGGGCCGCGCGCACCCAGATGTCCGGCCGCTTCTGCGGACGGAAGCCGATGACCACCCCCACCAGCAACCGGTCCGGGGCGATGCCGAGCTCCCGGCGGACGTCCGAAGAGGTGGCCGCTGCGCTCCGCACCGCCTCCACGTCCACTCCGTTGACGATGACGCTCACGGGCGCCCGCCGGGTGAAGGGGCTGCGCTGCAGTGAGCGCGCCACTTCCTCAGAGACGGCAATGGTGTGGTGGCAGAGCGGCAGCGTGACCTGGTTGGCCAGTCTGGTCAGCGCGTGATACCGCTCCTGCAGGTTGTGCTCGGTGTAGACGACCGCCTTCACCCCCGCGAGGCGGCCGGCCACGCGCCCGACGACGCCCGAGTACGGCAGATGAACATGCAGCAGGTCCACCTTCCGGTCGCGGAGGAAGCGGACCACCCGCGGGACGATACGGGGGTCGAAGGGCGCAGCATGGTTGAGACAGGTGGCCGGCACCCCGGCCTCCTCCAGCGTGCGCAGGAGAGCGGTCTTCCAGGGCAGCAGGTAGGCCACCTCATAGGTGAAGTCGCGGCGGTTCAGGTGCGGCGCCGCCAGGGCGAGAAGGCGCTCCGCCCCTCCCAGACCTAGACCTTTGA
>JBOGSD010000051.1:0-3837 GCA_050695215.1 bacterium
TGCTGCGCCATCGAGATGATGGGTGCCTTCGCCGGGCGGTTCGACCTGGACCGCATCGGGGTGATCCCCCGGGCGACACCGCGGCAGGCGGACCTGATCATCGTAGCCGGGCGCGCCACCATCAAGATCGCGCCGATCGTGCGGCGCCTCTGGGAGCAGATGCCCGAACCCAAGTACGTCATCTCCATGGGCTCCTGCGCCACCTGCGGCGGTCCGTTCTACTACGACAACTACTCCATCCTCAAGGGCATCGATACGGTCATCCCCGTGGACGTCTACGTCCCCGGCTGCCCCCCGCGGCCGGAGGCGCTGTACGAGGGCATCCTCAAACTGCAGGAGAAGATCAAGGCCGAACCCTTCCTGCGCCGCCGCGCCGGTCTGGCGGCGCCGGCCTAGGCGGGCGCCGGGCGAGCCCTGATGGCGCTCCGCACCGAAGAGCTCATCCTCAACATGGGTCCGCAGCATCCCAGCACGCACGGGGTGCTGCGCCTGGTCGTCACCCTCGAGGGAGAGAACGTCGTCGACGTCGCCCCCGACATCGGCTACCTGCACTCCTCCGTCGAGAAGATGATGGAGTACCGCACCTACATCCAGTCGATCTCCCTGGCCGACCGTGGGATGGACTACCTGGCGGCCCTGGCCAACGAGATGGCGCTGCTGCGGGCGGTGGAGACGCTGGGCAAGATCGAGACGCCCCAGCGGGCGCAGTGGCTGCGCACGATGTTCCTGGAGCTCCAACGCATCGCCAGCCACCTGGTCTGGCTGGGGACGTGGGGCATCGACATCGGCGCCACGACTGTCTTTCTGTGGTGCTTTCGCGAGCGCGAGAAGATCCTCGAGCTCATGGAGAAGAGCACGGGCGGCCGCCTCCACTACGTGTACTTTCGCCCGGGCGGCGTCTACGAGGACGTCCCCGACGGGTGGCTGGAGCAGGCGCTGGCTTTCTGCGACGACTTCGAGCAGCGCATCGTCGAATACGACGGGCTGCTGACCGCCAATCCGATCTTCGAGGTGCGCACCAAGGGCGTCGGCATCCTGCCCCGCGCCACGGCGATCAATATGGGAGCGTCGGGGCCGGTGGGACGGGCGTCGGGGATCAACTTCGACGTGCGCAAGGCGTTCCCGTACGAGAAGTACGCGGAGGTCGACTTCGACATCCCCGTGCGCCAGGAGGGGGATGTCTTCGCCCGCTACATGGTGCGGATGGAGGAGATGCGCCAGTCGGTGCGCATCATCCGCCAGTGCGTGGCCAAGCTGCCCGCCGGCGAGACCCGCGCGCCGAAGGTGCCGATCACGCTCCGCCTCCCCAAGGGGGAGATCTACACGCGCACCGAGTCGCCGCGCGGGGACCTGGGGATCTACCTGGTCAGCGACGGCGGGGAGCACCCCTACCGCGTGAAGATCCGCGCGCCCGCCTTCAGCAACCTCTACGCGCTCACGGAGATGATGCGGGGCTGGAAGGTCGCCGATGTGATTGCCATCCTCGGCAGCATCGACATCGTGCTGTCCGACGTGGACCGCTAGGAGGATCTGATGGCGTCGATGCTGGACCGCGTGGGGACCGGGCTGCAGGCGCTGGCGCACGGGCTGCGCCTGACCTTCGCCACCCTGGTGGGCCCGAAAAATACGGTGATGTACCCGATCAAGAAGCTGGACGTCTCCCCGCGCTGGCACGGGCTGCTGGCCCTGCCGATTGACCCGCAGACGGGCAACGACCTGTGCATTATCTGCTTCCAGTGCGAGCGGGTCTGCCCCAGCCGCTGCATCCACATCGAGGCCGCGGGGAAGGGCAAGGAACGGCTGCTCACCCGGTTCGACATCGAAATGGATAAATGCCAGTATTGCGGTCTGTGTGTCGAGGTCTGTCCCACCGAGGCGATCGTCTTCGTCCCACACTACGAGGCCAGCACCTATAATCGCAGCAACCTCCTCTACGACCTGGAAGACCTGCACCGCGCCGCGCCGAAGGAACCCATTGCGCGCGGAGTGATTCGATGAGCTGGGAGCTGGTCGAACGACTGGGGCAGCGATTCCCGGGGATCGAGCCCTTTCCCCGCGCGGGCGAGCCGGCCAAGGCTCCCGCCTCGGAGGAGCCGGCGGCGCCTCCCGCGCCCACTGCTGCGCCGGGAGAGGCCGCGCCCGGAGAGGCTGCGCCGGCCGCGCCGCCCACGCGCCTTCCGCCGAAACGTGAAGAACCCAAAGCCCCCGTGTATCTCACCGCGGGGGCGTGGGTCCCCGGCGACCGGTTGCTGGAGATCGCCCGGTTCGTCGCCGAGGATCCAGGCTTCCGCATGGACTACCTCTCTTTCGTCACGGGCGTGGACCAGCCGGCGGCTGGGCAGATCGACGTCGTCTACCATCTCTTCTCGACGACCCACCGCCACGAACTGCTATTGAAAGTCCGCACCGACCGCGCCGATCCGCGCGTCGACAGCGTCACGCCGATCTGGCGCGGCGCCGACTGGCACGAGCGCGAGGCCTACGATCTCCTGGGTGTCACCTTCGACGGGCACCCCAACCTGCGGCGGATCATGATGACCGAGGATTGGGCGGGCCACCCCCTGCGCAAGGACTACGTCTATGAAGACCCGCAATGGCTCACCGACCTCGCGCAGCAGCGGCAGCGGGAGATCGACGGCTTCGGGCTCGGCGAGCGCGGCTAACCGCACCCCCCACCCGCGCGCCCATCGCCCTGACTTCGGCCCCTTCACGCCCCTCCGTCCCACCGTGAAGCGCGAGGTGCGCGCGGAGGTCGCTCGACTGGGGGCGTTTCTGGGCGGCCGGGCCGAGGTCACCTTCGGCGGGTGAATTCAGGAGGGGCAATTGCTATGCTGGTAACGATGAACCGGACGCTCGCGGGCTTCGGCTCAGGCGCTCTCGCCGGCGCCGTCGTCGTCACCCTGCTCCTGCGCGGGACCCTCACCTCCGGGATTCCGGTCGTGGCCTTGGCCCTCTGGGAACGGTCGCTGCGGATCATCCCCATGGAGGTCTTCGGGTTCCTCATCGTGCGGTTGAAGTTTGCCGCCAGGCCGCTGGCGTTCTGGGGCATGCTCGGGGGGCTGGTCCTCGCCGGCGCCGTGTTCGGGGCCGTCCTGGCGCGGGCGCCCTGGCTGCGACCGAGACACGCGGCGAAGGGGGTCCTCTCGGCAGTGGCGACCTTGCTCGTGGCCTTTGCCCTTACCTTTATCGCACTGGTCGGCCTGACCTATACCCAGGGCGCCGCGGACCTCGGATCCCGGCTCGAGGCGGTCGGCGTCACGCTGAGCGGCCCCGCGCTGGCGCAGCAGGTGCTCACTGCGCTGGCCGCCTACGCCGGGCTGTTCGCGATCATCCTCACGGCCCTGCTGATCGCCGGTGCGGCGCGATGGACCACGCGACCGGCCCGCCCCGCCGCGCCTTCCCCTGAAACCGTGACTCGCCGCGAGGCTTTGCGGCGCTCGCTGGTCCTCGTCGTCGGTGCCGTGGGGGGGTCGGTCCTGGCATCGTGGGTGGCGTCTTCCGGCCGGCGCGGCCTCGCCTGGGCGCAGACGATCTTCCAGCGGATCAAGGGCCTCCCGCCGGAGGTGACACCCAACAAAGATTTCTACGTTGTGAGCAAGAACCCGCCGGGGTTCGATCCGGTCGTCAACGCGGCGAAGTGGAAACTGGAGATCACCGGCCTAGTCGGCCGGCGGGTCTCCTACACGTACGAGGAGATCAAGGCGCTCCCAGCGGTGGCGCAGTGGCAGACGCTGGAGTGCATCAGCAACGAGGTAGGGGGCGACCTGATCAGCAACGCGACCTGGCGCGGGGTGCGCCTGCGCGACCTGCTGGCGCGCGCCGGCGGAGTGAAGCCCA
>JBOGSD010000052.1:0-3482 GCA_050695215.1 bacterium
GAGACGTTGTCCGACGTCACCGCGCCGTTGGTGAGCACGGTGAGGGTGATGTCGATGACGTCGTCCAGCAGCTTGCGCCCCCGCACGGGGCTGCCCTTGGTGTTGACAGCCGCGGCGTACCCGCTGGGGTTGTTCGTATCGATCCGGTTCACGTCCGCCAGGAAGGCATTGAGCAGCACGCCCACCCGGGCGGCGTCGTTGCCCAGGGCGGACAGGAAGGCGGCCGCTTCGGCCACGATCGGCGCGGCTGCGCTGGCGCAGGGCTCCATGCCCAAGAGGGCCTGCGCCTCGCAGTCGGGCCCGATGCTGTTGAGCGCGTTCAGGAAGGCGTTGGTGGTGAGCAGCCCCTCGTTGATCGCCGGGCGGCCCAGCCGCTCGACGCGGACGTGGCCCCCGAGGGTCGTAGAGCAGCACCAGATCTCCTCCCAGATGTCGAAGACCGTGCCCGCGCCGAGGAACGCTCGGGGGACGCGCACGACGATGGCGTTGGCGTTGTAGCCGGCGGTGAAGTCCAGGCCGGGGGTGCGGAAGCCCACCGCGGGGCCGGTGCCGAGGATGCCCGCGCGGACGCGGAAGTACTGCTCCACGTCAAAGAAGAACGGGTCCTCCCGCAGGCCGGCGAAGAGCGAGAGGTTGGTGCCGCCCAGATTCACCGTGTCGACCACGGGGTTAGCGGCCATGCTCAGCGCCGTGGTCATGGCGCCGGCGGCGACGTGGGTCGCGCCGTCCTTGATGGCGGTGACCGTGACCATCTGCTGCCTCGAGGCGTCAGGAGCCCCGAACTCAAAGCGCAGGATGACGTCCACCGCGCCCGTCGGCGCGGCGTTGATGTCTGCCACCCGGGTCACCCGGAACTCGTAGCGGGCCAGCGTGCTGAAGTAGTACTGCTGGCGCGCCACTGACCGGGGGTTGGTGTTCATGACCAGGACCAGGTCGGTTGCGAACTGCCGCGGGTTCTGGTCGATCTCCCGGAAGGCGTACAGGTCGGTGAGGTTGAGGTTCCGGCCCTTCAGTTCCACCTCACCGTCGTCGTGGTCAGAAGCCACGAGCAGCCCCGGCGTCAAGATCGTCGCCGCGGCCAGCCCGAGGACGAGGACAAGTCCTACAGCCCTGCGTAGCATCACGCTCCCCCCTTCGGGATGGTCTCGACCTACCGTTCGCGGCGCAACCTCACGCGGATTGGAAGGTCGCCAAGAATGGGCGCGGGCTGAAAAGCAGGGACGGCGCGGGTTTGGGCCCGGCGCCGTCCCTCACCTGCTGCAGACGACCGAGAGACTCAGTTGGGCTCGGCCAGGTACGGGAAGGTCGAGAGCAGCGGCTTGTGCCCCGTGCCGGCGGCGTTGGGACCGGCGTAGGACACGTTGTCGCTCTTGATCGCGCCGTTGGTGAGCACGGACAACGTGATGTCGATCACGTCGTCCATGATCATCCGGCCGCGGATGGGGCTGCCTTTGGCGTTGAGGGCGTTGCCGTAGCCGCTCGCTCCGGCGGTGTCGATGCGCATGACGTCGGGCAGGAAGGCGCCGAGCAGCGTGTTCGCCCGGGCCTCGCTGTTGCCAACCGCCATCAGCGTCCGGCGCGCTTCGGCCACGATGGGCCCCGCGACGTCGGCGGCCGGCTTCTGTCCGGCCAGGGCCGCGGCCTCAAAGTCCGGCCCCACGCTGTTGAGGGCGTTGAGGTAGTCGTTGGTGAGGATCAACCCCTCGTTGATGGCCGGACGGCCCAGCCGTTCGACCTGCTTGCCGCCTACGGTGATGGTCTCCCAGACGTCGAACGTCGCGGCGCCCGAGCGCCCGGCCAGCCAGGCGATGGGCACGCGGACGACGATGCTGTTGACATTGTACCCCGCGGTGAAGTCCGTGCCGGGGCTGCGGAAGCCCACGGCCGGCCCGATCCCGGCCGCGCCGGCGCGCACACGGAAGTACTGCTCCACGTCGAAGAAGAACGGATCCTCCCGCAGGCCGGCGAAGAGCGAGAGGGTCGCCCCTCCGAGCGAGACCTGGTTCACGATCGGCGCCGCGCCGAGGGGGGTGCTGCGGATGCCCCCGCCGCCGGCGACCGCCTCGGTGGTCGAGGTGGCGCCGTCGCGGATGGCGGTGACGGTCATGCGCTGTGAGCCGCCGCGGCTGGGCGCGTCGAACTCGAAGCGCAGCGTGACGTCGGTCTTGCCGGTGGCCGTGGCGTCCCTGTTGGCCACCCGCGTGACCTTGAACTCGTACTGCGCGTTCGTGCTGAAGTAGTACTGCTGCCGGGCGATGCCGCGGGGGTTCACGTTCATGATGAAGATCAAGTTCCCTGCGGCCGCCTGCGCGTTCTGGTCCGCCTCCCGGAAGACGTAGAGGTCGGTCAGGTTGACGCTGCGCCCCTTGGCGTCGGTCTCGCCGTCGTCGTGGTCCGATGCCACCAGCGGCACCAGGCTGACGGCGGCGACGAGCGCCAGAGCCAGCTTGAGCACGGTCACGATCAGTCTGCGGTTCACTGCCGGACACCTCCTCAGATGATGTGGTCTTGGGCACCCGATCGTCCCCTTCGCATGAATCGGCGCAGCGGATTGGCAGGGAGGAATCCTCCGGCCCCCCCTGTGCGAACGGATGATCGGGAGGAGCACGATGCGCACAGGAGCCGGGTGCGCCCCCGTCCAAACAGGCAAAGCCGGATGGTGGGGATGCGCCGAGAGGATCAGGCAGAGGAGCGGCTGCTGGCAGGGGTCGCGCAGGCGGAGGTGAGCGCCTTTGAGAACCTCTACGACCGCTACAGCCGTTCCGTCTACTCCCTCGCCATGACCATGCTGCGGGACGCCGAAGCGGCGCGCGAGGTGGCGCAGGAGGTCTTCCTCGACCTCTGGCGGACCGCGCGGGCCTTCGACCCCGCGCGCGGGAGCGCCCGCTCCTGGATTCTCTCACTGGCCCACCACAAGAGCGTGGACGCCGTGCGGCGGCTGCGCCTGCGGGCCGCGGAACCGCTCAGCGAGACGATGCCCAGCGAGCAGGACGTGGCCGCGGACGCGGCGACCGGGCTGGCGCGGGGCCGCGTGCGGGAGGCGCTGGCGGTGCTCTCGGCCGAGCAGCGCGAGGCCATCGCGCTGGCCTATTACGGCGGCTACACGCAGCGCGAGATCGCCGAGCGCCTGGGCATCCCCCTGGGGACGATCAAGACCCGGATCCGCGACGGCATGGCCCGTCTGCGGGCGATGCTGGGGCCGGAAATGGCGGTGGGCGAGCCGTGACGCACGAAGAACTGCGCGACCTGCTGCCGGCCTACGCGCTCGATGCGCTCGCGCCTGAGGAAGCGCGAGAGGTCGAGGCCCACCTGGCCTCCTGCGAGGCGTGCCGCCGCGACCTGCGCGCGCTGCGGCAGGTGGCGGCCGAACTGGGCGGGGCTGTCGCCGAGTCGACTCCTCCGGAGGGGCTGCGCGCCGCCGTGCTCGACGCGATCCGCCCGCAGGCCGCCCGGGGAGCGCCGGCGGCTCCGCGACCCCGGCC
>JBOGSD010000053.1:0-4561 GCA_050695215.1 bacterium
GAGGTCCTCCTGGCGCGTCTGGCCGCCCTGCGCCTCGGTCCGCCGGAAGCGGAGGAGAGCCAGGTCGGCTGCCTGATCTCCAAGGAACAGTACGAGAAGGTGCTCACCTACATCGAGGCGGGCAAACAGGAGGGGGCCCTTTTGCTCGCCGGGGGCGGCCCGCCGGAAGACCCGCGGCTGCGGCGGGGCTACTTCGTCTCGCCCACCCTCTTCGACGGCGTGACGTCCCAGATGCGCATCGCGCAGGAAGAGATCTTCGGTCCCGTCATCGCCGTGCTCACCTGGGAGGATGAGGAGGAGATGCTCCGTCAGGCCAACGGCGTCATCTACGGCCTGAGCGCGGCGGTCTATACGCGCGACATCGCCCGCGCGCACAGGGTGGTCAGGCGCCTCGAGGCCGGCTACATCTGGGTGAACATTCCCGGCGGCCACGCCCTCGGCTCGCCCTACGGCGGCGTCAAGCAGAGCGGGCTGGGGCGTGAGGAGTGCCTGGAGGAACTGCTCAGTTACACGCAGACGAAGAGCATTCGGATGCGCCTGCCGGGCTAGCCTCTTTTCACTTCCCCTTCACCTCTCCTTCGCGTTGGGCGCAAGGGATTGTCCCACGGCCACGGAATACTAGGGCAAGTTCAGCGCGAACCGCAGACCCATAGGGGGGTGTGGTAATGGCACAGGCTTCGTTGGCACGCCTGGGCAGGCGAGCGGCCATCTGGGTGATGCTCCTCTTCCTCGCCGCCGGTCTCGCCGGTCCGGCGGGGGCCCAGGTGACCCGGCTGACCGTCTACACCGCATTGGAGAACGACCAGCTCGGGTACTACAAGTCCACCTTCGAAGCCGCCAACCCGGGCGTCGTGGTCGATTGGGTCCGCGACTCCACGGGCGTCATCACGGCGCGCATCCTCGCCGAGCGGGAGAACCCGCGGGCCGACGTGATCTGGGGGCTCGCGGTGACCAGCCTCCTCATCTTCGATGATCTGAATATGCTGCAGCCCTATACGCCAAGAGGCGCCGAGCAGCTCAAGGCCCAATTCCGTGACAACCGTAGTCCCATGCACTGGACCGGCATGGACGCCTTCCTCTCGGTGATCTGCTACAACACCGTCGAGGCGAAGCGGCGAGGTCTGCGGGCGCCTTTCTCCTGGCAAGACCTCCTCAGCCCGGCCTACAAGGGCCGGATCGTGATGCCCAACCCGTCCTCCTCCGGCACCGGCTATCTGACCATCGCGGCCTGGCTGCAGATGCTCGGTGAGGAAAAGGGCTGGGCCTACATGGACAAGCTGCACGAGAACATCGGCACGTACCTGCACTCCGGGTCGGCGCCGTGTGTGCGCGCGGCGCAGGGCGAGTTCGCCATCGGCATCGGCTTCGACGCGCGCGGCGCGCTGCTGAAGCAGCAGGGGGCGCCGATCGAGGTGATCATCCCCAAGGAAGGCGCCGGCTGGGACATGGAGGCGACCGCCATCGTCCGCGGCACGCGCAACCTGGCCGCGGCGCAGCGCCTCGCCGACTGGTCGGTGGGCCGTCAGGCCAACGAGATGTACAACGGGATCGGCGGTCCCGATCGGACGGCCTACGCGATCGTGGCGCTCCCCGGCCTGACCAACGTCCCGCCCTTCTACCCGCCGAATGCGGAGAAAGCGATGTACAAGAACGACTTCGCCTGGATGGCGAAGAACCGCGCGCGTATCCTGCAGGAGTGGAGCAGACGGTACGACACCAAGTCGGCGCCGCGCTGATCGGCGTCGGGAGATCTTGAGCAGGAGCGGCCAGCCCCCGTTCGCTCACCAGGAGCGGGGGCTGGTGTGTTGCTCATGACCGACGCACCCCCGTTCCTCCGAGCCGAGCGCATCTCCAAGCAGTTCGGCGCCTTCACGGCGCTCGACGACGTCTCCTTCGATGTCCATCACGGCGAGTTCGTCTGCCTGCTAGGGCCGTCGGGATGCGGCAAGACGACGCTGCTGCGCATCATCATGGGTCTGGAGATGCAGACCCGGGGGCGGCTGCTCCGCGAGGGGCGGGACATCTCCGCCCTCCCTCCGGCGGGACGTGACTTTGGCATCGTCTTCCAGTCCTACGCGCTCTTTCCGAACCTGTCCGTGTTCGACAACATCGCCTACGGCCTGCACAGCCAGAAGATGAGGGGAACGGCGGTGCGCGCCCGCGTAGAGGCCATGCTCACCCTCATCGGCATGCCGCAGGCGGCGCGCAAGTTTCCGGCGCAGCTCTCCGGGGGGCAGCAGCAGCGGGTCGCGCTCGCCCGTGCGCTGGCCCCCTCGCCCATCCTGCTCCTGCTCGACGAGCCGCTCTCCGCCCTGGACGCCCGCCTGCGTGTCCGCCTCCGCCACGAGCTGCGCGCCCTGCAGCGGCGCCTCGGCGTCACCACGATCCTGGTCACGCACGACCAGGAAGAGGCCTTGACCATGTCCGACCGCATCGTGGTGATGAACGAGGGGGCCATCGAGCAGATCGGGACGCCCATGGAGGTGTACCGGCGGCCGGTGACGTCGTTCGTCGCCGACTTCGTCGGGGAGATGAACTTTCTCGATGGCCTGCTGGTGGCGCCGGGCCGGGTGCGCGTCGGCGTGGCCGAACTGCAGTGCGAGCCGACCGACGGCCTGGCCGCGCGGGCGGCGGTGCGGGTCTGCTTCCGGCCGGAGGACGTGGACGTGCGCGTCCACGACGCCGCGGCGGTGAACGCCTTCCCGGTGGAGATCCTGGCGCTGGACTTCCTCGGCTCCTTCTACCGCGCGACCCTCCGCCCCGCCGCAGTCGACGCCGCCGAGGTCCGCGCTGACGTGCCGATCCATCTGCAGCGCGAGCTGGACCTGGCCCCCGGGAGGACCCTCACCGTCTCGCTGCCCGCCGACCGCATCCGCGTGTTCGCGCGAGACTGAGCGTGGCCACCGCCACCGCCGCCCTTTCGGTCCCCGCCGCCCCGCCCCGCCGTCGGTTGGCCGCCGACGAGTGGGTCGCGCGCGGCGCGGTCGTAGCGTTCGCCCTCTGGCTGACGGTCACCGTCGCGCTGCCGCTGTGGGCGCTGCTCTCGAAGAGCTTTCAGAACCCGCGGGGGGAGTTCGTCGGGCTGGCCAACTACGTATCCTATTTCTCCAGTCCGGCGCTCTTCGCGTCCTTCTGGAACTCCATCCTCGTGGCGGCGATCGCCAGCGCGGTCGTGCTGCCGGCCGCCTTCGCCTACGCCTACGCGCTCACGCGGACGCGGATGCGGGGCAAGGGGCTCTTCAGTTCGCTGTCTCTGATCCCCATCCTGGCGCCTTCGCTGCTGCCGGCGATCGCGTTGATCTACCTCTTCGGCAACCAGGGGTTGCTCACGGGTGTGCTCTTCGGGCGCAGCATCTATGGCCCGCTCGGGATCGTCATCGCGGAGGCGTTCTATACCTTCCCGCACGCCCTGCTGATTCTGATCACCGCGTTGAACACGGCGGACGCGCGCCTCTACGAATCGGCGGCCGCCCTGGGCGCGTCACCGCGGCGGGTCTTCTTCACCGTCACCCTGCCGGGGGCACGCTACGGGCTGCTCAGCGCCGCGCTGGTGGTCTTTACGCTCGTGATCACGGACTTCGGCGCGCCGAAAGTCATCGGCGGCCGTTTCAACGTCTTGGCCACAGACGTCTACAAGCAGGTCATCGGGCAACAGAACTTCGCCATCGGCGCCGTTGTGGGCATGATGCTGCTCTTCCCGGCCGTCCTCGCCTTTGCCGCCGAGCGGGTGGTACGGCGGAAGCAGATGGCACAGCTCACGGCGCAGGCCGTGCCCCTCGTGCCGAAGCCGCAGGCGCTCACCGACTGGATCTTCCTGGCGCTGTGCGCGGTCATCATCACCCCGATCGTCGCGATGCTCGCCACGGCCGGCTGGGCGTCCTTCATCAGGTTCTGGCCGTACAACCTCGCCATGAGCCTGCAGAACTACAACTTCCACCGCTTTGAGACGTCCGGCTGGCTCCCCTACGTCAACTCGCTGAAACTGGCGGCGTTGACGGCCTCCATCGGCACGGCCCTCATTTTCACCGGGGCCTACCTCCAGGAGAAGACGCGGGGACTGCAGATCTTTCGCTCGATCTTCCAGCTCTTCGCCATGCTGCCCCTCGCCGTCCCCGGACTCGTCCTGGGCATCGGGTACATCTTCTTCTTCAACAGCCGCGCCAACCCGCTCAACGTCCTCTACGGCACGCTGGCCCTCCTGGTCATCAACACCATCGCGCACTTCTACACCGTCGGCCACCTCACGGCGACGACGGCCCTGAAGCAACTAGACTACGAGTTTGAGGCCGTGTCGGCCTCGCTGCGGGCGCCCTGGTACCGCACGTACGCGAAGGTCACCGTCCCGGTCAGTCTCCCGGCGATCCTGGACATCGCGGTGTACATGTTCGTCAACGCCATGACGACGGTCTCGGCCGTGATCTTCCTCTACCTCCCCGCGACCAGGCTGGCCTCGATCGCCGTCGTCTATATTGAAGAAACCGGCCAGCAGGGCGCCGCCGCGGCCATGGCGATGATGATCGTCTACACCTCGGCGATGGTGAAGCTGTTGCACATCCTGGTC
>JBOGSD010000054.1:0-8587 GCA_050695215.1 bacterium
GGCGCGCGCGAGGCCTATCTGATCGAAGAGCCCATGGCCGCGGCCATCGGGGCGGGACTCCCCGTCAGCGAGCCGGTGGGCAGCATGGTGGTGGACATCGGTGGGGGCACCACCGAAGTGGCGGTGATCGCCCTGGGCGGCATCGTCACCAGCAAGTCCATCCGCATCGGCGGGGACGAAAAAGACGAGGCGATCATCCACTACGCCCGCCGCGCCTACAACCTGCTCATTGGAGAGCGGTCGGCGGAGGAGATCAAGATCGCCATCGGCTCCGCCTACCCGCTCGACCACGACGAGCAGGTCGTGGACGTGCGCGGCCGCGACCTGCTCTCCGGCCTGCCCCGCACGGTGCGCATGACCAGCACCGAGATCCGCGAAGCCATGGCCGAGCCCATCCAGGCCATTGTGGACGCGGTCAAGCAGACCCTGGAGCGAACGCCCCCCGAGCTGGCCGCCGACATCGTCGATCGGGGCATAGTCCTGACGGGCGGCGGAGCGCTCCTGCGGGGCATGGACCGGCTGCTGGCCGAGGAGACCGGGATGCCGGTGACGATCACCGACGATCCGCTGGTGGACGTGGTCATGGGCACAGGACGGGCCCTGGAAGAAATCGGGACGCTCCGCAAGATCCTGATCACCGGCAAACGAGGCTGATCTCGGGGCGATGAGCCCGCGCGGGCGGTCTATCCTCTTTATCGTCGTGCTGCTGGCCGTCCTGGCCCTGCTCACTGGGCAGGTGCGCGGGGAGGATCGGCGGCGGCTGGGACCGCTCGGCCGGACCGTCCTCACCGTGCTCACCCCCCTCCAGACCGCGCTGGCCCGCGTCGCCGACTCCGTGAGCCGCGGGTGGGAACTGTACACCGAGATCGGCCGGTTGCGCACCGAGAATGTCCACCTGCGCGAGGCGGTGCAACAGCTCTCTGGGGAAGTGACGCGCCTCCGCGAGACGGCGCAGGCCGCGGAGCGCCTGGAATCGCTGCTGGCCTTCCGGACGCAGACGCCCTACCGGGTGGTCGCCGCCCGCGTCGTCGGCCGCGATCCCGCCCGCTGGTTTGCCACGGTCCTCGTCGACCGCGGCAGCACGGACGGCGTCACCCGGAACGCGCCCGTGGTGACGGGGCAAGGGGCGGCCGGCCGGGTGATTGAGGTGACGCCCTTTGCGGCGCGCGTGCTCCTGCTCACCGATCCCCGCAGCGCCGTCAGCGTGATCCTGCAGGGCTCGCGGGAGATTGGGGTCGTCGAGGGGGTGGGGCAGGGCGATCTGCAGTTGAAGTACGTCTCGCGGGCGACGGCGGTACCGCCGAACGAGATGGTGGTCACCTCCGGTCAGGGCGGCGTCTTCCCGCCGGGCATCGTCGTGGGCCGGCTGGTCACCCTGCGCTCGGGGACCGCGATCTTCCGGGAGGGAACGGTCCGCCTCACGGCCGACCTGAGCCGGGTCGAAGAGGTGCTCATCCTGCTTCCCCAAGCGTCAGGCCGGTGAGCGGATGGCGATCGGTCTAGCCCTCCTGATCATCCTCATCGAACTGGTGCACAGCGCGTGGTTGGTGCGGCTTCCCGTCTTCGGCCAGGTGATCGATCCGGCGCTCCCGCTGATCGTCGCCGTCGGATTTGCCCGTCCCTCCTGGGCCCCCCTCGCCGGGCTGGGCGCGGGATTGTTGCAGGATCTGTTGTTTGGCGGGAGCCTGGGGCTGTTCGCGCTCTCCAAGTTCCTGGTCGGACAGGGCGCCGGCGCGCTGGGCCGCGTGCTGGTCCCTCAACGCGCCCTTCCCTGGATGGTCACCGCAGGGGCGACGGTGGCGCACCAGCTCATGCTCGCGCTGGTGGTCCTGGTGACAGGTTTGCTGGCGGTGGCCGCCAGCGATTTCGGCCGGCCGCTGCTGGCCCAGGTCTTGGCCAACCTGCTTGCCGTTGTGCCGGTCTTCGCGGCCGTGCGGGCGCTGTTCCGGACGCGGCGAGCGGTGAGCGGCCGCGAAGGACTTCATGGCATCTGAGCCGGCCGGGCGGTTGACCGCGCTCGGCGTGGTCGCGGCCCTCCTCTTTGGGGTCCTGGGAGGACGTCTCTGGCAGCTGCAGGTCGTCCACGGCACCGCCTACCTGGCGGAGTCGGAAAACAACCGGCTGCGCGACCTGCGGCTCCCCGCGCCGCGGGGCGTCCTCTACGACAGAAAAGGGCGCCCGCTGGTGACGAGCCGCGCCGCCTTCACCGTCTCGATCCTCCCCATGGAGATCCGCGGCGCCGAGCGCGTGCTGCCTCGGCTGGCGGCGATTCTGCAGATGCCCGAGAACGAGATCCGCGACCGCATCGCCCGGGCGCGCAGCCGGCCCTTCGAGCCGGTGCGCCTGCGCCGCGACGCGCCTAAGGCGATCGTGGCGCAGGTGGAGGAGAACCGGCTGGACCTCCCGGGGGTGATCATTGAGGTCGAGCCGGTCCGCCACTACCTCTACGGATCGCTGGCCGCCCATGCCCTCGGGTACCTCGCCGAGATCAGCCCCACTGAACTGGCTGCTCCCGCCTGGCAGGGGTACCGGATGGGCGACCTGGTGGGCAAGGGCGGGGTGGAGCGGGTCTACGATCGGGTCCTGCGGGGGCATGAGGGGCACCAGCGCGTCGAGGTGGACGCCCGCGGCCGGCCCCTGCGCGTCCTGGGACGCCAGCCCTCCCGGCCCGGCCGCTCCATCGTCTTGACGATCGACCTGGATATCCAGCGGGCGGCCGAAGCCGCACTGGGAGATCAGACCGGCGCGGTGGTCGTGCTCGATCCGCGCAACGGCGAAATCCTCGCGCTGGCCAGCCACCCCGCCTACGATCCCAACGCGTTTGCCGCCGGGATCACCGCCCGCGGGTGGGCGAGGTTGACCGGCGACCGCACCCTCCCGCTGCTGAACCGCGCCGCCGAGGGCGTCTACGAACCCGGGTCGGTCTTCAAGATCGTCACCGCCGCCGCGGCGCTCACCCGCGGCACCGCGACGCGCGCCACGCGCATCCATTGCCCCGGGGTCTTCCGCCTGGGCGGGTGGGTCTTCCACGACCTTAAGGCGCACGGCACCCTGGACTTCGTCTCCGGCGTGGCGCAGTCGTGCAACGTCTTCTTCTGGACCCTCGGCTACCGCACCGGCGGGGAAGCGATGTCGCAGATGGCTCACGCCCTGGGACTGGGCGAGCGCACCGGCGTCGACCTCCCTTCGGAATCCGCCGGATTGATCCCGTCCGCTACGTGGAAGCAGCGCACCCTCGGAGAGCCCTGGTACCCCGGGGACAACATCAACATGGCTATCGGCCAGGGATGGGTGAACACCACGCCGCTGCAGATCGCCCGGATGGCCGCGGCGGTCGGCAACGGAGGGATGCTGGTGCGTCCCCATCTGGTGCGGGAGATCATCGATCCGGAGACCCGGCAGACCGAGCGGGCCAGGGTGTCGCCGGTGGGCAGCATCCACCTGCGTCCCGAGGCGCTGGCCACGCTGCGTGACGGGCTCGAAGCCGTCGTGTTGCGCGGCACGGGGCGCCGCGTCGCGCTGCCGGGCCTCGCCATTGCGGGCAAGACCGGCAGCGCCGAGAACCCCCGCGGCAAGCCCCATGCGTGGTTTACGGCCTACGCGCCGGCGGACGCGCCCCGGGTGGCGCTGGCGGTGCTGGTCGAGCACGGCTGGCGGGGCTCGGTCGCGGCCGGTCCGATCGCCAAGGCGGTGCTGGCCACCGCCTTCGGCATCAGCCTGGAGCAGACCCAGGGAGCGGCGCCGTGAGACGGATCCTGCGCGACCTCGACGGCATCCTCTTGTGCACGACGATCATCTTGATCGTCGTGGGCTTGGTAGTGCTCGCCAGCGCCACAGCATCTCTGGGGGGCCCCGCGCAGTACCTCAAGACACGGCTCTTCCACCTGGGCCTCTCCGCTGCGGCCATGGTGGCCGTCCTGGCGGTGGATTATCGCCGCTGGGCCGGAGGAGGGCGGGTGCTGTATCTAGCTAACCTCGCACTACTTGGCCTCGTCCTGGTCGTCGGCGTGACGCGGCTGGGGGCGACGCGGTGGATACCGCTCGGTCCTTTTGGAGGATTCCAGCCTTCCGAACTCGCCAAGATTGCGCTGATCCTCACGCTGGCCCGCCATCTCGCCGACCGACCTCCCCCGGCGTCCGTGCCGGCCTTCGTCCCCTACCTGGCTCACGCCGGCCTGCCCATCCTGCTGATCGTCGTCCAGCCTGATCTGGGGACGGCGATGGTGATCGGCGCCATCCTCCTGGGCATGCTCTTCGTGGCGGGGGCCCGCCTGGGGGCGATGGCCGGCCTGGGTGGGCTCGCGTTGATGGGGATCCCGTTCCTCTGGTCGGTCCTCCACGACTACCAGCGGCGGCGGCTGCTGGTCTTCCTCGACCCGGGCGTCGACCCACTGGGGGCAGGCTACGCTCTCGCGCAGGCCAAGATTGCGGTGGGGTCCGGGCAGTTGTGGGGGAAAGGGCTCTTCGCCGGCACGCAGAACCTTCTGCGGTTTATCCCCGAGCAGCACACCGACTTCATCTTTACGGTCATCGGGGAAGAACTGGGGTTTGTCGGCGCCATGGCGGTGCTGGCGCTCTTTCTCATCTGGATTTGGCGCGCCTTGCGCATCAGCGCCGCCGCTGCCGACCGCCTCGGCCGCCTCATCGCCGCGGGCGTCGCCGCCATGGTGCTCTTTCACGTCTTCGTCAGCGTCGGGATGACGGTCGGCCTGATGCCGATCACGGGAATCCCGCTGCCGTTCCTGAGCTACGGAGGCAGCTCGCTCTTGGCCATGAGCGTGGCCACGGGCCTGCTCCTCAACGTGGGGATGCGGCGGCGGAGGAGTCTCTTCTAGCACATTCTGTTCGGGGAGTGGGTCATGGCCAGAGAGATCATCGCCAGCGTCGAACCGTTTGAGACCCGCGTCGCCGTCCGCGAGGACGGGCGGGTCAGCCAGATCTTCGTCGAGCGCGGCGAACCGCTCGCGGGCAACGT
Organism: bacterium; assembly: GCA_050695215.1. Taxonomy (GTDB): domain Bacteria; phylum Sysuimicrobiota; class Sysuimicrobiia; order Sysuimicrobiales; family Humicultoraceae; genus JACQGZ01. The sequence goes on from JBOGSD010000054.1 coordinate 4,976, forward strand.
CTACAAGGCCAAGGTCGTCAACGTCCTCCCCGGGATGGAGGCCGCCTTCGTCGACACCGGCCTCGACCGCAACGCCTTCCTGCACGTGTCCGACATCCGCAGCCAGCGGCTGGTGGGCGAAGAGGTGGAGGAGTCCTTCGGCAAGGGGGTCATCGCCGAGCGGCTGCGACCCGGCCAGGAGGTCCTGGTGCAGGTGACCAAGGAGCCGATGGGGACCAAAGGCGCGCGGGTGACCACCTACATCGCCCTGCCCGCGCATTACCTGGTGCTGATGCCCACCGTCAACTACGTCGGCGTCAGCCGCCGCATCACTGCCGACGTCGAGCGCAAGCGCCTCCGCCAGGTCGCCGACGCGATCCGCCCCGAGGGCATGGGGGTGATCGTGCGTACCGCGGCCGAAGGCGTGGGGGAGAAGGAGCTGCGCGCCGACGTGGACTTCCTGCTCTCGGTCTGGAAGCGGGTCAGCGAGCGCGCCCGCAGCAGCCGCGCCCCGGCCCTGATCTATCAGGACGTGCGGCTGATCCGCCGCGTCGTGCGGGACCTCTTCACCGGCGGCGTGGACCGTTTCGTCATCGACTCGGTCGACGAATATGGGCGCATCCTCGATCTGCTCAGTTCCTTCGCCCCCCACCTGCGCGGGCGGGTGAATTTGCACAAAGGGGAGGAGCCGATCTTCGAGCACTACGACGTCGAGAAGGACCTGGACCGGGCGCTGCGGCGCAAAGTGTGGCTGAAATCGGGGGGCTACGTCGTCATCGACCGCACCGAGGCGCTCACCGTCATCGACGTGAACACCGGCAAGTACGTGGGCAAGACCGATTTGGCCAGCACCATCCTCAAGACCAACCTGGAGGCGGTCGACGAAATCATCCGCCAGATCATCCTACGCGATATCGGCGGCATCATCCTGGTGGACTTCATCGACATGGAGAGCGACCACCACCGCCAGCGCGTCCTGGCCGCCCTGGGCGAGGCGGTCAAGGTCGACCGCGCCAAGATCCACATCATCGACCTGACCGAACTGGGGCTGGTCGAGATCACGCGCAAACGGGTCTACCAGGATCTGGAGGAGGTCATGCGCACCGCCTGCCCCTACTGCGAAGGGCGGGGGCGGGTGCTCAGCGCCGAAACGATGAGCCTCCGCGTCCGGCGCGAGCTGCGCCGGCTGGCCCGCCGGGCGGCGGGCCGCGCCATCCAGGTCGAGGTGCACCCGCAGGTGCGCGGGTTGCTCTTCCGCGACGGGGACGTCTGGCTGCGCGAGCTGGAGGAGCGCACCGGCCGGCGGCTGATCATCCGCGGGCGGGAGGGGCAGCACCTGGAGCGGATCAACGTGACCGAGGCCGCCGACGCCGCCGAGTTCGACCGGGAGGGCGCGCCGGCCGGGGCGCGCCGGATGCAGGTGGCCTGGCTCGACGGGCAGCAAGAGGAGACGGTCGAGATCGCCGAGGAAGAGGACGAGACCTACGAGCGCGCCCTCGCCGCCGCCGGGGCCGTGGGATCAGGCGGCCTGATGGCCCGGCTGCGCCAGTTGTTTACGACCCGCCGGAGCTAGCCGCCTTCCGTCCGGTCGGGCCGATTGTACCGGTGGAACCACTCTGGAGCGACACGGATCGCAATGACTTCCCCGGTGGCGCAGTCCTCGTCGCCCGCCGCCACCGTCGTTGCCACGATGATCTTGCGTCCGGACCGTTCCCTGATCCGCGCAGAGACTCGCAGGGGACGGTCCAGCGGGGCCGGCCGGCGGTAGGACACCGCCAGCGAGCCGGTGACGTACCAGATCATCGGGTCGGTGCCGATGCGGCGCCCCTCCGCGCGGTAGGCGTCGGCAACGGCGGTGCAGATGCTGTGGCAATCGATGATGGTAGCGATGATGCCCCCGTTGAGGACCCCCCGCGGTCCCGCCATATGTTCGGGGGCGGGCTGCCAGACGCAGACCGCCTCATCCCCTGACCAGATGCTCTTGATGTGCAGCCCCTGGGGGTTCGCGATGCCGCAGCCCCAGCAATAGTTCTGATCCAGGTCGTCCTGAAACGCCCGCGTGCTATCGACCATAGATAAGCACCTGCCAGAAGAAGGTGCGGGAGGCGAACCGGAGCTGCAGCCCTGCCCCGCGGATGATGGTGTCGATGGCCTCCGGCAGGTGGAGGTAGGCGCGGTAGGAGGAGCCCCGGAGCCGGAGGCCCATATTCACCGCGGGCAGCCCGAGCCGGTTCCACCACGTGCGCCGCGGGTACACGAGACCGTAGAGCCGGCGCGCCCGCGCCGCGGAGGCTCCCACCAGGCGGGCCATGTCATGGTAGCAGCAGATGACCCGGTCCAGGGTCACCACGTCGGCGGCGGGAATCTGAACGGCGAGCGCCGCGAAGTCGCCGTGGTAGTGCCGGCTGCGTTCCGCGTAGCCCAGCCGTTGCGCCTCGTCCCGCTGCGCGTCCAGGTAGGCGGCCGACGCTTCCACACCGGTCGCAGCCGCCGCCCCGGCCCGGAGGAGTGCGTGCTGGATGGCCCCCACCCCGCCGCCGATGTCGAGGAGGGTCAAGCCCGCGACGCCGGCGGCCTTCAGCGCGTCGATCAGCACCCGGGTCGTTCCCGTCGCTCCACGCTTCGCGTAGGAGGCGACCTCCTTCGCCACCGCCTCCCGGTTAAACATCTCTTCGATGCCGCGGCACTGCGGGCAGCTCATGGCGCGCCCCTTCCGTTGGCTCTGAACGGGCCCCCGACGGTGAGCGCTTCACCAATCAGGGCGATGCGCACGCGATGCAGTTTCCTCCGTCCGTCCATCCGAGTCCTTCCGGGTAGCGCCATGTAGGACTCTCCCCTCCGGCGCACTGGTCGGGGTGTCCGAATTTCATGTGAAGGAAGTGGACGCCGGGTCCGTTGTGGGGGCATTCGAACGAGGAGAGCGCTTGCCCAGGCCGAAGTCGTGCTTCGGGCATGGAGGTGGAGAGAATATGGAGGTGGAGAGAATGGCGAAGGCAATGAAGGTCTTGCTGATGACCCCTGTCGCGTTACTCTTGTTTGTGCCCTTTGGGTTGGTGTCCGCAGCGCCTCAGATTCGCCTCACCATCGCTATAGGACAGCAGACCCCCGGAACGCCGGTCTTTCAGTTCGCCGCCGGGCTAGCTCGACTGATCTCTCAGAATATCTCCAATGTCGAGGCAACCGTCCAGGCCACGCCCGCGGGGGTGCTCGAGCTGCAGCTCATCGGGGCCAAACGCGCCGATCTAGCTCTCGTGCTGGCGAATCAGGCCCTTCGAGCCTTCCGAGGCGAGGAAGAGTTCAAAGGCGGCCCGATTCCCGCATACGCGCTGACCCCCCTGCACAACGCCATCTACCAACTGGTCACGTTGGAGGGGACTGGCATCAGCACGATCTCGGACCTGCGGGGAAGGCGCGTAGCCGTTCGCCAGCCCGGCGGTCCCCCGGAGCCGGAACGCCAGGTCGTGCGCTTCCTCCAAGCGGCCGCGATCAACCCTGACCAGGACATCCACAAGGAACTGCTGGGGCTGGCGGACGCTGTTAGCGCGTTACGGGATCGGAAGATCGATGCCTTCTTCTGGCGCGGGGAAAGCCTTCCCACACCGGACATCTTGGCCCTGGCGGCGACGACGGGCG
>JBOGSD010000055.1:0-5200 GCA_050695215.1 bacterium
GCGGTGGCGCAGTGGCAGACGCTGGAGTGCATCAGCAACGAGGTAGGGGGCGACCTGATCAGCAACGCGACCTGGCGCGGGGTGCGCCTGCGCGACCTGCTGGCGCGCGCCGGCGGAGTGAAGCCCACGGCGGTGAAGATCGCCTTCCGCTGCGCCGACGGGTACACCGAGTCGCTCCCGATCGTCGACGCGATGCAGGCGGACACCCTGCTGGTCTGGGAAATGAACGGCGCCCCGCTCCCGCCGGCCCACGGGTTTCCCGTGCGGCTGTTGGTCCCGGGCCTCTTTGGGATGAAGAATCCCAAGTGGATCACCCGGATCGAGGCCGTAGACTACGACTTCCAGGGGTACTGGGAACGCTCGGGCTGGAGCGACGAGGCGGTCGTCAAGACGATGTCCAAGTTCACGACGCCCAAGGGCCGGCACATGGCGCCGTCCGTGGGCGAAGAGGTGGGCCTGGGCGGCGTGGCCTACGCCGGGGACCGGACGGTCAAGAGCGTCGAGGTCTCCACGGACGACGGGACGAGCTGGACGGCGGCCCAGGTGAAGCCGCCGCTGGGGAAGTACACTTGGGTGCTGTGGGCGGCGCTGTGGAAGCCGACCGCCGCCGGCGAGTACACGCTGAAGGTGCGGGCCCGGGACGGGGCGGGCCTGCTGCAGACGGCGCGGCACACCGATACGCTGCCCGACGGCGCCAGCGGCTACCACTCGATCCGTCTGCGCGTGAAGAAGTGAGCCGCCGCCTCCCCCGGCACTTCACGCTGGCCGACGCCCTCCGCATGCTTCCCGACGTGGAGCAGACGATCCGCCGGCTGCGGCGGATCCGGGATGAACTCGCGGCGCTCCGCCAGACGGTGGAAGGGCAGTGGGCGGCGCTGGAAGACGACCCCGCCACCCTCACCGAGATCGGCGAAGATCAGCAGCGGGTGGAGCGGTTGGAGAAAGAGTTCGGCGAGGCCGCCGGCGAGTTGGAACGCCGCGGCGTGCTGCTGCGCGATCTCGACATGGGGCTGGTCGATTTCCCTTCCCTGGCGGGATCGGCGCAGATCTACCTCTGCTGGAAGGTGGGCGAGGCGTCGATCGGGTTCTGGCACGGCCTGAACGAGGGCTACGCCGCCCGCAAGCCCCTCTCGACGCTGCCGGGACAGCGCCGCCACTAGGCGATGGCCGCGCCCTACGATCTCGTCATCATCGGCGCGGGTCCCGGCGGGTACGTCGGCGCCATCCGCGCCGCTCAACTTGGGCTGCGCACCGCACTGATCGAGCGCGACAAACTCGGCGGCACCTGCCTGCACGTGGGCTGCATCCCCACCAAGGCGCTGCTGCACACCGCGGAAATCCTGGATCACCTGCGGGGGGCCGGGGACCTGGGCATCACCGTGGGCGACCTGGCGCTGGACCTGGGAACGGTGCAGGCGCGGAAGTCTCGGGTGGTCGAGAAGCTGCACAAGGGCGTCCAATTCCTCATGCGCAAGAATAAGATCGACGTCTTCAACGGCGAGGCCCGCTTCCTCTCCGACCGGGAGGTGGGGGTGGCCCTCGCCGACGGGTCGGAGAGCACGGTGGGCGGGCGGCACTTCCTCATTGCCACCGGCTCGGCGCCGCGCAGCGTGCCGGGGATCACCATCGACAACGACCGCACCCTCGATTCTACGGGTGCGCTCGCGCTGACGACCCTCCCGCGGCGGATCGCCATCCTGGGCGCGGGCGCCGTGGGCGTCGAGTTCGCCAGCCTCTTCCGCGCCTTTGGCACGGAGGTCGCCCTGATCGAACTGCTGCCGACGATCGTCCCCCTGGAGGACGAGGAGATCGGCCGGCAACTGCAGCGCGCGTTCGAGCGGCGCGGCATCAAGGTTCACCCCGGCACCACGGCGGAGTCGGTGGAGCGGCGCGGCGACGAGCTGGTGATCACCCTGCGCAAAGACGGCGAGAGCTCCACGGTCACGGTCGACTACCTGCTGGTGGCGGTCGGGCGCGCGCCCGTGCTGAAGGAACTGGCGCCCGAAGAGGCCGGAGTGGGGCTCGATGGCGGTGCGGTGATGGTCAACGAGGAACTGCGGACGACCACCCCGCACATCTTTGCCATCGGCGACGTGCTGGGACGTCCCTTCCGTCTCGCCCACGTCGCCTCGGATGAAGCGATCGCCGCGGTGGAGACGATCGCCGGGGAGGAACGCGCGCCGATCGACTATCAGGCCATCCCCCGGCCTACCTTCTGCATCCCGCAGGTGGCGACGATGGGCCTCTCCGAGCGGCAGGCCCAGGAGGGTGGGCGCGAGATCAAGGTGGGCCGTTTCCCCTTCCAGGCCAACTCCAAGGCCAGCATCAGCGGCGACACGGAGGGGCTCGTCAAAGTGGTCGCCGACGCCAAGGTGGGCGAAATCCTGGGCATACACATGATGGGCGCCGGCGTCACCGAGCTGCTGGCTGAGGGCGTCGCGGCGCGCTATCTGGAGGGGACGCTGACCGAATTGGGAGGCGCGGTGCATTCCCACCCGACGCTCTCCGAAGCGCTGAAAGAAGCCTCGCTCGACGCGTTGGGGCGGGCGATTCACATCTGAGGTGACATTCTCAACCGCGCGAACGTGCGAGGCGCGCGGTCCGGGGAGGGTGAGGCGATGGCGGTGCGCGAGACCCGAGCCAAAGCGCCGGCGCGCCACGAAGTGCTGGGGCTCACCGACCAGGACGTGCTCGACATGTACTACTACATCGCCCTCGCCCGCGCGGTGGACGACCGGATGTGGGTGCTGCAGCGGGCCGGCAAGGCGATGTTCGTCATCTCCGGCCCCGGTCACGAAGGATGCCAGGTCGGCGCGATGTGGCCGATGGACAAGAAGCACGACTGGTTGGTGCCCTTCTATCGCTCCATCGCCGCCTGTCTGGTCAAGGGCATGTCCGCCCGCGACCTCCTGCTGGGGCTGTTCGCCCGCGCGGAGGATCCGAGCAGCGGCGGCCGGCAGATGCCCGGCCACTACGGGCATCCCCGCGTGAAGATCCTCTCCACGTCCAGTCCGGTCGGCACGCAGTATCCGCACGCGGTCGGCATCGCCTACGCCGCCAAGGTGCGGCGCACGGGGGAGATCACGATGGTCTCCATCGGCGAGGGCGGGACCAGCCAGGGGGACTGGCACGAGTCCCTCAACTTCGCCGCCATCCATAAATGCCCAATGATCTTCGTCGTCGAGAACAACGCCTACGCCATCTCCGTGCCGCTGAAGCTGCAGATGGCGGTGGACAGCGTGGCCACGCGCGCCGCCGGCTACGGGATGCCCGGCGTGTCGGTGGACGGCAGCGACGTCCTGGCCTGCTACGAGGCCTCCAAGGCGGCCTACGCGCGGGCCAAGCGCGGCGAGGGTCCGACGCTGATCGAGTTCATGGTGGAGCGGCTGGGCTCGCACAGCAGCGACGACCAGCAGGACCGCTATCGCCCCAAGGAGGAGATCGAAGCCGCCAAGAGACAGGATCCGCTGCAGACCTTCCGCGCCTACCTGGAGGGCGCGGGGCTGCTCAGCGAGGAGCGCCGCCAGCAGATCGAGGCCCGGATCAAGCGCGAACTGGACGACGCCACCGATTACGCGGACAACGCCCCGCCGCCCGAGCCGGAGACGGCGCCCCGCCACGTCTACTGGGAACCGGACTAGGGGCGGGACGATGGCAGAGATCCGCTACATCGACGCGATCAACCAGGCCCACCACGAGGAGTTCGCGCGGGACGAGCGGGTGCTAGTGATGGGCGAGGACGTCGGGCGCAAGGGCGGCGTCTTCGGCGCCACGATGGGCCTCCATGAGAAGTTCGGACCCGAGCGGGTGATCGACACGCCGCTGGCGGAATCCTCGATCGCCGGCGTGGCCATCGGCATGGCCGTCAACGGTCTGCTGCCGATCGCCGAATTCCAATTCGCCGATTTCATCCACCCCGCGTTCAACCAGATCGTCAGCGAGGCCGCCCGGATGCGCTATCGGTCCAACAACGCCTTCGGCTGCCCCGTGGTCTTCCGCACCCCCTACGGCGGCTCGCACGGCACCGCGCTGTACCATTCCCAGTCGATCGAGGCCTTCTATGCGCACGTACCGGGGATGAAGGTGGTGGCGCCCGCTACCCCCTACGATGCGAAAGGGATGCTCAAGGCGGCGATCCGCGATCCCGATCCGGTGCTCTATCTCGAGCACAAGCGCATGTATCGCCTCGTCCGGGGGGAGGTGCCGGAAGGCGACTACACGGTGCCGATCGGCCCGGCGGCGGTCCGGCGCCAGGGCAATGACCTCTCCATCTTTGCCTACGGTTGGATGCTGCACGAGGCGCTGGGCGCGGCAGAGGTGGCGAGCGGCGAAGGCATCGACGTCGAGGTGGTCGATCTGCGCACCCTCAAACCGCTGGACACCGAAACGATTCTGCAGTCGGTGGCCAAGACCAACCGCGCCCTGATCGTCTATGAGGACAACGAGTTCTGCGGCTACGGCGCGGAGGTGGCGGCGATCATCGCCGAGGACGCCTTCGCCGACCTGGACGCGCCGATCATGCGGCTGGCCGGGCCGGACGTCCCCGGCATCCCCTTCGCCAAGCCGTTGGAGGAATGGTTCTACATCGACCAGGAAAAGATTCTGACGGCGATTCGGAAGCTGGCGGCGTATTGAGCAGCCCGTCGCACTGAGGAGTGGCGCGATGCCGGTCGAGGTCAAGCTGCCGCAACTGGGAGAGTCCACGTACGAGGGCACCATCGGCAAGTGGCTGAAGCAGCCGGGCGATAAGGTGGAACGGTTCGAGCCGCTGGTAGAGATCATCACCGACAAGGTCAACGTGGAGATGCCCTCGCCGTACGGTGGGGTGCTCAAAGAGATCCTCGTCCCCGAGGGTGAGACCAAGAACGTCGGCACCCCGATCGCGACCATGGAGGTCGAGGGCGCGGACGCCGGGACGGCCACGGCGCCTGCCGCTCCATCCGCTCCTGCCCCTGCGCCGGCGACGGGTCCGACCCGCGCGGCCGCCACGGACGGGAAGACACCGACCGCCGAGGCCGACGAGCGTGTACGCCTCTCGCCGCTGGTGCGCCGACTGGCCGAAGAACATCACGTCCCCGTGGAGGAGGTCGAACGGCTCGAGGGGAGCGGCGCCGGCGGGAGGGTGACGAAGGAAGATCTCCTGAAATACGTGGAGTCCCGCTCCACCGCGGTCCCTGCGGCGCCCGCCGCGCCAACCCCC
>JBOGSD010000056.1:0-18004 GCA_050695215.1 bacterium
GAAAGATATTCGCAGCGCCGATGTGGTCGCCGTGGGCGTGGCTGTAGATCACGTGCGTGACCCGTTCCTTGGTCACGTCAGCAATGGCCTTGAGATAGTTCTGGGCGAGACTCGGGGGCGCGTCTACAGCGATGACGCCCTTGCCGGTCGTCAGGAACATCACCTGATAGGTGCCGTCCGTGAGCCAGTAGAGGCCGTCCTTGATCTCCCTCACGAGATAGCCCTTGGGTTGGGGGATCGCCGGGCCGCGGGCCGAGGCGGGAACCGGCGCAACATCAGTGGGCGTAGCCGCCCTACCGGGCAGGCCGGACGTCGACAGCAGCAATGCACTCAATGCAGCCAGGACAACCGCGACACGCGCTGTTCGTTTCCAGACTTTGACACTCCGCATCATCAGGCACCCCTGTCATGCTAGAGTCACCGCATCGCATTGAACGGAGTGCGACGGCGGTAGTATTCCCCCCGCATCGACGTGGTTCCGCCATCCCGGCACGAGATGGAGGGTCGTGCAGGACCCGTTATTGTTTACCTCCCGAGTTTTCAAATTTCTGGCATGACGCTCAGTGTCGTGGCCAATTGAACTTCGCCCCGAGAAATGACGCGGATTTCTAGTTCTCCGTAGTCCTGATAGACGAACTGCGGGAAATCCACAATCCCATACGAGGATGACCTTGCCTCTGTCCAGGCCAACCGGATCACTATCGCGCTCGGCCGCCCACTCCACCTCCAGGCGAGAGAGGAACTGCTGGTAACGACGCTTGAGGTCCTGCGCCCCCGAACCCCCTACGCGTGGCTGGGCTGTGGTCGAACTGGGTTGAACCACAGTCACCGACAAATTGTCGCCCTGGATGACCGTACAGACATGACCGCCGACCTGGACATTGAACCTGCCAATGGCCGCTTGCCGGGGATTTACCATCGCGAGAAAAGTCTGCGCTGCCTGGATGAGGTCGGGGTCCTGATCGGCCGTCGCCTGCGTTAACTCCTCTTTGAGCGCTTCGGCCCGCCTGAGGATTTTTCTCGTGCCTAGCCAGAATGACCTCAGCGTTCGGTCTGCCCTGCAACTTCCTACGGACCAGGCTCTTGAGCGCATCGTAGGCGTCCCTGCCGGCTGTCGTGGCGAGAGCAACTGTACCCGCTGCGAGAGCCTGCTGGATAAGGGCACTTGACTCGATTGTGGGCAGAGCCACAACAGGTTCTCCGATCCTCCCGGTAGCAGGCGGTAGCAAAAAGCCACTCTGGAATCCCGGAGAGCAGAACGGGACGCGGGCTGAAACCCACGTCCCGTCTGTCTTTCACTTGGTAGCGGGGGCAGGATTTGAACCTGCGACCTTCGGGTTATGAGCCCGACGAGCTACCGGACTGCTCCACCCCGCGTCGCCATTCTCAATTATAGAGCGGTCCGAATCGCTGTCAACGCGACGAAAGGAGAGAGGAGATCACGCTCGTGCGCTAGACCGGCCCGCCGGCCGCCCGTTCCAGCTGCGCCCTCGCGGTATTGAACGCCAGCAGCGCCTGAACCCGCGCCGCCTCGGACTGAGCCAGAGCGGCCTGCGCGGCGATGACTTCCAGGTTTGTGCCCACGCCCTCGCGGAAGCGCACCTGGGCGATACGGAGGGCCTCGCGCGCCGCCTCGATCGTCTTGGTCGCCGCCGCCACCTCCTCGGCGGCCGCGGCCAGGTTGAGAGCGGCCTGGCGGACCTCCAGCTCAATGCGCTGGCGCAGCTGCATCTCGACGACCTTGAGCGCCTCCAAGCGCAGTTCGGCTTCCTTGATCTTCGCCGCGGTGACCCCCCCGTCAAAGAGCGGGAACGTGGCCGATAACATGACCGACCAGCCGAGGCCGATGCTGCCGAATGAGGTGCCAGTGGTGTTCACCGTCCCCACCAGGCCGACCACCGGCTGTGCGCCGGCTCTAGCCAGCTCAATGGCCGCCTGCGCGGCGTCCGCCCGCGCCTTGTGCTCGGCGATCTCAGGGCGCTGGGAGAAGCCGCGCGCGAGCAGCTCGGCGACGGGGGCGCGCACAGGCGCGACTTCCATCTGCTCCTGCGGCCGGAGCGAGGAGTCTACGGGCAGCCCAACGACGGCGGCGAGCCCCTGGGTGGCTACGGCGACGCCGTTGCGGGCGCGGCCGAGGGTCTGCTGGGCCTGAGCCAGGCTGACCTCCGCCTGGATCTCGTCGAAGCGCGGGGAGGTGCCGGCCTGCACGCGCGCCCGGGCGATGCGCAGGGTTTCCTCCGCCTGCGCCACCCCGCGCTGGGCTGCCTCCACGCCGGCCTGCGTCCCCAGCACCTGGAAGTAGGCCAGTTTGGTCTGCAGGATGATCTCCTGCTTGGTGCGCTCCAGCGCCGCCTCCGCCCCCCGCACTCCTGCGCCGGCGAGGGCGATCTGCGCCTCAAGCCGGCCGCCGGTGTAGATCGGGTACTCGTAGATGATCCGCGCGTCGAAGAGGTTGGGCGGCGTCGGGGGGAGCGTCACGAGGATGTCTGTCGGCGGGACGCCGGGGCCAAAGGTTCCGGCGGGGATCACGATCGTCACGGGGGCCTGCTCGTTCGTGCGCGTGTACGAGACGACGCTCCGGACCGTGCCGGCCTTGGCGCGCTGGGCCGCCTCCAACTGCGCCCTCGTAATCTGGACCTCGAATCCGGCGAGGCGGATGGCGAGGTTGTTCTGGAGCGCCTGGGTGAGCGCCTGGGCCAGCGTCACGGGGCGGGGTTCAGGAGCCGGGGTTGGTGCCGGAGGCGGAACTTGAGCGGCCGCAGGCGCCGCGCCCGGCAGCGCCGCGGCGGAAAGCATGACGCACAAAATGAGCACGAAGAGCCTCACGGAAACCCTCCAGAGTTGTCCAGAACGGGAGACCGTACGAATTGTAAGGGCAGCGGGGACCCTGCGCTAGCGCCAGCGGACCAGGCCGGGATCGTTGGCGATCATCCAGGCCTCGTTGAACCTCCAGGGGGAGAGTGCGCCGGGGCGGACGGTCACTTCCTTCGCCGTCCACACGACGGCTTCACGCTCTAGCGGCTTACCCTCCGCGTCATGGTACCACTTCACCTCCTGGATGAGGAACCAGATGAAGTGCAGGTAGTTTGAGGCGACGATCTCGCTGATCTGCATCGATCCGGCGTCGAAGAGGCCCACCGGCGACTCGTCGCGTTCGTCCCGCCGGTCGAGCAGCAGCACGAACGGGTTGCCCACCCCGTCGGCGCCGACGGAGAGGTACTCCTTCTTCCATCCGATGGAGCCCCAGTAGGCGTAGGCCTGGCGGGTTTCCCGGACGAGGTCCAGCGCGGTGGCCACGGGCGACACCCCCCGCACTTGCTCGCCCAGGAGAGAGCCGCCATTGAACAGCGCGAGCGCCTGGCGGAAGGAGGGGGGAAAGGTGAGCCCGAGGGCCCCCTCCGCCCTGGTGATCTGCTGGGGCAGCGCGCCCGCGTTGAGCTTCAGGACGCCGGGCGCAAAATACCCCAATTCCTGCCTGAGTTGTTCGAGCGTCATGAACCCCGAATGCCCCCACAGGCGGTTGTGCCCACCTGGAGAGCGGCACAGGCGCAGACTCGGGAGGACTCAGACGTGCCGGCTGGGGTAGACGAGGACCTCCCCGTGTTCGCTCTGTCCTTCGTAGACGATCAGCGACAGGTACCGCTCCGCCATCTTCTCTTTGGGGACGGCGGTCTCAATCAGCACCCCGATGCCCACCAGTTCGGCGCGGAACTCCCGCACCAGGTCGAAGACACCCCGGGCCGTGCCGCCGCCGCGCAGGAAGTCGTCGATGAAGACCACCTTCGACCCCGGCGGGATCGCCCGCAGCGGGAGCGTCATCGTCTGGAGCATGCGGGAGGAGCCGGAGACGTAGTTCACCGAGACCGAGGGCCCCTCCGTCACGCGCCCCTCCCGGCGGATCGTCACCATGGGCACGTTGAAGGCGCGCGCGGTCTCCAGGGCGACCGGGATGCCCTTGACCTCCATCGTCAGCACCACGTCCGGGCGCGGCTCCCCCAACAGCGTGGCGAACGTCTGCCCGATGCCGGAGGCAAAGTGCGGCGTACTGATCAGGTCGGTGGTGTGCAGGAATCCCCCGGGCAGCACGCGCGCCCGATCGCGCAGCCGCCGGCAGAGGTCCTCCACGAGGGTGCGGATCTGCTCGCGGCTCACCTGGGGCAGGTAGCGGACGCCGCCGGCCGCGCCGGCCAGCGTCTCCACCCGGCCCAACTGGAATCGTTCAAAGGTCTGGCGGAGGAATCCGAGATCTTCGCTGATTGTGGACTTGGCCGCTCCCAGCAGTTCCATAAAGGTGGACAGCGAGAAGAGGTGGTAGGGATGGGTAAGCAGGCGGTGGGCCATCACCACCATACGCTCGCCGCGGCGGAGGCGGCCGGGGCGAGCGCGTCCCCGTGCGGCCGTGGGGGCGGCCGGCGACGCCGTCCGCATCTCACGGGCGTGTGGACCCGTCTCGCGCGCGCTCAGTGCGCTCCCTCCCCGTGGAGGGCCTGGCGGATGACCACCAGGTTCTCCGGATGTTCCTCGTCCGCGTCGAGCGCCAGCTCCGGCCGGCGGATGATCAGCGCCCGCGCGTCCATTCCGGTGATCTCACGCGCCCGCGCCTCCAACTCCTTGATCGACAGATGCCCGGACCTGAATCGCATCACCGTTGACCAGCCGAACAGCTGCGCCATCAGCCACGGCTTCTTGCGGGCCCGCAGCACCTTCTCCGCAAAGTCGCGCACTTTGTCCACGACGCGGGGGTCAAACAAGAACAGGCTGCCCCCCGTGAACGCGCCGTCGACCACCCGGATGAACGTCTTGCGGGCCCCCGGGTATCGATCTTCCAGGACGGTTTGTGGGACGATGGGGTAGTAGAAGTCGGCCGCCTCTTTCGCGCAGGCCCCGAGGAAGTCCTCCACCGCGTCCGCGGTCAGCAGCGGGATGTCGGAAGCCGACACCAGCACGGCGGGAGGAGCCGCCCCGCCCGATCCGGCCGCCGCGGGAGCCGCCCGCACCACCTGAGCTAACCCCGCCACGACGTTGTCCAGAATGCTCCCTCCCGAGTCGGGGACGACGGCGTCGAGCATCGGCCCGCAGGCCTCGGACAGCCGCTCGGGTGGGCCGACCGCGACGATTCTGCCGACCGACCGGGCGTCCGCCAGCGCCTTGGCGACGTACCAGACCATGGGGTGGCCGGCCCCGTCGAAGAAGGCCTTGCTGGGGGTTAACCCCTCACCCCCGCCGGCCAGCAGGATGGCGTCGATCATCTGGCTCGCCGCGGCCTAGCGCTCTTCGGCGAAGGTGCGGCTGACGAGCACCTCGACGTCGGGCAGGGCGGCCAGATCCTCGGCGGTCTTGCGGGCGGCGGCCTCGTTGGCCATCAGGCCGAAGACGGTGGGGCCGGTCCCCGACAGGGACGCGCCATAGGCTTCACCCGCCAGGATCCGGCGCTTCAGGTCTCCTACGGCGGGGTGGGTGCGGGTGAGCAACCCTTCGAAGACATTTCCCAGCAGACGGCCGACCGCCGGCAGGTCCTCCCGGCGCATCGCCTCGACCATGGCCCCCGGCTCCGGCCGGGTGGTCAGCGACGGCAGATCGAGGTTGCCGTAGGCCCAGGCGGTGGAGACTTCCACCCGGGGCCGGGCCAGCACCACCCAGGTCGTCGGCAGCGGGGGGAGCCAGCTGACCCGGTCTCCCCGGCCTCGCGCCAGCGCCGCGCCCCCCTCCAGAAAGAACGGCACGTCCGAGCCCAGACTGGCCGCCAGCGAGAGCAGCCCCCGCCCGTTGAGCCGGATTTTCCACATCTGCACCAGACCCATCAGCGTGATGGCCGCGTCTGAACTGCCGCCCCCCAGGCCGGAGGCCACCGGGATGCCTTTGCGGATCTCGATCTCGACCCCCCGCTGCACGCCGAAGGTGTCCCGCAACACCTGGGCCGCCCGGACAACCAGGTTGCGGGCATCCTGGGGGACCTCCGGCGAGTCGGTCCGGACTTCGATGCCCTCTTCGCGCTCCCGCAGCGTCACGGCGTCGTGCAGGTCGATGGTATGGAGGACGGTTTCGACGTCGTGGTATCCGTCGTCGCGGGGGGCGAGCACGTTCAACGCCAGGTTGATCTTGGCGTAGGCGTTCAAGTGCAATTCTTTCAGCACTCGACGACCCTCCAGGTGGTTCTTATGAGGTCGATGCGGGTACTATTAGTGTTGGGCACGAAGTTGACTTTCCCCTGCGAACTCGTACGATAGTTCTCGCTCCACGTCGGGAGTTCGCGCCACGCCGCCCACGTTTCGGAGTGTCGCCCGTTCGGGCTCGGGGCACAGCGATGGATCAGACCACCCAGATTTATGCCACGCCTCCCCCACCCCCCCAGGACTGGGGGCGCCTGGCCCGTCTGGTCCTTCCCGGCATCGTCGTCGCCTTCTTCGGGTTCGCCCTCGGCGCCTACATTGCCCTGGCGGGCCGCTCCGACACCTTTACCGGCGAGCGCGTGGTGGACCGCCCGGCCAGCCAGCAGTTCTCCCTGCTGGGACTGACCCGCCGCGTCAACGTGCTGGTCATCGGCACCGACGTGACGCTGGGGAACCGACGCCAGATCCTCCCGATCGCCCGTGCCGACTCCCTGCTGCTGGCCTCCTTCGATCCCGAGTCCGACCGCATCAGTGCCCTCTCCATCCCGCGGGACACCCGCGCCGCCATCCCCGGCGTGGGCACCACGAAGATCAACGCCGCCTACGCCTTCGGCGGGCCCGGTCTTACGGTGAGGACGGTCGAGGAGCTGCTGGGCGTCAAGATCGACTTTTACGTCAAACTAGGCCCCAAGTCATTCGCCCGCCTGGTGGACGCGATCGGCGGCGTCGAAATCGACGTCGAGAAGGACATGCGCTACACGGACAACTGGGCCGGCCTGCACATCAACCTGAAGAAGGGGCGCCAAGTCCTCAACGGGGCCCAGGCGGAGGGCTACATCCGCTTCCGCCACGATGCCCTGGGCGACATCGGCCGGGTGGAGCGGCAGCAGAAGGTGCTGCTGGCCATCGCCCACACGCTGCGCAGCCCCGCCATGATCGTCCGCGCTCCCCAGCTCATCCGGGCCTTCACCGAGAACACGCAGACGAACCTGACGCTCACGGAAATGATGACGCTGGGGATGTTTGCCGTACGGGTAGACCTGGCCGCGATGCGCACCGCCACTCTGCCGGGGAGCTTTGCGCCGAACTACTGGGAGCCGGACTGGGCGAAGGTCCGGCCTGCCGTCCTGGACATGTTCTACGGCGTCTCCCCAGAGATGCTGGCGGAAACCCGCGTCGAGGTGTTGAACGCCAGCGGCGTGCCCGGGCTGGCCCGCCGCACCGCCGCCCGGCTGGAACGGCTGGGCTTCCGGGTCGTGCGCGTGGACACCGCGGCAGAGGCCGCCCACACCCTGATCATCGACCGCGGCGGGCGCGCCCCGGTGATCCGTCTCCTGGCCGAGTTCCTGGGGCAGCCGCGGGTGCGGCGGGAGACCGGCACGGTGGAGGCCGTCGCCCGGCTGGCCGACGTCACGCTGCTGCTCGCCCGCGACTACGCGGCTATCTCGCAGGTGCTCGTCCCCCGCCGCTAGAAGTCCCTCCCTACCGTCCAACCGGAGGGATCGGATGAAGATATGAAGATGATGGGGCAGATCGCGTCCGTCTCCGTCTATGTCAGCGACCTGGAGCAGGCCCTCCGCTTCTACGTCGATCAGCTCGAGTTCGAACCGCGCTCTGCGGCCTTCCCGGGACCAGACGCCCGGTCGGTGGTCGTTGCCCCGCCCGGAGGGCAGACGGAGCTCGTCCTGACGACGCTGCCGGTCGCCGGGACCCAGCGGGCGAGAACAGGACCAAAGATCGGCTCATTCACGGGCCTGGTCTTCTCCACAGAGGACATCGGCAAGACTTATGAGGACCTCTCCCACCGCGGAGTGAAGTTCGCCCAGCCGCCCAAGGAAGAAGGGTGGGGGACTTGGGTGCAATTTGAAGACCCCGACGGCAATACCCTCGTCGCGATGCAACCTGCGCCGGCCCCTATGGTCGTCCGCTCTACACGCTTCTAGCAGCGGTTCTCCTCAGGCAGAAAAACGTCAGCGGCCGGGCTCACAAGTTAGGCCGGGTCACTCCCGGAGGAGTACCTCCTCCCACCTTGACGAGCACGAACCGCTGACAACACACAACCTACCAGCGGGGGTCACGAACCGTCAATCCGAAACTGTCGTTCGCTCTCCTGTGGATGATGTGGACACCGGGAGATGCCGCGCGATCAATCGGGCCAGGCGGCGGATCCCTTCGTCGATCTCCTCCTCCGAAGGATAGGAAAAGTTGAGGCGCATGGTGTGCTTCCCGGTGCCGTCGGCGAAGAAGCCCGACCCGATCACGTAGGCGACCTTCTCGCGCTCCACGGCCTCGGGCAGCAGCGCTTCGGTGTCCATCCCTTCGGGGAGACGCACCCACAGGAAGAGGCCGCCCTCCGGCCGCGTCCAGGTCACCCCCTGGGGCATCTCCCGCACGAGCGCCCGCAGCATCGCGTCCCGTTTGCCGCGATAGACCGCGGCGATCCGCTCCAGGCGTCCCGCGACGACCCCCCGCTGGAGCATCTCCGCGGCAACCGCCTGAGTGAAGGAGGGGCTGCAGAGGTCCATCGCCTGTTTGGCCGTGACGCACTGGGCGATGATCTCCTCCCGCGCCACCATCCAGCCGATGCGCAGTCCCGGGGCCAGGGTCTTGCTGAAGGTCGAGAGGTAGATGGTGCGCTCCCCCGCGTCCAGGGCGTAGATGGGGGGCGGCGCGCTGCCCTCGAAACGGATCTCCCGATAGGGGTTGTCCTCTAGGACGAGGGTGTCGTACCGGCGAGCCAGCGCCAGCAGGTCCCGGCGGCGCGCCTCGGTCCAGGTGACGCCGGAAGGGTTCTGGAAATCGGGGACGGCGTAGATGAACTTCGGACGCCGCCCCTCCCGGGCCAGGCCGGCGAGGACACCCGCCAGCCGGTCCGTCTCCATCCCCTCGTCGTCCTGAGGAACCCCCACCAGCTCCGCTCCGTAGGCCCGAAAGACCTGGAGGCCCGCCATGTAGGAGGGCAGTTCGACGATGACGCGGTCGCCGGGATCGAGAAAGACTTTGGCGGCGATGTCCAGCCCCTGCTGCGACCCGTTGGTGATCAGGATCTGGTCGGAGGTGGCGGTGATGCCGTCCTTGGCCATCCAGCGGCCGAGTTTGCCGCGCAGCCGGGGATCGCCCTCGGTGATCCCATACTGCAGGGCGCGGTGGGCCTGGTCGGCCAGGACGTCGCGGGTAACCGCCTCGAGCTCGGCGACCGGGAAGGTGGTGGGGTCGGGAAAGCCCCCCGCAAAGGAAATGATCCCGCCGCGGCTGGTCAGTTTCAGCAGTTCCCGGATGAGAGAACGGCGCATGCCGCGAGCGCTGCTGGAGAGCAAGGCTTCGAGATCGACGCCCATTACCGACCTCCTCAGGGGTGCGTCAACGCGTCCGCCAGGGCGGCGAATTCTTCCACGCTAAGGGTTTCCCCCCGGCGCCGTGGATCTATCCCCGCGGCCCGGCAGGCCTCTTCCACTTCTTCCTCCCCGGCGAGAGGCTTCCCGCCCGGCCGGAGCGCCGCCAGGGCGTTGCGCAGCACCTTGCGCCGCTGGCCGAAGGCGGCCCGCACGACCGCAACGAAGAGCGCCTCGTCGGCCACCGCCACCCGCGGCCGCGGGAGCACCATCAGGCGAATGACGGCCGAGCTGACCTCGGGCGGGGGAAAGAAGGCGCCCGGCGGAACCCGCATCACCCGCGCGGCATCGGCGCGGTAGCGGATCGCCACGGTGAGGGCGCCGTAGGTCTTGGAGCCCGGCTCGGCGAGGATCCGCTCGGCCACCTCCGACTGAATGGTGACCACCGCCCGCTCCAGCGTGGGGAGCGATTCGAGCGCCCGGATGAGCAGCGGGGAGGCGATGCCATAAGGGAGGTTGGCGGCGATCTTGAGGGTTCCTGCTCCCTTCCCCACCAGCGCGGCCAGATCCATCCGCATCACGTCACCGTGCACGATCCTGACGTTCGGGAGGCCGGCCGTGCTGGCGCGGAGGGCCGGGAGGAGACGGGCGTCGAGCTCGACGGCGATCACAGAGGCGCCGCCGGCGGCGAGGGCAGCGGTCAGGGTCCCCAGCCCCGCGCCGACTTCGAGGATGCGATCGGTGGGCGAAGGGGCGGCCGCCTCCAGCAGACGGTCCAGCACGCGCCGGCTGACGAGGAAGTGCTGCCCGAAGCGTTTGCGCGGGCGGACGGCAAATTCGCGGAGCACCCGGGCGGTGCCCGCCGGCGTGGCGAGCTCCGCCGGGTCGGGCCGGGGACCGCTCACGCCTTCTTCTTCTTGGGCTTGCCCTTCTCGATGATGTAGACGCGCACCGGGCGGCGGCCAAACTGCTTGGCGGCGCGCAGCGTGTCCATGCCCAGGTCGATGCGCAGCCCTTTGATCGCCCCGCCGGTGTCGCCGGCGATGGCGTAGCCGTACCCGTCGATGTAGAGGCGGCTGCGCAGGGGGATCACGCGCGGGTCGACCGCGACCACCCCGTATCCCGCCCGCATGCCGATGGCGGTGGCGTTGTCCACGCCCCGACAGCAGTAGGGAGAGTAGGCCGTCGCCACCATGGCCATGTACTCCTTGCCCGCGAATTGCCCTCGCGATGCCAGCAGGACCTTCGTGCCAATGCGGGTGACGCTGGGCGTGCTCTGGCGGATCACCTCTTGGGACAAGTAGGTGGTCGAGACGAGTTTCCTGTCGGCCAGGGTGTTGAGGAAGCGCTGGACTTTCACCCCGTGCCGCCCGGGGTCCGTCCGGACCATCCCCCTGGGCAGGGTGGGGTCCTTCCTGCTGACCGACAGCACGGGCAGCGCGACGCGCGTCACAGCGAACTTCCGTTCGATCCGGACCACCCGCACCCGGGCTCCGCTCCAGAGGGCCGTGGCCGCGGAGGGGAAGACCCGGTCGGCCGGACCCAGGATGATGCCCACCTGGGCCAGCGCCTGCCGGGAGTTGCTGGCCGTGGTCTGAATCTGGCGGACCTGCCCATCGACCAGAACACTGATGGGCATGGGTCGGTGCACCAAGGCAGGCAGCCGATCGGCAGGCGCCGCGGTCGGGGGGACTTGGGTTAGCGGCCGACCCAAGACCTGAGGCACCGCCCGCCGGACCGTCTGGACGGCCGGCATGCCGCGAAAGTGTGAAGCTGTGTACCCCGTGGCGGCTCCGGTGAGAGTGACGGTGAGGGCGAGGATGAGGAGAGCCAGCCAGCGGCTGCTTGCGCCGGCCGGCGCCGGCAGGACGACCACGGAGGCGTCCGCCGAGGCATAGGCCGGTGAGGGCATGCCACCCCTCATGCCGCTACCTCCCTATCAAAAGGTCGAACCCTGAGGCTCCCATCCACCCCAGGGTTCACCGCCGCGACTATAGCAGATCGACCAGGGGCCGGGCAACCCGCCGGGGACGGGTTTCAGCCGTACTTACCCTCGGGTGAGGCGCTCCGCGGCCGAGTGGGGGTCGAGGCGGCCGTCGGCCACAGCCTCCAAAATCTCCTCAAACAGCCCGCCCTCCTGCGCCCGGGTCAACACCTCTTGCCGGATCCGCCCCTCCACCGCCCGCAGCACTTCGGCGCGACGCCGCTCCCGCCGCCGCCGGCGGAGCCCCCCGGAGGCTTCGAGGTGGGCGCGGTGGGCCCGCACCGCGGCGAGGACCTCCTCGATGCCCTCGCCCGACACCGCCACGGTTGTGAGCACCGGCGGCCGCCATTCCCGCTCGGGGGAGAGGCCGAGCATCATCTTGATCTCCGTGACGGTCCGGTCGGCCTCGGGACGGTCAGCCTTGTTCACGACGAAGAGGTCGCCGATCTCCATGATGCCGGCCTTCAACGTCTGGACGGTGTCGCCCAGGCCGGGGACCGTCACCACGATGACGGTATCGGCCGCCGCGGCCACGTCGACCTCCCCCTGCCCCGCGCCGACCGTCTCGACCAATATGATGCCGCAGCCGAGGGCGTCCAGAATGTGAATGACGTCTGCGGTCGCGGGAGCGAGTCCGCCCAGCGCCCCGCGGGTGGCCATGCTCCGCACGAAGACGCCGGGGTCGGTGGCGTGATCCTGCATGCGCACGCGATCTCCCAGCACCGCGCCGCCGGTGAAGGGACTGGTGGGATCGACCGCCACGATGCCCACCGTGCTTCCCTCCCCGCGGAGGCGGCGGGTCATGACGTCGACCAGCGTCGACTTGCCGGCGCCGGGGGGCCCGGTGACGCCGACCGAGTGCGCCCGGCCGGTGCGGGGGTAGAGCGTCCGCAGGGCGTCGAGCCCCTCCTGCTCCCCGTTCTCCACGAGCGTGATCAGCCGCGCCGCCGCCTGAGGCGATCCCTCCAGCACGGCCGCCGCGAGGTCCGTCGCGCTCTGGATGGCGCGAGAGCGATTCACACCAGGGCGACCGGGCGGTAGCGGCCAAAGACCGCGCGCAGCACGTCGCAGATCTCCCCGATCGTGGCGTAGGCCGACACCGCCTCGAGCACCGTCTCCATCATCGGTCCCGATCCCGAGGCCGCCTCGCTCAGGCCGGCCAGCGCGCGCTCGACGGCCGCGCCATCGCGCTGCGCCCGCACGCGGGCCAGACGCTGCGTCTGCCGCTCGACCACCGCCGGATCGATGCGCAGCCGCGCCGGGGCGACCGTTTCCCGGTCCGTGTACCGGTTGACGCCGACGACGACCTTCTCTCCCGACTCGATCGCCCGCGCCTCCTGGTAGGAGGACTCGGCGATGAGGCGCTGGGGCAGCCCCCGTTCGATCGCTGCGAGCATCCCGCCGGCCTCCTCCACCTGGCGGATCAGATCGCGCGCCTCCGCTTCGATGCGATCGGTGAGGGCCTCGACATAGTAGGACCCTCCCAGCGGGTCGACGGTGTCGGCGACGCCGCTCTCGAACCCCAGGATCTGCTGCGTGCGCAGCGCCTGCAGCGCCGCCTCTTCTGTGGGCAGGGCGAGGGCCTCATCCCGCGCGTTCGTGTGCAGCGACTGGGTCCCCCCCAACACCGCCGCCAGCGCCTGCAGCGCCACGCGGGCCACGTTGTTGTCGGCCTGCTGGGCGGTGAGGGCTGCGCCCGCCGTCTGGGTGTGAAAGCGGAGCATCCGCGAGCGGGGATCCTGAGGGTGGAAACGCTCTTCCATCAGCCCGGCCCACAGCCTCCGGGCCGCCCGGAACTTGGCCACTTCCTCCAAGACGTCCATCTGCGCGGCGAAGAAGAATGACACGGATGGGGCAAACCGGTCGACCTCCAACCCCTCCTCGACGGCGGCCTGCACATAGGTCAGTGCGTCGGCCAGCGTGAAGGCGACCTCTTGGACCGCCGTCGCTCCCGCCTCCCGCATGTGGTAGCCGCTGATGCTGATAGGGTTCCACTTCGGCAGGCGCACGGTGCAGAAGCGCATCGTGTCGGTGACCAGGCGGAGGGACGGACCCGGTGGATAGATGTAGGTCCCCCGAGCGATATACTCCTTCAGTATGTCGTTCTGCGTCGTCCCATCGAGCCGATCGATAGACACGCTCTGTCGTTCGGCGACGGCCACCACCATGGCCAGCAGGATCATGGCCGTGGCGTTGATGGTCATCGAGATGGAGACCCGGTCCAACGGGATCCCTCCCAGAAGGATCTCCATGTCGGCGAGTGAGTCGATGGCGACCCCGACCTTCCCCACTTCGGCCTCCGCCAGGGGGTGATCGGAATCGTAGCCCATCTGGGTGGGGAGATCGAAGGCCACGGACAGCCCCGTCTGCCCCTGCGCGAGGAGGTAGCGATAGCGGCGGTTGGACTCTTCGGCGGTCGCGTACCCGGCGTACTGGCGCATCGTCCAGAGCCGTCCGCGGTACATCGTTGGATAGATCCCCCGCGTGAACGGATCGAGGCCGGGTGCACCGATCTCCGTACGGGGATCGGCAGAGGCATCTGCCGGCGTGTACACGACCTTGCGGTCGTCTTTGCGCGCGTCCGGGCCGCCCTGCCCCGTCATCGGTCCGGCGGTCCGGCATGGCCTGGGGTCAGCACGGCGATCACGTCGCCGGCCCCCACCTCCTGCCCGGGCGCGGCCCTGACCTGAGCGACGACCCCCGCGGCCGGAGCGCGGAGTTCCATCTGCATCTTCATCGCCTCAATCACCGCGATTGTGGCGCCCGGCGCCACGGACTTCCCCGGCTCGACCTCCACGGCCACGACCAATCCCGGCATCGGCGCGCGAATGTCCACCGTCTCCGCCGCGTGGGCCTGGCCGCGTCCGCGGGAGGGCCCCCGCCGCGCCGCCTCAACCTGGAGGTCGAGGTGGTCGATCCCGAGGGTGACCCCGAGGATGTCCCCCTCCGGTTCCACGACGACCAACCGCCGCCGGCCGTCCCATTCCAGCGTCCGATGCGAGCGGCCCAGCGAGGCGGCCCACCCGACATCATACTCCTTCCCTGAACCACCAACCGGCGTGACGCGGACGCGGATGGCGCCCCCTACTTCGATGACGTCGACCTCGAAGACCAGGCCGGCGCCGCGGACGGTATAGGTCACTCCGCGTCCCCCACGGATTCTCGCCGGGCGGCCTCCCGCCACCCGCTCTCAGCCGCGGTGGCGCCGATGACGCGGGGACGGGGCGGCCGGGTGCGCGCCTCGCGTGACCACAGGACCGCGGCGACGACGGCGGGCAGCACCGCCTCGGGATCGGTGCGGCGTGCCTCCCACCGTTCCGTGAAGCGGACGTCGTAGACGCCGGAGCGGAACGCCGGGTCGCGCACCGCCCAGCGCAGGAACGGCAGCGTGGTCCGCACCCCCGCCACGGCCATCTCGTCGAGCGCCGCAGCCAGGCGGTCCAGCGCCGCCGGGCGGGTCAGATCCCAGACGATCACCTTCGCCAGCAGCGGATCGTAGTGCCGGGAGACCGGCAGTCCCGGGGCCAGACCGCTGTCGACGCGCACGCCGGGCCCCCCCGGCTCGCGGACGCCCTCGATCGTGCCCACGGACGGAAAGAACCCGTGGTGCGGATCCTCGGCGCCGACCCGGCACTCCACCGCGTGCCCGCGCCACGTGACCTGATCCTGCCGGAGCTCCAGGGGGTCGCCGGCGGCGATGCGCAGTTGGGCGGCCACAAGATCCAGCCCCGTCACCAGCTCCGTCACCGGATGCTCCACCTGCAACCGCGCGTTGACCTCGATGCAGTAGAATCGGTCGCCCTCCAGCAGAAACTCGATGGTGCCCGCGTTGACGTAGCCGACCGCGCGCGCGGCCGCCACTGCGGCCGCGCCCAGCCGCCGCCGCACTTCCGGGGTGACCGCGGGTGAGGGCGTCTCCTCGATCACTTTCTGGTGGCGCCGCTGCACCGAGCACTCCCGCTCTCCCAGGTGGACGATCGCGCCGTAGGCGTCCGCCAGGATCTGCACCTCGACATGGCGCGGGCCGTCAAGCCATTTCTCGAGATAGAGGCGGGGATCGCCAAAGGCGGCGACAGCCTCTCCCCGCGCCAGCCGCAGCGCGGCGGAGAGCGCGGCCGGCTCCTCGACCAGATGAATGCCCTTGCCCCCGCCCCCGCCCACCGCTTTGATCAGCAGCGGGTAGCCGAGCCGCTCCGCGGCGGCCGGCGCGTCCTGCGTCTCGACCGGACCCGTCCCGGGGAGGACCGGCACACCGGCGGCGGCGATGGCTTCGCGCGCGGCCACCTTGTCGCCGCAACGGGCGAGCACCGCCTCCGGAGGTCCCACGAAGATGAGACCGGCCGCGGCCGCGGCCGCGGCAAAGGCCGGGTTCTCGGCCAGGAATCCGTATCCGGGGTGCACCGCGTCCGCTCCGGCCGATCGAGCGATGTCCAGGAGGCGGTCGATGTGCAGGTAGGATTCCGCGGGAGCGTCGGCCGGAAGCGGCCAGGCCCCGTCGGCCAGGCGGACGTGGGGGGCGTCCGCATCGGAGGGCGCGTACACGGCCAGGGGGCGGATGCCCAGGGAGCGGGCGGCCCGGATCACGCGGACCGCGATCTCCCCCCGATTAGCGATGAGGAGGCGGCGCAGGCGCGTCACCGCGGACTAGAAGCCGTCGTCCTCGTCCTCTTTCTCCTCCTCGTCCAGCTCGCGCCGCGCCTCGGGCCGGTGGACCAGCGAGTAGCGCGCCAGCTGAAAGCCGCACGCCTCCCAGAAACGGAGCCCCCGCACGTTGCCGGCCACGACGGCGGCGTAGACCTCTCCGGCGCCGGCGGCGCGCAAGAATTCGATCACCGCTTCGGCGACGCGGCGCCCATGGCCCTCCCGCCGGTATTCCGGATACACAAAGAACTCCGCGATCATGCCATGGCCCTTGCCGTCCATCATCCCGCGCTGCAGTGAGGCGATGGCGAAACCGACGCGCTTCCCCTCGTCGACCGCCCACCAGATGTGGCGCGTCGATCCCTGGTCTTTGAAGATCACCTTCAGGTAGGCGTCGATCCACTCGTCGGGCGGAGATTCGCCGTTGATCTCCTCCCGATAGTGACGCATCCAGTCGCGGAACTTGCGATCCGCTGGATCGATGTGCTCGAGCTTCAGGCTCACACAGGCCCTCGGGTCTGCGATGTCGGGGAACGCGTGGGAGTATTCTTCCCCACCCCGAGGACTCCTCGTGGGTTCTCCCCGACGGAGCGCCGCGCGCGCGTCTCAGAGGGGGATGTTGCCATGCTTGCGCTTGGGCCGACTCTGACGTTTACCGGCGAGCAGCGCGAGCGCGGCAATGAGACGAGGGCGGGTCTGGCGGGGTGCGATCACATCGTCGATGTAGCCGCGGGCGGCGGCGACGTACGGGTTGGCGAAGCGGTCGCGGTACTCGGCGATCAACTCGCGACGCCGCGCCTCGGGATCCTCCGCCGCGGCCAGTTCGCGGCGGAAGATGATGTCGATGGCGCCTTCCGGGCCCATCACCGCCACCTCCGCGGTGGGCCAGGCCAAGTTGAGATCCCCGCGGACATGTTTGCTGCTCATCACGTCGTAGGCGCCGCCATAGGCCTTGCGTGTGATCACCGACAGTTTGGGGACGGTGGCCTCGCAGTAGGCGTAGAGCAATTTCGCGCCGTGCCGGATGATCCCGCCGGATTCCTGCGCCGTCCCGGGCATGAAGCCGGGCACGTCGACGAACGTGACCAGCGGCACGTTGAAGGCGTCGCAGCAGCGGATGAAGCGGGCGCCCTTGGTGGCCGCGTCGATGTCGAGGACGCCGGCGAGGACCTGGGGCTGCTGCGCGACGATGCCGACCGGGCGGCCGCCCAGGCGGGCGAAGCCCACGAGCAGGTTGGGCGCGAAGTCGCGGTGCACTTCGAGCAGCGAGCCCTGGTCGGCGACGCGGCGGATCACCTCGCTCATGTCGTAGGGGCGGGTGGGCTCCTCGGGCACGAGCGTGTCCAGCTCGGGGTCGGCGCGCGCCGGATCGTCGCCGCCGTCGATGCGGGGCGGGTCCTCCAGGTTGTTCTGCGGCAGGTAGCCTAACAGCGCGCGCGCCAGGGCGAGGGCGCTCTCGTCATCCTCGCTGACGAAGTGAGCCACCCCGCTGCGGGCGGCGTGCACGTCCGCCCCGCCCAGGTCTTCGTGCGTGACCTCCTCGCGGGTCACCGCCTTCACCACCGTCGGGCCGGTGACGTACATGTAAGACGTCCCCCGCACCATGATCGCGAAGTCGGTGATCGCCGTGGAGTATACGGCGCCGCCGGCGCACGGGCCCATGATCACGGAGATCTGCGGGACCACGCCGGAGGCCAGGGTGTTGCGCAGGAAGATCTCCGCATAGCCGCCGAGGGCGTACACGCCTTCTTGAATCCGCGCTCCGCCGGAATCGCTCAGCCCGATGACCGGCAGGCCGCTGGTGAGCGCCAGATCGATGACCTTGACGATCTTCTGCGCGTGCGCCTCGCCGAGCGATCCCCCCAGGACGGTGAAGTCCTGGGAGAAGACGACCACCGGCCGGCCATCGATCCTGCCGTGGCCGGTGATCACGCCGT
>JBOGSD010000057.1:0-18051 GCA_050695215.1 bacterium
CGGTGATGTGAGAGCATGACGTCACTACGCCCGAGGCGGGTGTCCGTGAGCGAACGACGTTCCAAACAGGAGACACTTCCGGTCCCACCGGCGCCGCCGGCCTCCGAGGGGGACTTCGCCCTCCTCATCGAGTTGACCGGCGCGATCGTCGCCGCGGCGGAAACCCTCCTCGCCGCGCTGGAAAAGCAGACCGATCCCGAAGAGGCCTGGCAGAGCATCCGCGAACTCGAACACAAGGGCGATGCGGTGGCCCGCGACATGGACGAGCCCGCCTCCGCCCTCGACCCGGCCAGCACGCTGCGCATCGAAGAACTGGCGCGCGAACTGGCGGAGGATGTCACCATCGTCATCGTCACGCACAACATGCAGCAGGCGGCGCGCGTCTCCGAACAGACGGGGTTTTTCTTGGATGGGGAGTTAAGTCGAGTTTGGCCCCACGCAGCAGATCTTCACGAACCCGAAGGATAAACGGACTGAAGACTACATCACGGGCCGGTTTGGATGATGCTGAGGATGGATGGGCGGGGACGGCGAAGCGGGCGGAGCGGGACACGGGCAAGATGCGCCGACGGCGGTGCGCCACAGCAACTGGCCGTCGTCAGGCTGCGGGGTCTTGAGGAGATCACGCCGGAGATGCTGCTGGCCATGGCCGAGGGGGTGCGGCGGGCGTTGCGCCTCGTGGGCGTGATCAACATGCAGATTGAACTGGAGGCTGAGGATGCCGACTTCTGAGCGGGCGAGCGGTGTGGCGCCGGCGCGCGGGCGCGTCCTCTTCCTCTGTACTGGTAACTCCGCGCGCAGCCAGATCGCGGAGTCGCTGGTGATGCACCATCTGGGGGAGCGGTGGGAGGCCTACTCCGCCGGCTCCGCGCCCGCCGGCTACGTCCATCCGCTTGCGGTAGAGGTGCTGTCCGAAGTCGGCGTGAGCCCCACCGGTCTGCACTCGAAGTCGGTAGACGCGTTTCGAGGGCAGAGCTTCGATCTCGTCGTGACGCTCTGCGGCGACGCCGAACAGTGCCCGGTCTGGCTGGGAGGCGGGGCGCTGGTGCACATGAGTTTTTCCGACCCGGCGGCGGTTGAGGGATCGCGGGCCGAGCGGCTGGAGGCCTTCCGACGGACCCGGGACGCCATTGCGCGGGAGGTGCTCGCCCTCTTGCGTCCCCCCGAAGCTTCGCGCGACCTTGACCCAAGCTTGGCCCAGCATTGACCCGTACATGGAGCTGGAGGTACGCTGCATGCGACTGCTGGCCACGCAGCAGCCGATGGCCCGGGACCTCCGCACCATCGCCTCGGTCGGGACCCGCTGGTCAAACCGCTGGTGGACATCCCCAAGATGAACGAACTCGTGCAGGAGATGCTGCGTGAGGCGTTGGGCGCCTTCCGCACCCACGACGCCGATCGCGCCACCCGCATGGCGGCCAAAGATGATGAGGTCGACAGACTCCGCAGCCAGGTCTTCCGAGACCTGCTGGCGATCATGATCCGCGACCCGGAAACGGTCCCCCGCGCCCTCGAACTCGTGCTGATCGCCCAGCACTTGGAGCGCGCCGCCGATCACATCACCAACATCGGCGAGCGCGTCGTCTACATGGTGACGGGGGTACTGCGCGAGCTGAACGTCTAGACCGGGTTCCTACGGTCCGGCGCCCGGCGCCGTGGGAGCGGCGCTCACCGCCCGATCCGTCCCAGCCTGCTGTTCCCGAAGTTCGCGTACCAGATGCTGCCGTCGGGCGCCACCGTGAGAAAACGGACTTGGGCGGTAGCCGGCCCCGGCACCCTGAAGACCTGCGTCGCGCGGGTCCGAGGATCGTAACGGACGGTCTGGCTGGTCGTAAATTCGCTAAGGAATGCCCCGCGGGCTCGTCAGCGGGTATTCGCTGACCCGGTGGCCGGTTCGAGCCGGCCGATCTTCCCCGCCCGCGCCTCGGTGAAGTAGATGTTGCCCTCCCTGTCCGGCCAGGGAGTGTGCGGCCCGCTGTTCGGCGTGGGGACGTCGAAGAGGCGGACCTGGCCGCTGACCGGGTTCAACTGCGCGATCTGGTTGCCGTTGATCAGCGTGAAGTACACCAGGCCAGTTTTGGGATCGACGCAAACGCCGTGCGGTTGCGAGGCGGGCAGGGGGACAGGGTACTCGGTGAACCGCTCTGTCCTGGGGTCGAAGACCCCCAGTTTGTTCGCCGCGAGTTCCGCAAAGTAGACCCGCCCGTCCGGCGCCGCGGCGCTGGAGTGGGGGCGTACGTTGGGGGTGGGAAGACCAAACTCGATGAGCCGCAAGGGCGTCTGGCCGAAGGAAACGGTCCCCGGGGCCAGCACCAGCAGGACTGCGAGACCGACGCCGGCGCGGCGCAACGCTTTCGGGGGTCGATGACCGGTCGAAACGGATGCGAGCATTCGCCTGCCTCCCTGGATGGTCTGTGCACTGCCCATGACGGCGGAAGAGGGGAAAGAGTTTACCCTCGCATCCACCGAATCACAATCTCTGCGACCTCCGCCAACGAGGCGGCAGTGGCATCAGGGTGGACACGGTCGGCCAGGCGGGGGTTGTTCGGGTTAGGATCCATCGTTACCAGGATCGCCCGCAGCCCGACCGCCTGCGCGCCTTCGACGTCGGCGTCCAGACTGTCCCCCACCATCGCCGCCTCTTCAGGGGAGATCCCCCAGGCGTCCAGTACGCTCTGGTAGATCGCCGCGTCGGGCTTGATCCGGCGGAATCCCGCTGAGGAAACGACGGGGTGCAGGAACGGCGCGAAGCCCAGGCGCCTCACCACCCCGTCGATGAGGCCGTGGTCGGAGGCGTTGGAGATCAAGCCGAGACGGCCGCCCAGCTCGCGCAGGGCGGCGAGCGAGGAGAGGGCGTCCGGGTACGCCTGGGCCGTCGCGACCTCGAGGGCGAAAAAGGCGTCGACGGCGGCCCGGAGGAAGGCCGCATCGGAGGGCCAGCCCAGCTCCTCTCCCGCCCGCGCGACCGCTTCGGTGGAGAGGTACTGCCGGCCGGTGCGATAAGTCTCGCGCCACATCCAGGCCCGCGCTTCCGCGACGAGTCCCGCTGCTTCCTCCCCCGCCGCCAGCCCCCGTCCGGCCGCCCACGCCAGCAACGCCGCCACGTTCCGCTCCTCGAACCGGTCAGGCACGACGAGGGTGCCGAAGAGGTCGAAGATCACCCCGCGGAGGATTTTCCGGTCGTTCCGTTGAATTGTCATAGTGTTGCTATGTCAAAGTCTGCCCGCCCGGCCCGCCGCGCTGTTGCCCCCTCCCGTCGCGTCGGTGAGCGCCGTGCCACGCCGGGGGACCAGCTCCGGGCGCAGCTACGCTATCGCATCCTGGCGGGAGAGCTGCGGCGGGGCGACCGGCTCCCCCCGGTGCGCCGCTTGGCCGCCTTCCTCCGGGTCAACCGCAACACCGTGGCCCAGGTATACCGGCGTCTGGAAGCGGAGGGTTTCGTCGTGACGGCCGGCCGGCGCGGGACCTTCGTGCGCCGGCGCTCCCCGCTGACGCCGCCGCTCCGGCTGCTGCTCGACCGGCTGCAGCGGGAGGCGGAGCGGGCCGCCCTCACCCCCGCAGATCTGCAGACCCTGCTGGCGATGCGCGCGCGCCCGAGGATCCACCGGCTCCGGCTGGGTTTCGTCGAGTGTAACACGACGGATCTGGCCTACTTCCGGCGACTCGTCGAACAGGAGGTAGGCGCGGCCGTGCGTCCGATTCTCTTGGACCGCCTGCCTCACGCGGCGCGCGGCTGCGATCTCCTGATCACGACCTTCTTCCACGTCGAAGAGGTGCAGCGGCTGGCGCCGCCGGAGCAGGAGGTCCTGGGTCTGGTGGCGCTGCCGGACTTCCGCACATTGGAAGAAGTGGCGCGGCTGCCGCGGCGGGCGCGCGTGGCGCTGGTCTGTGCCACCGAGGAAGGGGTGCGCAGCAAAGCACGCTCCCTTGGCGCCGTCGGACTCCGCCGCCCACGGCTGCGCACGGCCACGCTGACCGAGGAGGTCGGGCTGGCCGAGGCGCTGCGGGAGGCCGAGGTGCTCCTGGCTTCGCCGAAGGTCCTCGAGCGGCTGCGCGGACGCATCCCACCCGGCGTCCGCGTGGTCCCCTTCGCCAGCGTGCTCTCGGACGGCGCGGTGGCTCTGCTGCGGGAACGGCTGGCCGCCGCCGCCGACGCGACAGAGCGGCGGGCGACCATGGACGAGGTGGCCGGGTGATCCGCGTGCGCGTGGCGGTCTTGATGGGCGGCCCGTCCCCTGAGCGGGAGGTCTCGCTCGGGAGCGGGCGGCAGATCATGGCGGCGCTCGATCCGACGCGCTATGAAGTCCTCCCCGTCGAAGTGATGCAGGACGGACAGTGGATGCTGGCGCGGGCATCGCCGCAGGCGCTCGCCTCGG
This sequence comes from bacterium, assembly GCA_050695215.1. Classification (GTDB taxonomy): domain Bacteria; phylum Sysuimicrobiota; class Sysuimicrobiia; order Sysuimicrobiales; family Humicultoraceae; genus JACQGZ01. Next base: position 4,377 of record JBOGSD010000057.1, read on the forward strand.
GGATCGTTGAGTCGGGACCGGGGCGGGCGGGCGGAGTGGAAAGCACGGGCTCCCTGAGGCGCCTCGCCCGAGGCGACGCCATCGGTATCGACCGCGTCATGGCGCAGGGGCCGATCGACGTGGCGCTGATCGCCATGCACGGGCCCTACGGGGAGGACGGGACCGTCCAGGGACTGCTCGAACTGGCCGGCGTTCCTTACACCGGCTCGGGCGTGCTGGCCAGCGCCCTGGCCATGGACAAACTGCGCAGCCGCCAGCTCTGCGCTTTCAACGACATCCCCGTGCCGGCAACGATCGGCGTCGCCCGGCAGCGGCTCAATGACGGCTGGGAGGCCCTGGCGGCGGAAATCGCCTCGACGCTGGGCTACCCCTGCGTCGCCAAACCCAACGCGTTGGGCTCCAGCATCGGCGTGACTATCGTGCGCGCGCCTGATGCTCTGCGCCCCGGGATCGAGCGCGCCCTCGAGTTCGACGACCTCGCGCTGATCGAGGAATACATCAGCGGCACCGAGATCACCGGCCCCGTGCTCGACGACCCGCAGACCGGCCGCGCCGCGGCGCTCCCGCTCATTGAGATCGTCCCCAAGCGGGAGTTTTTCACCTATGAGGCCAAGTACACGCCGGGGGCCAGCGAGGAGATCTGTCCGGCGCGGCTCTCCCGGGGCCTGACGGAGCGGGCGCAGGCCATGGCCCTGCGGGCCCACGAGGTCCTCGGGTGCCGGGACATGTCGCGGGTGGACATGTTCGTGCGGGGAGAGCAGGTGATCGTCCTGGAGGTGAACACCATCCCGGGGATGACCGAAGTCAGCCTCCTCCCTCAGGCGGCGCGCGCGGCCGGCATCTCCTTTCCTACTTTGCTTGACACCCTCATTACGGCCGCGCTGCGGCGCGCCGGCTCGCCGGCGCAGTCCGGCGTGAGCGAGGGGACCTAAGACCGATGCGGCGGCCGGCGATCGGGATCACGATCGGCGATCCGGCGGGGATCGGCCCGGAGATCGTCGTTCGCGCGCTCGCCGACGAAGCGTCGCGCGCCTCCGCCGACCTGGTAGTGATCGGCGACGGATGGGTGCTGCGGCGGGCGATGGAGGTCACCGGCGTGCCGGTCGCGTTCCAGCCGGAGGGATCGCCCCGTCTGATCGATCTCGCCAACGTCGACCACCGGCTGCGGTGGGGCAAGGTGCAGGCCACCGCGGGCGCCGCTGCGGGCCAGTACATCGAGCGCGGCACGCAGGAGGTCCTGGCCGGGCGCCTCGACGGTCTCGCCACCGCGCCGCTCAGCAAGGAAGCCCTATGGCGCGCCGGATATCGCTACCCCGGGCACACCGAGATGCTCGGCGCTCTCACCGGCCAGCCCGATCCGCTCACGATGTTCCTGGTGGGGAAACTGCGGATCTTCTTCTTGACACGCCATCTCTCGCTGCGCGACGCGGTGGAGCGGGTGACGCGCGAGCGGATCGTGGCCATGCTGCCGCGCATCGACGAAGCGCTGCGGGCCATCGGCGTCGGCCGGCCGAAGATCGCCGTCGCGGCGCTCAACCCGCACGCCGGCGAAGGGGGAGCCCTCGGCGTCGAAGATCAAGAGCAGATCGCCCCCGCCGTCGCAGAGGCGCGGGGTCGAGGCCTGCTGGTCGAGGGCCCGGTGCCGGCGGACGCGGTCTTCGCGCAGGGCCGGGAGGGACGCTACGACGCCATCCTCTCCCTCTACCACGACCAGGGGCACATCGCGGCCAAGACTGTCGACTTTCACGGCTCGGTCAGCGTCACCCTGGGGCTGCCCTTCATCCGCACCTCAGTGGATCACGGCACCGCCTTCGATATCGCCGGCAAAGGGGTGGCGCGGGCGGAGTCGATGGTCGCGGCCATCGTGGCGGCGGCCGACCTGACCCAGCGGCTCCTTCGCCGGGTCCGCCAGCCGAATGGTTCGACGGTCGGGTAACGCGGGCGGGCGCCGAAAGCGCTCGTCCGGCCGCGCGATCCGGCGGTCGCCGGCCAGTGGGGGCCCCACCCGCAACTGGTTCGTCAAAGGTCATGGGTTGGGCAACGATTACCTCGTCGTCGACCCGGGGGCCCTCTCTTTCGCGCTGACCCCCGCGGCCATCTCGGCCATCTGCGACCGGCATACCGGCGTCGGCTCTGACGGCATCCTGGCCCTGCGCTCCTCGAAGGTGGCCGACTTCGGCGTGCGCATTTTCAACCCCGACGGCAGCGAAGCGGAGAAGAGCGGCAACGGGTTGCGCATCCTCGCCCGGTTCCTCCGCGACCACACGTATACACGGAAGCGAGAGTTCAGCATCGAGACGCTCGGGGGTGTGGCGCAGGCACGTCTGCACCTGCGGGGGCGCCGCGTGGCCGCGATCACGGTGGACGTCGGCCGGGCCAGCTTTCACAGCGAGGACATTCCGGCGGCGGGGGAACGGCGCGAGATCGTGGACGAGCCGCTGATCCTGGACGGTGAGATCCTCCGGGTGACGGCTCTCTCCGTCGGCAATCCCCATTGCGTCGTCTTCATGAACGCCCTCGACCCCGCGACGCTGCGGCGCCTCGGCCCCCGCCTGGAGACGCACCCGGCCTTTCCGCGGCGGATCAATGTCCAGCTGGCGCGGGTCGTCAGCCGCCGCGCCCTGGAGATCCTGATTTGGGAACGCGGTGTGGGGGAGACGCAGGCCTCCGGAACAAGCGCGTGCGCAGTGGCGGCGGCGGCGGTCCGGCGCGGACTAGCCGACCGCGCGGTCACCGTCAGCATGCCCGGCGGGCGGCTCGAGGTGGCGGTCGATCGATCCTGGGGTATCCGACTGACCGGTCCCGCCGAACTGGTCTGCGTTGGTACGTTCAGCGGCGGCCTCCTGCAGCGACTGCGATCGGCGCGAACGAGATGAAGAAAATCCTCTACGTCATCCTCGACGGCGTCGGCGACCGGCCGAGCGAGGTCCTCGCCGGGCGCACGCCTCTGGGGGCCGCCCGCACGCCGCATCTCGATCACCTGGCGGCAGCGGGCCGCCTCGGTCTGGTTCAGACGGTCGGGCCGGAAATCGCTCCCGAGTCGGACGTCGCGGTGATGGCAATGCTCGGCTACGATCCGCATACCTACCACGCCGGACGGGGGCCGCTGGAAGCGCTCGGCGCCGGGCTCGCGTTCAAGGACGGTGACCTGGCCCTGCGCGGCAACTTCACCACCCTGGGCGCCGGCCGGCGCATCGTCGACCGGCGCGTGGGACGCAACCTGACCTCGCCGGAGGCGGACGCGCTGGCCCGGGCGGTGACCGCGCAGGTCAGGCTGACGGCCGCTTCAGCGGAGTTCGTCGTCCACGCCACCATCGGTCACCGCTGCGCCGTCGTCTTCTATCCAAAGGAAGGACGGCTCTCCGCCGCCATCAGCAACACCGATCCCGCCTACGGCCGCGTCGGTGGCCTGGGGGTGGCGAAGGCGGTGGCGGGGACCGAGGTGGAGGAGTGCCGGCCGCTGGACGACAGCGCCGAGGCCTGGGTGGCGGCGGAACTGGTCAACGAGTTCACCCGGAAGAGCCGCGAGGTGATGGAGGAACACGAGGTGAACGTGCGGCGGCGCGCCGCCGGCCACCAGCCCGCCAACGGCATCCTGGTGCGTGATGGCGGCGACCACCTGCCCGCGGTGCCGAAGATGGTCGAGCGTTTCGGGGTGCGCATGGCCTGCGTGGTGGAGATGCCGGTGGAGCGGGGGATCGCCGGGTTCCTCGGGATGGACGTCGTGGAGATCCCGCCGGGGGCCGGCTACCGCGCCTGGGCGGAGAAGGCCGTTGCAGCGCTTCCCCGCTATGATGGCCTCTATCTGCATCTCAAGGGGCCGGACGAACCGGGACATGACGGCGACTACGCGTCCAAGACGGCCAGCATCGAGCGCATTGACGCAGAGTTCTTCGGGCCGCTGCGCGAGCAGTGGTCCGCGAGCTGGCTGCTGGCCGTGACCGCCGACCACGCCACCCCGTGTGAGCTGCGCGCCCATTCCGCCGACCCCGTGCCCCTGCTCATCTCCGGCAGCGGCAGCGACGGGTTGCCCCGTTTTACCGAAGCGGAGGCGGCACGGGGGACACTGGGGACCCTCCGTGGAACCGAGGTCCTGCCGCGGCTCGTTGAACTGGCAGGATCGTAGGTCCTGGATGTCGCGGCAGCGCACCGGCCTTCGCAGTGGGAGGAGGGATACCCTGACATGCGCGTGATTGCGCCGTTTCTCTGGGCCCTGCTTCTGCTCCAGCTGATCAGGCCCGCGGCTGCTCAGCCCGCCCCCGTCATCTCGTCGCTGGCGGCCGCCGTGGCATACGCCGCAGACCACAACCCGCAGATCGCCGCCAGCCGTGCAGCGCTTCGCGCGGCCCAGGCGGCCGTAAAGGTGGCGCGGGCAGGCCTGGCGCCTTCGGTGAGCGTGAGCGCCAGCGGCAGCCTGGGGTCCTCGAGTCCCTCAGCCTCTCTCAGCGCCGGGGTGACGTACCTGCTGTTCGACGGCGGGTTGCGGGAAGCGCAGATCCGCCAGGCCGAAGCGCAGGCACAGGCGGCCGCGGAGGCGCTGGCGGTGGTCGTTGCCGACATCGCCCTCCAGACGGTGCAGGCCTACATGGCGGTGATCACCGGCGATCGTCTGGTCGTGCTCCGGGAGCAGGCGGTGACCCAGGCGAAAACGCAGCTGGCGGCGGCGGAGGCGAACTTCCGCGCCGGCCGGGTGGCGCGCGCCGACGTCCTGCGCGCCGAATCGTCCGTGGCGACCGCGGAGTTCGATCTGATCGATGCACGGGGGCAGGGGGAGAGCCGCCGCAGCGCGTTGCGAACGGTGATGGGGTTGCAGCCCGGCGCGACGGTCGAGGTGGTCGCGCCACCCGATCCGCCGGCGTTGGAGGTCTCGGAGGCCGACGCGCGGCAGCGGGCGCTGCAGCGGCCGGAGGTCCGGCGCGCCGAAGCGGACGTGCGGTCGAGCGAGGCGGGACTGGCGATCGCCATGATCCAGGGCGGGGTGACGGCAACGGTCGACGGACGATACGTGCTGGTCGGCACCGGCAGCACCACCGGCACCCCCGGCTCTTGGTCGGTGGGCATCGGTCTCTCCATCCCGTTCTTCGACGGGGGACGCCGCGCCGCGGCCGTAGAGGCGGCGCGGGCGAACCTGGACGCGGCCCGCGCCCGGCTGGAGAGCACCAGATTTCTGATCCAGCAGGAAGCGGCCCTGGCGCGGATCCAGGCGCTCTCCGCCATCGCCAAGGTCGAGGCGGCGCGCCGCGCGGCGCTGGCCGCACGCGAAGCATTCAACGCCGCGCAGGGGCGGTATGCCGCGGGCGTGGGCACGATCGTGGAAGTGACAACGGCGCAGACCGAGTTGACGGCGGCTGAGGTCGCCCTCGCCCAGGCCGCGGCCGACCGGTGGACGACCACCGCGACGCTGCGGCGCGCCCTGGCGCTCCCGGTGCTGCCCTGAGGTGAATCACCGGATGAAGCGCTGGTGGATTGTGCTGATCGTGATCGTGCTGGCCGCGGGCGGCGCGTACGCGCTGGTCAGCCGCCGCAACGCCGCGCGGAGCGAGACGCCGCGCTGGCGAACGGCGGCGGTCACGCGCGGGGATCTGGTCGTCTCTGTCTCGGCCTCCGGCTCCATCCGTCCGATCGCCGAGGTCGACGTGCGCTCGCGCGCCACAGGGGTCGTCCAGGCGGTGCTGGTCGCCGAGGGAGAGCGGGTCACGCAGGGTCAGGTCCTGGTGCAGATCGCGGATCCCGACGCCGACGCGGCGGTGCGCAGCGCCCGGGCCGGCGTGGCGGGTGCGGACGCGAGGCTGCGTCAGGTGGAAGCTCAGAGCCGCGCTACCGCAGCGCAAGACGAGGCCCAGGTTCGGCAGGCTCAGGCCACCCTGGACGCGGCGGCGGCCCGCCTGGCCCACATACTGGCCGGAGCACGCCGCGAAGAGGTGGGCCAGGCCGAGGCGGCGGTGCGCGCCGCGGAGGCCGATGTGGCGCTGGCGGAGCGGAACCATGAGCGGAACCAGCAGCTCTTCCGCGACGGCTTCATCCCCCAGCAGCAGCTCGATCAGACCAAAGCGCTCCTGGACCAGGCGCGGGCCAGCCACCGCGGCGCCGTAGAGCGTTTCAACCTGGTCAAGGCGGGCGCGACGCCGGAGCAGATCACCGAAGCCCGCGCCGCCGTCCGGCAGGCGGAGGCGGGGTTGGCGCAGGCCCGCGCGCGGGCGCTGGACGATCCGGTGCGCCGGGAGGAAATCGCCGCCGCGCGCGCGCAGGTCGCTCAGGCGCAAAGCACGCTGGCCAACGCCCAAGCCCGCCTCGCCGAGACGCGGATCCGCGCGCCCGTCGCCGGTGTCGTCGTGGAGCGCTCGGTCGAGGTCGGACAGACCGTCATCGGCGGCTCGGCGGGGGGCACGGCCGTCCTCAGGCTGGCCGTCGATCGCCCGCTGCTGGCCAGCGTGATGGTCGACGAGGTGGACATCGTCCAGATCCGGCCGGGGCTCCCGGCGGAGCTGCGCAGCGAGGGGCTGGCGGGCGAACACTTCACCGGCCGGGTGCGCGCGATCTCGCCCAGCGCGCAGACGGTGAACAACGTGGTGCAGTATGAGGTGGCGGTGGAAGTCACCGATCCCGCTCGTCGCCTCCGCTTCGGCATGACGGTGGAGGCGGACTTCATCCTGATGCGGCGGGAGTCGGTCCTGCTCATCCCCCGCGAGGCCCTGCGCGGCGGGCAGGAGACCGCGGTGCTGGTCGCCAACGGCGAACGCCTGATCCCGCGTCTGGTCCGGGTGGGCGGGACGGACGGCCGCATGGTGGAGATCCTGGAAGGGCTGCGAGAAGGCGAGTTCGTCTACCTGGGAGAAGCCCGCCGCGATGGCGCGGCCCCGGCGCAGCAGCCGCGGAACCCCTTCGCCCCGCAGTTCCAGCGCCGCCCCACGCCGGCCCGTCCACAGGGCCCCTAGCGCCGGAGCGTCAGCCGATGCATCTAGAACTGGAGGGGGTCACCAAGACCTACCGCATGGGCACGGTGGACGTGCCCGCCCTGCGCGGTGTTAGCCTGCGGATCGCTCCGGGGGAATTCGTCGCGGTAATGGGTCCCTCCGGCTCGGGCAAGTCCACCTGTCTGAATCTGCTGGGGCTGCTCGACCGGCCGACCACCGGCCGCTGCCTCTTCGACGGACGGGACGTGGCCTCGCTCTCTGACCGCGAGCGGGCGGGGCTGCGCAACCGGCGGCTGGGGTTTGTCTTCCAATCCTTCAACCTGCTGCCGCGCACCCCCGCCATTGAGAACGTGGAGCTGCCCATGATCTACGCTGGCCGCTTCGACCGGCCGCGCGCCCTGGCCGTGCTGGAGCGCGTCGGGCTGACGGCGCGCGCCCACCACCTGCCCGCGCAGCTGTCCGGAGGAGAACAGCAGCGGGTGGCGATCGCGCGGGCGCTGGTGATGCGGCCGGGCGTCATCCTGGCCGACGAGCCGACGGGGAACCTGGACACGGCCACCAGCGGGGAGATCATGGGGCTGATGGAGGCGCTCAACCGGGAGGGGATCACGATCGTGCTGGTGACGCACGAGCCCGACGTCGCCGCCCACGCCAAACGGATCGTGCGGTTCCGCGACGGGCGGATCGTGCGGGACGAGCGCAATCTGCGGCGCCCCGCGCCGGCGGGAGCGCACTGAGATGATGTTCCGGGCCGGCGCGCGGATCGCCCTGCGGGCTCTGCTCTCCAACCCGCTGCGCTCCGTGCTGACGGGTCTGGGGGTGATCATCGGCGTCGCCGCCGTCGTCACCACGATCAGCATCGGCGCGGGGGCGCGCGAGAGCACGCGCCAGCAGATCGCGGCCCTCGGCACCAACCTGCTCACCGTCATCCCGGGGCGGGTGAGCAGCCCCGGGGGCGTCGGGCAGGGCGTGGGCAGCACCCAGACGCTGAAGGCGGAGGATGGCGAGGCCATCGCCGATGCCATCCCTGGGGTGGAGGCGGTCGCGGTCGAGTTCAACCGCGGCGCGCAGGTGGTGGCCGGCTCGCGGAACGATACGACGAACGTTTCCGGCGTCACGGCCAACTTCCCGCAGGTGCGCAATTGGGAACCGGCCGAGGGGGCGTTCTTCGGTGAGGCGGAGACGCTCTCCCGGGCGCGCGTGGCCGTCCTGGGGAAGACCGTCAAAGACACGCTGTTCCCCGACGGCGACGCGGTCGGGCGAGACATCAGGATCAACCGGGCGATCTTTCGCGTCGTCGGGGTGATGGAGAGCAAGGGCTCGACGGCCTTCAGCGACCGTGACGATATTATCTTCATTCCGTTGACCACCGCGCAGAAGCGGCTCTTTGGCGTCACCCACGTGCGGGCGCTCTACGTAAAGGTGCGGGGGCCGGAGCAGATGGAGACGGTGCTGCGGCTGGTGGAGGACCTGCTGCTCGGCCGGCACCGCATCGCCGACGGGAGCGAGCCCGACTTTCTGATCCGCAATCAAGCGGACGTCGTGCAAGCCTTCCAGGGCGTCAACCGGACGATCACCGTGCTGCTGGCCGTCATCGCCGCCGTGTCGTTGATCGTCGGGGGGATTGGGATCATGAACATCATGCTCGTCTCCGTCACCGAGCGGACGCGGGAGATCGGCATCCGCAAAGCGGTGGGAGCGACCCGGCGCGACATCCTTTTCCAGTTCCTGGTCGAGGCGGTCACGCTCAGCGTCAGCGGCGGCCTCCTCGGCGTCGCCCTGGGCGTGGGCGCGACGCGCCTGGTCACGGGGCTGGCCGGATGGGCGACGCTGATCACGCCGGCGGCCGTCGCGCTCTCCTTCGGGTTTGCCGTCATCGTGGGGATCGTCTTTGGGCTCTACCCGGCGCACCGGGCCGGGCGGCTCGACCCCATTGAGGCGTTGCGCTCGGAATGATGAGGCCCACGTTGCGCTCGGAATGATGCGGCCCCACGCGGCACCCGTGCTGCTCGCGCTCCTGCTGGCGGGGTGCTCGGGGGGCGGCGCCCCCGCGGGACAGCAGCCGCAGGCCCAGAGCCCCCCTGGGTCTGTCGCCGATCCGGGCGTTCGCATCGCCCTCGCCGTCGTCGCGCTGGAGCGCGACCCGGAACATGGACTCACCGCCGAACAGGCAGCGAAGCTCTTGCCCTGGCTGCGCGTCCTGCGGGAGATGCGCCCCGACGACCGCGAAGCCGCCCAGACCATCGCCGACGAGGCCTTCGCGATCCTGACGGCTGATCAGAAGGCGGCGCTGGAGCGCCGGAGGGCGGAGGCCCGGGAGCGCTCCGGCCAGCCTGGCGGTCAGGGCGCCAGACGGGGGCCCGGCGGTCCGGGCGGCCCACCGGATCCTTCCCGGCGCGACGAGTTCCGCCGCCGTATTTTCGACCGCGCTATCAGGATCCTCGACACGAAGACCCCGTAAACGCGCTCCGTACCCCCGGGCAGGAGAAGAGGTGGGCGATGTGGAATCGGCAGTCATCAGACCACCAGACCATTCCTGAGTAGGGAGGTCAAGAACCTGAGCTCCGCCCTGGCTCCCTCCCGCTTTGAGCGCGTGCGGCGCACTAAGGTCTACGAAGGGGTCGCCGCCCAGATCCAGCGGCAGATGGCCGAAGGGGTGCTGCGCCCCGGCGACCGCCTGCCGCCGGAGCGGGAACTGGCCGAGGCCTTCGGCGTCAGCCGCAGTTCCGTGCGCGACGCCATCCGGGTGCTCGAGCTCGCCGGGCTGGTGGAGCCACGGCAGGGTGAAGGCACGGTCGTCCGGGAGCTAACCGTCGACTCCCTCGTGTCGCCGCTCGCCTCCGTGCTCGTGACCCGGAAAGACCTGCTGGCCGACCTGCTGGAGGCGCGCCGACTGATCGAGCCGGGCGTTGCCCGGCGGGGGGCGCTGCACGCGACGAAGGAGGACATCCGGGCCATGCAGGCCATCCTCGACCGTCAGGCCAGCGAGGTCGCGGCGGGGCGGCTGGCCGTTCAGGAGGACACGGCCTTCCATTTCCGCCTGGCGACCACCGCCCGCAACCCGGTGATCCTCAAGGTCGTCGGCGTCCTGATGGATCTGCTCCGGGAGGAACGCGCCCGCTCGCTGCAGGAGCGGGGGCGCCCGAAGCGGTCACTGGAGGGACACCGGCGCATCCTGGACGCGATACGGCGGCACGACGCCGAAGGCGCCGGGCGTGCCATGGAGCAGCACCTCAAAGAGATCGGCGAGATTCTGCACGTCGCGCAGCGCGACCAGCAGGTCGCGGGGACCTAGAGGAGGACCGTCTGATGGCCACGCATTCGATCGAGGTCGTCTACAGGGGCATCTTCCAGAAGAACCTGGCGAAGAATATCTGCCGGATGATCGTCCTGGCGGCCACCAAGCAGGGGAAGACCGGCATCGCCTTCGGCCGCTACGGTGACAGCCCGGAGCGCAACGGCGTCCCCGCCAAGAACTTCGCCATCGTCGCCGACACCGAGGAAGAGCTGCAGTCCAGCATGGCGCAGTACGAACCCAAGGCGGTGGACGTCACCATCGCTGTGGACGATACCCTCTGCAAAGGCGTCGAGTCTTGGGCCTGGTACGGTCTCCAGCCGATCAACCGGCTGACCAAGCCGGGCGGTTTCGTCCTGGTGACGACGATGCTGCCCTTCGACGACCTCGTGAAGATGGCTCACGCCAAGGATCAGCCCTACCACATGGCGATCGTCCCGGGGCTCCCCTCCTTCTCCGGCCTGTGGGTCTACAAGGACGACCACAGCGACGTGCGTCTCCTGGGCGCGATGGCGCGGCTGCTGCCCGAACTCCTCAGCCTGGATGGGGTCGAGGCGGCCATCCGCCAGGAGTGGAAGAGCGAGGCCAAGGTGCTCTCCGCGCGCAAGGCCTACGACCGGGTCGAAACCATGGTCGTGCCGCCCGGCACGGGCGACTCGACCACCCCCTTCGAGTTTGAACTGCCCAAGTGGTGGGAAATGAAGGAAGGCGTGACGATTCCCGGCATCGCCGTGGGCGCGGGCTTCCAAGACCCGGAGACGGGCGCGACGGGGGGGTGGCGCCCCGAGCGCAATCCCTACTTCAAGAAGTTCAGCACGCGGACGATGCGGCCCGTGGTGGACTTCGACACCTGCATCAAGTGCACGCTCTGCTGGCTGCAGTGTCCCGACTCCTGCTTCGATGTCACGCCCGATGGCTTCTACGACGCCAACATGGATTCGTGCTGCGGGTGCGGCGTCTGCGAGGCGGTCTGCCCGGTGGAGCACTGCATCACGATGGTCAACGAGTCTGCCTTCGCCGACAACGCCAGCCAGTGGGCGATGTGGAAGGACAACAAGGAGAGCTACAAGGCCTGGGTCAAGGAGAAGATCCAGCACGTCCCCGACCGCTCCCACGGCTTCCGCTTCCGCGGGCAGTACGAGGAGCAGATCAAGGAGATGGTGCGGGCGGGCGTGGGCGGTCCAGGCGGAGAAGAGATCACGGAGGACGTCATTACCGACGTCGGCGAAGCGAGCGCGGGAGGCTAAATCATGGCCAAGGTCGTCGAGCCGGTTCTGGCACCGGCGCAGGAGAAGGAAGAACTCATCAGCGGCAGCGAGGCGATCGCCGTCGCCTGCAAGCTGGCGGACGTGGACGTCATCACCGCCTACCCTATCCGCCCCTATGACACCGTCATGCAATACGTGGCCAAACTGGTCTCCAACGGCGAGATGGACTGCGAGTACATCGTGGCCGAGTCTGAGCACAGCCAGTTCGAGATCGTCAAGCACGCCTCCGCCGCGGGGGCGCGCGTCTTCTGCGGGTCCAGCGGCGTGGGCTGGATGTACGCCTTCGAGGCGCTCACCGTCACGCCGGCCCTGCGCATCCCCATGGTGGCGATGGTGGGCAACCGCGCCCTCGACGACCCCGGCGCCTTCGGCGTTGAGCACAATGACGCCCTCGCCGTGCGCGACCTGGGCTGGATGCTGGTCTGGGTGGACAACGCGCAGGAGGCCCTCGATGTCGCCCTCATCGCCTACCGGGTGGCGGAGGACCGCCGCGTCTTCTTGCCCTGCGCCATCGGCTGCGATGGGGCCTTCCTCACGCACTCACAATCCATGGTCAAGGTGCCGCCGCAGTCCTGGGTCGACCAGTTTCTGCCGCCCTATGACCGCGGCGACCTGCTGCTGCACCCGGACAACCCGATCACGGTGGCGCCGCAGGTGAACGAGGACTGGTTGATGGAGCTGCGCAAGCACAACGACGAGGCGATGAAGCGCGCAATGAACGTGATCAAAGAAGCCTACGCCGAGCACGAGTCTATCTTCGGCCGCGCCTACGGCAATCCGTTCTTCGAGGAGTACCAGACCGAGGACGCCGAGGTGGTCCTCCTCGGGATGGGGACGCTGTCGATGCCGGTGAAGGTGGCCATCCGCCAGATGAGGGCCCAGGGGATCCGGGTGGGATTCATCCGGCTGCGCTGGTTCCGCCCCTTCCCGACTGACGAACTCGCCGCCACGCTCTCGCGCTTTGCGGGCGTCGGAGTGATCGACCGCGACTACTCCTTCGGGTCTCCCTACTTCAGCGGCGTGCTCGCCAACGAGGTCCGCGCCGCCCTCTACAACGCCCCGGCCCGCCCGCCGCTGCTCTCCTTCATCTGCGGTCTGGGCGGCCGGGAGGTGACCGTGCCCAACGTGCGCGAGATGACCGACCTGGTCCGCCGCGCCGCCGCGGGCGAGCCCGTCGAGACGACGACCTGGATCGGCATCCGGCAATAGCAGGAGGGGTGACGGCCATGTCGCAGAGCGACTGGCCGTAAAGAGGAGGAGAGGACCATGGCCGACGCCATCGCCACCCTGCCGACGCAGCAGCTGGACCCCTTCAAGGGGGTGAAGAAAGTCCCCCTGGAGGAATACTTCACCTCCGGCCACCGGACGTGCCAGGGGTGCGAGTCCGCGCTGGTGATGAAACTGATGGTGAAGGCCTCCGGGCCGCGCACCATCGTGCTGGGGTCCACCGGCTGCATGTACGTGGCCAACACGACGTACTACAGCACGTCCTGGGTGGTGCCCTGGATGCACACCCAGCTGGGCAGCAGCGGCTCCGCCGGCTTGGGGACCGCCGCGGCCCTGCGCGCGCTGATGCGCAAGGGCAAGATCAAGGAGGAGCCGATCAACGTCATCGCCTTCTGCGGCGACGGGGGAGGGGCGGACATGGGGCTCTCGGCCATCTCCGCGGCGCTCACGCACACCGAGTACAACTTCTTGATCCTCCTCTACGACAACGAGTCCTACGCCAACACCGACATCCAGCTCTCCGGCATGACTCCCTGGGGCGCTCACACCACCTTCAGCCCGCCCGGGAAAGCCAAGCGCATCCTGCACAACCGGTGGAAGAAGAACACCGCGGGGATGCTCGCGGCGGGGCACCCGTCTTGCCGCTACGTGGCGACGGTCTGCGCCTCGTACGCGGTGGAGATGATGAACCGCGTGCGCAAGGCCCTCACCATCGGCGGTCCCACCTTCGTCCATTCCCTCGACCCCTGCCCGAAAGGCTGGGACTACGACCCGATGCTCTCCCACGAACTCGGCGAACTGGCCGTGAACTGCGGGATCTGGCCGCTCTACGAAGTGGAGGACCACCAGCTCAAGCTCTACGGCCGCACCAAGGGGATCGCCGAGAAACGGACGAAGCGGCTGCCCGTGCGCGACTATCTGCTGCGGCAAGGGCGCTTCGCCCACTTCACCGACGACGACATCGACTACTT
>JBOGSD010000058.1:0-2720 GCA_050695215.1 bacterium
CGCCGTCGTCCTGGATGTCCGCGAGCCGGAGGAGTACGCGCACGGGCACGTCCCCGGGGCGGTGAGCCTGCCCCAGGCAGACCTGGCATCCCGTCTGGACGAGGTGCCGCGTGACCGACCCGTGATGCTCGTCTGCCAGCGCGGGATGCGCTCATACCGGGCAGCGCAGTTCCTGGTGCAGATGGGCATTGATCAGGTGGCGAGCGTCAAAGGCGGCACGGCGGCCTGGCGCGCGGCGGGCAAGCCGCTTGGCATGGGTGACACCACCGCGGAAAAGCCGCGCGTCGCTGAGTCCGAATGGACCCACGCCGGGGCAGAGAGCAGCTATCGGATATAGTGCCGCGAGTCGTTCTCGGAACTGTCATCGATCACCCGGGGACAGGCCCCACCGGTTCCTCGCGGAGCCCTCACGATGATCCTTCCACTCGGTGATGCGCCCAACCCGCGGGGGATACCGTTCATCACGTATGCCCTCATCCTCGCCAACTGTGCCGTGTATCTCCTCGTCACGCTGCCACTCAGCGCGCAGGCACCCGACCCGAACGACCCGGCGCTCTGGGAGTATGTGCGCCTCGTGACGGGAATCCTGCCGGCCGGGGTCCCGGTGGAGGAGATTCTCTCCCACGTATCCGCGTACGATCTCTTCGTCTTCCAATACGGGTTTCGACCGGCGGCACCGGTCGCGGTCACCCTCTTCTCCGCGATGTTCTTGCACGGCGGCTTCCTGCACCTCTTCGGCAACATGCTCTTTCTGTGGATCTACGGCGACAACGTCGAAACGCGCCTGGGGCGCCTGCCCTTTCTCTTCTGGTATCTGGCGACCGGGGTGGCGGCCACGCTGTTTCACACCCTCTTCGCCTCCACGTCGGCGCTGCCGCTGATCGGGGCCTCCGGCGCCATTTCAGGCGTCCTCGGCTTCTATTTCGTCTGGTTTCCGCGCAATACGGTTCGGCTCTTGTTCGTGTTCTTCCCCTTCTTCATGAATGTGTTCATGGTACCGGCCCGAATCGTGCTCGGGCTCTACCTGCTGGCAGACAACCTGCTCCCTTTTCTCATCACGCGCGGCACGGGGGGCGGGGTGGCGTACGGCGCTCACATCGGCGGCTTTCTGGCGGGACTCCTCGTCGCATGGCTGAGGAACCGACGAGAGGTCACCGGACGCCCGCCCGAGTACCGGCCGGTGTCCGCTGCCGCCGAGAGCGGGGAGACGCTCGCACAATCCCTTGCCCGAGCGATTGCCCGTGGCGACTTCGCCACGGCGGCACAGGTGTATTTTACCCTCGCCCCCGATCAGACGCGGCGCGTCCTCCAGCCGGAGGATTCGCTCGCGCTGGCCGACTGGTTGCAGCAGAACGGCCACCCGCGCGCCGCGCTCACCGCCTACCGACGCCACCTGCGCGACTATCCGGAGGGACCGGGCGCTGCCGAGGCGCACGTGGGGGCAGGCTCGGTGCAATTGCATTCCCTCGGCCTCGTGACCCAGGCACACCACCACTTCCTCGACGCGCTCGATCTCGACCCCTCGTCCGAAACCGCTGCCCGCGCGCGCGCCGGCCTCGATGCCATCGCTTCGCGACAAAAGTTTCAGATCGGACGTCCGCGCGGGTGATCGGCCCTGAACTCGTTCAGATACATGTGAGACAAAAGTAGGGTACAAGGGAGGGGTTCCCAAGGGGAAGGAGGAACCCCTCATGAGTGTCTTTGGCCTGAACTGGCAGTTCAACTGGGTCGCGCGGCATGGACATGTCGCGCTGGCGCCCAAGGAGCGGAATCGGCTCCGGGCGCTCAGTCTCTGGCAGGAGACCCGGGATGTCCCGCTCGCCTGCCGGACCTTCGGGGTCAGCCGGGCCACCCTCTACCGGTGGCGCCGCCGCTTTGATCCCACCGACCTCACCTCGCTCAAAGCGCGCTCCCGGCGCCCGCGGCGCGTGCGCGCCCCGCGGTGGCCCCTGAAGCTCGTCACCGCTGTGCAACAGGTGCGGGAGACGTACCCCCGCTGGGGGAAGGATAAGTTGGTGATCCTGCTCCGGGCCCAGGGCCATGTGACCTCGGCGTCCACGGTCGGGCGCATCCTCACCTCCCTCCGAAAGCATGGGCGGCTCGTCGAGCCGAAGCGGAGAGCTCTGGGGGCCACCCGACAGCGGCCCCACCGCCCCTACGCCATGCGGAAACCGAAAGAGTATCACCCTCAGCGGCCGGGCGACTTGGTCCAGCTCGACACGCTCGATCTCCGCCCCCTGCCCGGGATCATCCTCAAACAGTTCACCGCCCGCGACGTGGTCTCGCGCTGGGATGTCCTGGAAGCCCACCGGCGGGCCACCGCTGCCCTGGCCGTGCAGTTTCTGGACACCGTGCAAGCGCGCATGCCCTTCCCCATCCGCGCCTGCCAGGTGGATGGGGGCGCCGAGTTCTTCGCGGCGTTTGAAGCGGAGTGCCAGCGCCGAGGGATCCGCCTGTTCGTGCTGCCCCCGAAGAGCCCCAAACTCAACGGCGCGGTCGAGCGGGCGCAGCGGACCCACACCGAGGAGTTTTATGAGGTGACCGACTGCTCCTGGACCGTGGAGGCGCTCAACCAAGAGCTGGCCCAGTGGGAAAGCATCTACAACACCGTCCGGCCCCACCAGGCGCTCGGCTACCTCACCCCGTTGCAATTCCTCCAACAACACGGCATCATGCCTAAGAACAACCCCTCCGTGTCTCATATGTAGTGAACGAGTACA
>JBOGSD010000059.1:0-12505 GCA_050695215.1 bacterium
GTGCGCCGGCCGTGGTCGTGATCGACTCCATCCAGTCCGTCTACCTTCCTGACGTCCCCTCGGCACCGGGCAGCGTCGGTCAGGTGCGGGAATGCGCCGGGGCGCTGCTGCGCCTGGCCAAGGAGCAAGAGATCAGCACCCTCCTCGTCGGCCACGTCACCAAGGAGGGCACCCTGGCCGGGCCGCGCGTCCTCGAGCATCTGGTGGACACGGTGCTCTATTTTGAAGGGGACCGACGCCACGCCTACCGCGTCCTGCGGGCGACCAAGAACCGGTTCGGCTCCACCAACGAGATTGGCGTCTTCGAGATGGGCCCCGCCGGCCTGTTGGAGGTGCCCAACCCCTCCGCGGCCTTCCTGGCGGAGCGTCCCGCCGAGACCTCGGGCGCCGCCGTCGTGTGCGCCTTGGAGGGGACGCGGCCGCTGCTGCTGGAAATCCAGTCGCTGGTCACCCCGACACACTTCGGCATGCCCCGCCGCACCGCCGCGGGCGTGGACTACAATCGTCTCCTGCTGCTGCTGGCGGTGTTGGAACGCCGGGCCGGGCTGCACCTGGCGGGGCACGATGTCTACGCCAGCGTCACCGGCGGCATGACCGTCGAGGATCCGGCCGCCGATCTCGGCGTCGCCGCGGCGGTCGCCTCGGCCTTCCGCGACCGGCCTATCGATCCCGGCACCGTCATCATCGGGGAGGTGGGCCTGGCGGGGGAGGTGCGGGCGGTGCCTCAGGCCGCGCGGCGCGTCGGGGAAGCGGCGCGGCTGGGGTTCGAGCGCGCCGTGGCGCCGCGCGCACATGGCGCCGAGTGGCCCGACGGCATCGAGGTCACCTCCGTCGCCACTGTGGCCGAAGCGTTGGCGGTACTACTTGGCTGAGTAGGCTGAGGCCGGCATCTGACCCAAAACCGAAGAACTGGATCACGGTTTTGGGTCAGATCCCGGCCTCAGCCGGGGTAGACAAGCGGGCCCGCCCTCGGCGTCTCCCACCTGCCGATGGGATTGCACGCGTAAGGCTGGGGACCACATCCGAGAAACCGTGATCCCGTAGTTCGGTTTCCTCGGTGTGGTCCCCAGCCTTAGAGGGCGCTGTTACGTCAGGTGGTAGACGCCGAGGGCGGAGACGCGGTCGCGCTCCTTGCGCAAGATGGCGTCCAGGTTCAAGCCGGTGATGTGGCAGAAGCCCGCCAGGTAGAAGAGGGTACTGCCGATCTCGTCTTCCAGGTGCTCCCGGCAGCGCTCGCAGGGCTCCCCCTCCAGGTGGGTGGAGAGAAAACCGCGCACGTCCCCCAGCCCGACGTCGCTGGGGAAGCGCTGGCGCTCGGCGTGGATCTGGACGCAGCCGCAGGTGGCCACGGCGTGGGCCATCGCCCGCGAGATCCGCGCGGTGGTTTCGCTGAGTTTGCTCTGAACGTCGAGGATACTGCGGTGCCGGATCAGGTACAGCGAGACCAGATTCTGGAGGGTGGCGAGATCGGTCTCTTTCACGACGGGCCTCCTCGCGCAGCGGCAGCGTACGCCTACACGCTCCCCCGGCAGGAGACGCGAGCCGATTATAGGAACGGCTCGCCGAGACTGTCAAGAAGCGCGCGGACCGCGGCTCCGCGCCCCTCGGGTCGCTCGGGGACGCGTGTTATACTTGACCTGTTATGCGCACGCTGATCAGGATGGCCGGCGGCCTCCTCGGGGCCGTCGCCGGTTTTCGACTGGCTATTCTGCTCGCGCGCTGGTTTCCCCAACTCGGCGCGCGGGTGGCGCTCGTCGTCCTCGGCGCGCTGGTGGCATGGTTGGTGGCGCCCTGGCTGTGGCGTCTCTTCGTGCGCTCGATGGCCTGGGTGCTGCAGGGTCTGTCGCACCTCTCCTTTCGCGACCTCGCCCTCGGCGTCCTCGGCCTGACCGGGGGGCTGCTGCTCGCGGTCCTGCTCGGGTTCTTCCTGCGCACCATTCCCTCTGTGGGTATTTACGTCGCCTGGGGAGTGGCCCTGGTCTTTGGCTACCTGGGCATCCACGTGGCGCTGCAGCGCCGCGAGGAGGTGACCGGCCTGCTCTTCCGGTTGGGCGAAGGGGAGGGGGGGCGGCCTGCCGCCTCCGCGGGTGAGGCGCCCGGGGCGCGCGCGCCGAAGGTCGTGGACACGAGCGTGATCATCGACGGCCGTATCGCGGACATCTGCCGGACCGGGTTCGTCGAAGGCCCCCTCTTGGTGCCGCGCTCCGTGTTGTCTGAACTGCAGCGCATCGCCGATTCGGCTGACGCGGTGCGGCGGGCCCGGGGCCGGCGGGGGTTGGACATTCTGAACCGGCTGCAAAAGGAATATCAGGACCTGCGGATCGTCGACGATCCGGCGGGACTGGGCGGGGGAGTGGACGAACGGCTCATCGCCTACGCCCGGTCGGTCGAGGGATGGATCGTCACGAACGATTTCAATCTGAACAAGGTGGCCGAGCTGCAGGGCGTGCGGGTCCTCAACGTCAACGAGCTCGCTCAGGCGCTGCGCACCGTCCACCTCCCCGGCGAGGAACTGACCGTCCTCGTCACCAAGGATGGCAAGGAAGCGGGACAGGGCATCGGCTACCTGGACGATGGAACGATGGTGGTGGTCGAGGGTGGGAAGCGGCACATCGGGGAGAGCGCCGACGTGGTGGTCACCAGCGTCCTGCAGACGGTCGCCGGGCGCATGATCTTCGCCCGCCCCAAGGCGGACGTGCCGACAGGGTCGTCGGCCGTTCACCGCCGCTGATCCGTCGGCATCATGGCGGCCCCCCCCGCGCCCCCGCCGGACTCTACGGTCGCCATTGTCGTCGCCGCCGGAGCGGGTCGCCGCGTCGGCGGCATCCCCAAAGCCTTTCTTCCCCTGGGCGGACGTCCGCTGCTCGAGCGGACGCTGGCGGCGGTCCTCACCCCCGCGGAGGTCACCACGGCGGTGGTCGTGGCGCCAGCCGATCGTCTCAACGAGGCGCGGGCCGTCGCCGCGGCGTTCTCCAAAGTCACGGCGGTGGTCGGTGGGGGCGCAGAACGGCAGGATTCAGTCGCCGCGGGGTTGGAGGCGGCGGGTCCGCTGGAGTGGGTGTTGGTCCACGACGCCGCCCGTCCGCTGGCGACCCCCGCGCTGGTGCGCCGCGTTCTGCTGGGAGCGCGGGAGAGCGGGGCGGCCACGGCAGGGCTGCGCGCGCGCGACACGGTGAAAGCCGCCGCCGGAGGAACCGTCACCGGGACGCTCGACCGGGAGTCGATCTGGCTGACCCAGACCCCCCAGGCCTTTCGCCGCACGCTGCTGGCGGAGGCGCACGCCGCCGCCCGAGCGCGCGGCCTCCGCGCCACCGACGACGCGGCGCTCGTCGAGGCCATCGGGGGCGTGGTCCGCGTGGTGGAAGGGGAGGGGACCAACCTGAAGATCACGACGCCGGAGGATCTGGCGATCGCCGAGGCGCTGCTGCGCGCGGCGCCGGAAGAGCGCCGGACCGGGCTGGGCTATGACGTGCACCGGCTCGTCCCCGGCCGACGGCTCATCCTGGGCGGCGTGGAGATTCCCTTTGGGCGAGGGCTGGGCGGCCACTCCGACGCCGACGCGGTCCTCCACGCCGTGATCGACGGTCTCTTCGGCGCCGCGGGGCTGGACGACATCGGCCACCACTTCCCGGCGGACGATCCCACCTACCGGGGCGCCGACAGCCGCGTGTTGCTGGAAGCGGCGGTGGAGAAGATCCACCAGGCCGGGTTCGTGGCGGCGCAGGTGGACGTCGTCATCCTGGCGGAAGCCCCCCGTCTCGGGCCGCACGTTCCCGCCATGCGCCGCGTCATCGCCGCCGCGCTGGTCATTCCCGAAGGGGCGGTGGGCCTGAAGGCGACGACCACGGAAGGACTCGGCGCGATCGGGCGGGGAGAGGGCATCGCCGCCCAAGCGGTCGTGACGATCCGGCGGCGGAGCGGGTGAGATGAGACGGAAAGAGGTGCGCCTGCGCAAAGCGCAGCAAGCCCGGCGCTATCGCCGCCGGGTGGACCGGGCGCGGGAGGACCCGCGCCTGCTCTTCGTGGAGCGGGCGGCCCTCCGGGACGCGGTGGCGGTGGAACGCTCCGGCCCCGGCGCGCGCGGGCTGGCCGGCTTCTGGCGGGGCAGCGACTTCCACCACATCACGGCCGTGGCCGAGGTCCGACGGGAGCAGGACGCGCTCTACTACCGGGTGATCACCGACCGCGGGTGCTTCGACCTGCGCCGCATCCGGCAGATGGATCCCTGGACGCTGCGCCTGCACGTGACCTGGGAACTGACCGCCGAACTGGACGCGATCGAGGTGACGCGGCCATTCTGACCATCCACAATACCCTGACCAGGCGCGAGGAACCCTTCGAGACGCTCGAGGAGGGGGCGGTGCGCCTGTACGTCTGCGGCCCCAACCTGCACGGGCCGGCGCACGTGGGCCACGGGTTCAGCTACGCGTTTTTCGATGTCGTCCGCCGCTATCTGGAGTACAAAGGGTTCCGGGTGCGCCACGTCCAGAATTTCACGGACATCGAGGATAAGATCATCGACCGCGCCGCCGCCGAAGGACGGACCATCTTCGACATCGCCGGCGAGTACAGCGAGCGGTTCCTGCGGGAGATGGATGCCCTCGGCGTCCGCCGCGCCCACGCCTACCCGCGCGCCTCCGAGGTCATCCCCCGGATCATCGAGATCATCGAGGGGTTGCTGGGGCAGGGGTACGCCTATCGCGTCGACGGCGACGTCTATTTCCGGGTCACCTCGTTCCCATCGTACCTGCGCCTCTCCGGACGCTCCCTGGACGAGATGCAGGCCGGCGCGCGCATCGAGCCCGACCCGCGCAAGGAGCATCCCATGGATTTTGCGCTTTGGAAAGCCGGCAAACCGGGGGAGCCGTCTTGGTCCAGCCCGTGGGGAGAGGGCCGGCCGGGTTGGCACATTGAATGCTCGGCGATGAACCTGGCCGATCTGGGAGAGCAGATCGACATTCACGGCGGCGGCGAGGACGTCATCTTCCCCCATCACGAGAACGAGATCGCGCAGTCCGAGGCCTACACCGGCCGGGCGCCCTTCGTCCGCTACTGGCTGCACAACGCCTTGATGAAGCCGCCCGCCGGGGACGCCAAGATGACGCGCTCGCTGGGAAACTTCGTGTCGCTGGCCGACGCGCTGGCCCGGTACGAGCCGGATGCGATCCGCGTGTTCTATCTCAGCGCCCACTACCGCACCCCCCTGCGCTGGACGGAAGAGGCGGTGGCGGCCGCGGCACGCGGCCTGGTCCGGCTGCGCACCGCGCTGGCCAATGCGGAGGATGCGATCGCCCGCAACAGCGATCAGGAGGACGCCGGCCTGTCCGAGGCCACGCGGACGGCGCGGACGGCCTTTGCAGCGGCGATGGACGACGACTTCAACACGCCCCAGGCGTTGGCGGCGCTCTACGTCCTGGCCGGCGAGATCAACAAAGTGGCGGATGCCGTCGCCAAGGGTGGTGTGAACGGGCGGGCGGGGCTGTGGGCGGCCACCGACACGCTGCGGGAACTGGCCTGGGTTCTGGGTCTGGCGCTGGCGCGTCCCGGTCTGCGCGACGATCTCGCCCCGGGCCTGCGGGCGCTCCTCGTGGAGTCGGGCCGGGAGGCGGCCGACCTCTTCGGGGATGGCGACGGCGCCGCGGCGGAGGGCGCCGAGGGTCTGATCGCCGCCCTCCTCGCCGGGCGGCAGCGTGCCCGGGAGCGGCGGGCCTACGCCCTGGCAGACCGCGTGCGCGCGCGTCTCGCCGACCTGGGGATCATTGTAGAAGATCTCCCGGGAGGGGCGCGGTGGCGGCCGGCCGGATCCGCCGGGGACGGAGGCCCACGGAAGGGGAGTGGCGGGAGTCCGCCGTCCCCGTAACGGGGTATAGAGAGCGATGGAACAGATCGAGGGGCGCCACCCGGTGCGGGAGGCGCTGGCCAGTGGACGGCCGATCCGCAAGGTGCTGGTGGCACGTACGCCCCGCACGGGCGGAGCGCTGGCGGAGATCGTGCTCCTGGCGCGGCGGCGCCGGGTGAGCGTTCAGGAAGTCGACCCGCGGTGGCTCGACCGGATGGCCCACACGCGGGCGCATCAGGGGGTGATCGCCCTGGCGGGTGCGCGCCCCACGGTGGAGCCGGAAGAGCTCCTGGCGGCTGCCCGCGCACGGGGAGAGCCCGCGCTCGTCGTCCTCCTGGACGGTATGGAAGATCCGCAGAACGTGGGGGCGATCATCCGGGTGGCGGAGGCGGCGGGAGCGCACGGGCTCATCCTGCCGGCGCGCCGCGCCAGCGGTCTGACCCCCGCGGTGGCCCGGGCCTCGGCGGGAGCGATGGAGCATCTCCCGGTGGCGGTGGTGACGAACCTGACGCGCACGATCAACGATCTCAAGCGGGCCGGTCTCTGGGTCCTGGGTGCCGACCTCGCCGGGGCAGACTTCTACGCCACCGACCTGGTCCCGCCCCTGGCCGTGGTCATCGGCGGCGAAGGCCGCGGGCTCTCCCGGCTGGTCCGGGAGTCCTGCGACCACCTGGTGCGCATCCCGATGCGCGGCCGCGTGGCATCGCTGAACGCGGCGACGGCCGCGGCCGTGCTGCTCTTTGAGATCGGACGGCGGCAGCGCGAGGGAGCGCGCCGGTGAGGCGGGCCGCACTCCTGCTCCTGGCGTTGCTCCTGGTCGCCGCGGCGGGCTTTACCGTGGCGGTGTCCCGCGACGCGGCCGCCCACCGCGGGCGCATCTTCCCCGGGGTGACGATCACCGCGGTCCCCGTGGGAGACCTCACTCCCCAGCAGGCCCGCATACGCCTCGAGGCGGCGGTGGCGGCGCGGCTCGCCCGCACTCTGGACGTGCGCGCCGGGGGGCCGCTGGCGCAACCTAGCCTGGCCGATCTCGGCGTGCGGGCGGAGTACGAAGAAGCCGTGACCGCCGCCTACGACCTGGGCCGCGAATCTCACCTCCTGCGGCGGCTGCGCACGCGCTGGCGGCTGCGGGGGGGGATCGATGTCCCGCTGCGCTTCGTCCAGGACGATGGGCGCATCCGTTCCTACACCGCCGCACTGGCGAGGATGGTGGCCGGCGAGCCGCGTGACGCTCGGGTGAGCGTCGTCGACGGGGAGGTCGTTCTCACCGCCCCGTCCGTCGACGGCCGCGCCCTCGATGTGGAGGCCACGGCGGCCCGCATCCGCGAGGCCCTGCTGTCGGGCCAGTCCATGGTGGAGGCGGTCGTGGCGGTGACGCGGCCCCGTCTCGGGACCGAGGCGGCGCTGTCCATGACGACGCGGTTGTCCGGCTATTCCACGCGCTTCGTCAACGTCCCCAACCGCAACCACAACATCGTGCTGGCGGCGTCGAAGCTGGATGGCGTGATCGTCATGCCGGGCGAGGTCTTCTCCTTCAACGGCAGCGTCGGTCCGCGCACCCCGGACCTGGGGTACCGGCCGGCCCCGGTGATCCTCAACAACATCCTGGTGCCGGGAGATGGCGGCGGGGTCTGTCAGGTCAGCTCGACCCTCTTCAACGTGGCCCTCCTCGCCGATCTGCCCATCCTGGAACGCGCCAACCATTCCCGCCCGGTCGCGTACCTGCCGATCGGCCGCGACGCCACCGTCGTCTACGGGGCGATCGATCTGCGCTTTCGCAACACGACGGGCTCCCCCCTGCTGCTGTGGAGCAGCGTGCGCGGGCTGCGCCTCACCATCACGCTCTACGGCGCGGCGGCGGCGGCGCACCCGGTCGCGATCGTCGTGACGGATCGCCGGGTCGTCCCTCCGCCAGAGGGCACGGTGACGCGCAAGGATCCGGAGCTCGCCGCGGGGACCAGCGTGATCGATCCGCCCAAACCGGGATTCCGGGTGCAGACGTATCGCGTCGTCGAGCGCGAGGGCGTCGAGGTCAAACGCGAATTGATCGGGCGCAGTTTCTACCAGCCGCTCCCGCGCACCATTCGCGTCGGCACAAAAGCGGTGAGCGGCCCGGCCGCGTCCACGCCGTGAGGGCACGGTGCGCCATGATGGCCGCAGCGGCGATGGAGACTCGGACAATTCGCTTGACGGTCCAGTGCACCGTTCGTATACTTTTTGCGAGTGCCGCGCCAGTGCAACGGAGAGCGTAAGGTGCGGTCTCGGGTTGGAGGGAACCGCGTGGCGCTGGCGAGGCGAGAGGGCCTGACGTACCACGACATGCCGGATGAAGATCTCGTCAGGTCCGCCAAAGACGGCGACAGCCTCGCCGCGGAATTCCTCATCGGCAAGTACCGCAACTTCGTTCGCGTCAAAGCCAAGGCCTACTTCTTAATCGGCGCCGACCGCGAAGACATCATTCAAGAAGGCATGATCGGGCTCTACAAGGCCATCCGCGACTTTCGCGCGGACAAGCTCTCCTCGTTCCGGGCCTTCGCCGAACTGTGCATCACGCGGCAGATCATCACGGCGATCAAGACCGCCACCCGGCAGAAGCACATTCCGCTCAACTCGTACATCTCGCTGAACAAGCCGATCTACGACGAAGACTCGGACCGGACACTCTTAGACGTGATCAGCAGCATCAAAGTCAGCGATCCGGAGGAACTGGTGATCAACCAGGAAGCCTCCAACACGATGCGCGAACGCATCCGGCGGAACCTCTCCGACCTGGAGCACAAGGTGCTCACCGCCTACCTGGAGGGCAAGTCCTACCAGGAGATGGCCACCGAACTCAACCGTCACGTCAAGTCCATCGACAACGCTCTGCAGCGCGTGAAACGCAAGCTCGAACGGAACCTCGAAGGCGAAGAAGAGTAAAGCCCCGATCTACCGCGTCGTCTGCCCCCGCTGTCACAATCAGATCTTGCTGGTGGCGCCTGCCGACGACGAACCCGTCGTGTGCCCTCGCTGTGGGGAACCTTTCGAGCCTGAGGAAGAAGAGCTGCTAGATCCAGAAGACGATTAAGGGCCGGCGGGGCATCTCCGCGTTTCGACTGAAACGACCACGAAACGCTTGAGATGCCCCGCCGGCCCTTCTAGCCGCCGATCTGGATCATGACGCGCTTCTCAGGGAACAACCGTTCGGCCAGGGCGTGGCCGAACGGTCGGCGGTAGGCGCCCGCGGCAAAGATCTCCTTGAGCTCGCCGTACGACACCCCCTGGCGGAGCGGGGTCAGCAAATCCACTTCGTCGTCACGGAGTAGGCAGAGGCGCAGCCGGCCGTCGGCGGTGAGGCGGAGGCGGCCGCAGCGGCTGCAGAACGGCTGGCTCACCGGGCTGATGAAGCCGAGGGTCCCAGACGCGCCGGGGGCGCGGTAGGTGCGGGCGGGGTCGCCGCCGGAGAGATCGAGGGGGGTCAGCTGGCCCAGCGCGGCCTCGATCCGTGCCATCGTCTCATCGCTGGGCACGATGCCGGCGTCGGCCACGTCGGCGACGACGCCGAAAGGCATCACTTCGATGAAACGGACCTCCCAGGGGCGGTTGAGCGTGAGCCGGGCCAGGTCGACCACGTCCTCCTCGTTGAACCCCCGGACGACGACGGTGTTCAGTTTGACGGGAGCCAGACCTGCCGCCTCTGAGGCGGCGATGCCCGCGAGCACGCGGTCGAGACGTCCCCCCCGGGTAATGCGCGCAAACTTCCCGGCCTCGAGGGTATCCAGGCTGATGTTAACGCGGCGCAGGCCGGCCCGGGCGAGAGGCGCAGCGAGGGTCTCCAAGAGCAGGCCGTTGGTGGTCAGGGCGACGTCCTCGATGCCGGGAGTAGCGGCGATCGCTTCCACCAGCTCGACGATGGACGGTCGGACCGTCGGCTCGCCCCCGGTGAGGCGGATCCTCCGTACACCCAGCTCGGCGGCGACGCGCACCAGCAACAGCAGTTCGTGGTCTGCCAGCAGCTCTTCCGGGGCCCGGAAATCGATCCCCTCCGCCGGCATGCAATAGACGCACCGCAAGTTGCAGCGGTCGGTCAAAGAGATCCGCAGGTCGTTGAGGTCCCGCCCGTATTGATCGCGCATTAATGGCTTTCTGTGCCTTCATTGTACGCGTCTAACGAGTCTCTGGCCAGCGAACGCAACCTCCCGCGGCGCCCCGCCGTTGTATGGGGGGACCCCGGCGCAAATCTCCCTCGGGGGGGCCTAAACCTGCGGGTGATCGGGCATACGAGGGGTGAGTCGATCCCGGCCTCGTTCTCATCCTCGGCGCGGGGTGTGCTTTTCAGCCGCATGTGCTTGCTACCATGGGGCTCGCAGGCAGGGAGGCGAAGAGTGGATAGCCAAGTGTTTCCATCGCACCCCGGCAGGATAAAAGCGAAAGAGACGCTGTGGGGGTTGGGTGGGCGATGGTCCTCGCGCGACGGGGAGAGGATCGCGAGCATGGTTCTGCGTCTGGCACCCGCTGGGGCGCCCAGGATGGACTCGTGAAGCAGGTCCGCGTCCTGGTGGCCGACGACCTGACGCTGATCCGCCACGGGATTCGCGCCCTCCTCAGCGTCGTGGACGATGTAGAGATCGTGGGGGAGGTCGCCAGAGTCGACGAAGCGGTGCGGATGGCCCAGGAACTCGTGCCGGACGTGCTGCTGCTGGACCAGGATATGCCGGACGGCGACAGCCTCTCGGCCATCCGAGGCATCAAGGAAGTCAATCAGGACGTCGAGATCATCGTCATGACCGACCGGCTGGACGACGTCAAAGCACTTCAAGCGATCGAGGCGGGGGCGACCGGCTACATCCTGAAGGACATTCCCATCGCCAACCTCACAGCCGCCCTGCGGTCGGTCTGCAACGGGCGGGCCTTCTTCCACCCCGAGATCACGCGGAAACTGATCGAGCGGTTGATGCACCTCACCCGGGAACAGCGCGCCCGGATGCGCTTGGAGTCGGAAGGACTGACCGCGCGGGAACTGGACATCCTGATCGAGCTGGCCAAAGGCAGTACCGACCGAGAGATCGCGGCCAAGTTCGTCGTCGCCGAGGGGACCGTCAAGACCCACATCCGCCACATTCTCCGCAAACTGGACGCCCGCAACCGCACGCAGGCTGTGGCCTACGTCCTGCGGAAAGGCCTCATCGAATAGGCTCGCCAGGCTGGCCTCAGGTCTCTCCGGTCCGACGTTTGGACGTGTCTGTCGTTGGTGCAGGCCGGATCTACCTTTTGTGGAAAGAGGTTCCGCCATTTGACATATCGACGGGGCGCGCTCCTCTTCGTAGACTGCTGGTAATCCCTGCCTAACCCCCATCCGAACGCCTTGGGGAGGCTTCCGGGGCTGACAGAGGCCTGCGGGGCCGCGCTGTGAGGTCAGGGCTCCATCCGCCGAGGTGAGAGAATAGTGAAGACGGCCATGGGCAATGCCATCCCCCACGGAGGCACGCTGGTGGACCGCGTCCTGCGGGGGACGCTGCGCGAGGCCATGGCGCTCGAAGCCCGCCGGATGCCGCGGGTCACCCTCTCTCCCATGGCAGCCTCCGACCTGGAGCTCATCGCCCTGGGCGCCTTCAGTCCCCTCAGCGGGTTTCTCACGCGGGCCGACTACGAGCGCGTCGTCGAGGAGATGCGGCTGACCTCGGGCCTTGTCTGGTCCCTGCCGGTCACCCTGCCCGTGACACGGAACGAGGCCGATGGGCTCGAGGAGGGGCAGGAGATCGCCTTGACCGTCCCCCGGGACGGGGAGGACGGCCCCGCCATCCTGGGGGTCTTGCAGCTGGCGGAGAAGTTTCCCTACGACAGGGAGCGGGAGGCGCGGCGGGTCTACGGGACCGCCGAAGAGCGCCACCCCGGCGTGGCCAGGGTGTTTGCCCAGGGTGACGTCCTCCTGGGCGGGGAGATCTGGCTGTTGGAGCATGGCGGCGAGGGCCCCTTCGCCGAATTTCGCCACACCCCGGCGCAGGCGCGCCGGATGTTCGCGTCGCGCGGGTGGCAGACGGTGGTCGGCTTCCAGACCCGCAACCCCATCCACCGGGCGCACGAGTACATCCAGAAGACGGCGCTGGAAATCACGGACGGCCTCTTCCTGCACCCGCTGGTGGGGGAGACGAAGGCGGACGACATCCCCGCGGACGTGCGGATGGCCAGCTACCAGGCGCTGCTGCGGGATTACTACCCACCGGAGCGGGTGATCCTGGGCGTCTTCCCGGCGGCGATGCGCTACGCCGGGCCGCGCGAGGCCATCTTCCACGCGATCTGCCGGAAGAACTATGGCTGCACCCACTTCATCGTGGGTCGGGACCACGCCGGCGTGGGCAACTTCTACGCGCCTACGGACGCGCAGCGCATCTTCTCCGACTTCGCCCCCGGCGACTTGGGCATCATGCCGCTGTTCTTCGACAACACCTTCTACTGCCGGAAGTGCGGCGGCATCGTCAGCAGCAAGACCTGTCCGCACGATCCCTCCTTCCACGTAGTGTTCTCGGGCACGCAGGTCCGCCGCATGCTGGAGGCGGGGGAGATGCTGCCGGCGGAGTTTACGCGCCCCGAGGTGGCCCAGATCCTGATGGACGGGCTGCGCGGACGGCAGAACCCCCCGCCCCCTCCCGCCGTAGCGGCGGCGCCGATGGCCGAGGCGCCCTGGAC
>JBOGSD010000060.1:0-14794 GCA_050695215.1 bacterium
GCGCATGCTCACCCGTCCCCGCGTCCTCGCGTTCATCCTCGCCGGCGGAAAAGGAGAGCGCCTCTTTCCGCTCACGCGCGACCGCAGCAAACCGGCGGTCCCCTTCGGCGGCAAGTACCGCATCGTCGACTTCGTGCTCAGCAACTTCGTCAATTCGGGGATCTACTCGCTGTATGTGCTGGTGCAGTACAAAGCCCAGTCGTTGATCGACCACCTGCGCCACGCCTGGCGCATCGGCGGCGTTCTCCCCGACCAGTTCATCATCGTCGTCCCCCCGCAGATGCGCCGCGGGGAGGTCTGGTATCAGGGGACAGCCGACGCCGTCTACCAGAACCTCAATCTGCTGCGGGACTTCCACCCCGACATCGTGGCCATTTTCGGGGCCGACCACATCTACCGGATGGACGTGGGAGAGATGGTGGCGTTTCACCTGGACCAGAAGGCGGACGTCACCGTGGCCGCCCTCCCCGTGCCGATCGGACAGGCCTCGGGCTTCGGCATCGTCGAGGCCGCCGCCGGAGGGCGGATCACCGACTTTCAGGAGAAACCGGCCCGCCCGGCGCCGATGCCGGGGGATCCGGCCCGCTCGCTGTCCTCGATGGGCAATTACCTCTTCCGCCGCGAGGTGCTGGTGGAGGCGCTCCTCGACGACGCTCAGCGGAACACGGACCACGATTTCGGCCGCACGATCATCCCCGACCTGGTGCCCCGCCTGGGCGCCTATGCCTATCCCTTCGCCGAGGCCGACATCGCCGGGCTGCAGGCCTATGAGGAAGCGGGCTACTGGCGGGACGTCGGCACGATCCCCGCCTACTGGCAGGCCAACATGGACCTCCTGGGGGCCGAGCCCCGTCTCAACCTGGACAACCCCCGCTGGCCCATCCTCACCGCGGCGTACCCGGGCCCGTCCGCCCGGGTCGTCCAGAGCGACGTGAACGACGTCATGGTCGGGGAAGGCTCTCAGATCGACCGGGCGAACGTCCGCCGCTCGGTGCTGGGGCGGAACGTGCACATCGAGCCCGGCGCGGATATCGAGGAATCGCTCGTAATGGACCACACGATCGTGCAGTCCGGTGCGCGCCTCCGCCGGGTGATCGTCGACCGCTACAACATCATCGAGGCCGGTGTCGCCATCGGCTTCGACGCGGCGCAGGACGCTCGCCGCTTCACCGTCGATCCTTCCGGGATCGTGGTCTTGGCTCGAGGACCGACGCGGTTCTGAACGTGGGGAGGGGAACCCCGGCTAGCCCGAACGTCGGGATACGGGCGCCGGGATTCCCCTCCCCACGCTTACTACCACGAAGTTACTTCAGGTTGTCCCCGATCACTTTGAGCAGCGCGGCCACGCCCTTGGCCGCCACCTTCGCTTCGTTCAGATCTTTGCTCTTGACTCCGCCGAGGGCGAGCCCGCCGGCAGAGTCGGCCACCATCTTGAAGACCGCCCCGTCCGATGCGGTCCGCAGATCAGTGAGAATGCCGTTCCCCTGTCCTTCGCAAACGTTCCCCCAAGCCTGGTTGAAGTTCTTGCCCCGCGTCCCTTCCAGACAGTTCAGCGCGTGGCCGAGATGCTGATGCACGTACCCCAGGCTCGTGCCGTCGGCGGCAAAGCCGGCGTGGGTCGTGGCCGTGCTCAGCTGCTGCTTCAGGTTGCCGCCCTGGGCCGCCGCCGGGGGCTGCTGCTGGGTGTGATAGGGAGCATACGCCGCCGCGGCCACGCCTAGAACGATGGCCAGGGCCAGCGGAAATCCACCCGTCACCCGATTCATTGGCCTCACCGTCCTCTCTGATCTCACACCGGATCTTCCCGGAAGTGACTCTACGACTTCGCCGTCACGTCGCTGTCACGGGTCGCCGCGCCACCGGGATGACGAACTTATGCGCCGTGTGCGTCGGCGAAAAGGCGGCCACCTTGACGTCCACCAGCCCGGCGGCCTTGCCCCCGGCCAGCACGTCCGCTTCCCGCACGACCGGGTCGCCCTTCGGCGCAACCACCCAGATCGCCCCGTCCGGTTTGATCCGCCGATGCAGCGGCCCCAGCCGCGCCAGGTCGCGCGGAGCCTTCACCTGGAGGAGGATCGCGTCGGTCCCTGGGCGGGCCCGGGCGAGGGCGATGTCGCCGGTGCGCACGCGCAGCTGGATCCAAAATGCAGCGTCGGTCACGCCGAGGACGGCCACTCGCGCCCCGGGCGTGATCCCCAGTTTGT
Source organism: bacterium (assembly GCA_050695215.1). GTDB lineage: Bacteria > Sysuimicrobiota > Sysuimicrobiia > Sysuimicrobiales > Humicultoraceae > JACQGZ01. The sequence continues at coordinate 2,205 of JBOGSD010000060.1, forward strand.
CGATCAGGCTTTTGGGTGATCGGATCCGCTCCGCCCACCGCTCCGCCGCGGCACCCAGCTGAAAGGCCGCCACCCCGCGAGGAGACGTGACCCGCAGGGTGCCCGCCCGCGCTACGACAGCCCTGATCTCCTTGAAGGGAATGATCAGCCGCGTATCGCCCCTAAAGATCAGCGCGTCATGCTCCAGCAAGGCCCGGCCGCGGTGGGTCTTCCCTTCAAATCGCACCGTGCATGCCGCTTCCTGACCCACCCCCGCTCCCCCCTCGGCAGCCTCGTTCTACGACAAATGATAGGATAGTCGGCAGGAGGTGGACAGATGGCCTTCCAGATGCCGGCGGACGCCTCCCTGGCGGGCCTCACCCTCAGGACGCGCGATCGCGAGCCTTTGCTCAGTTTCTATCGTGACGTGCTGGGGTTGTCAGCGTCCGGCTCCGACGGCACGGTCAGGCTGAGCTCGGGCCCCGGCGGCTTCACGCTGACCCTCCAGTCAGACCCGAAGGCGCCTGCCCGTCCCGCCCGGTCGCTCGGCCTCTATCACTTTGCGCTCCTCCTCCCCACCCGCGCCGCCCTCGGGGCCATCCTGCGCCGGCTGATGGAGAGGCGCTGGGAAGTAGACGGCGCCAGTGACCACATCGTCTCCGAGGCCCTCTATCTGCGTGATCCTGACGGCAACGGGATCGAACTCGCACGCGACCGCCCCAAGAAGGAATGGAGGAACATCAACGGACAACTGGCCATGGTGACCGACATCCTCAACGTCGAAGACCTGCTCGCTGCCGCGCTATCCTCCGCGGGACTGCCCCCCAGGACCCGGCTGGGCCACGTGCATCTGAGCGTGGACGATCTGGCCCGCGGGGAAGCCTTCTATGCCGGGGGCCTCGGACTCCACGTCACGCAGCGCACCTATCCGGGCGCCCTCTTCATGGCCGCAGGGGACTACCACCATCACCTCGGGATGAACATCTGGGGCGCGCGGCGCCCAGCCTCTCCCGGCGCCACGGGGCTGGTGAATTACGCGTGGCGGGTTCCCCGAGGGACGTTCGCCCCCCTGGAACCGCACCTCGCGGAGCAGGGCATCGCCGCCCGCCGGACTGATGGGGGGCTCACGCTCACCGATCCGTTCGGCATCGATGTCCTGCTCAGCGAGGACGACGCTCACTGAACCGGGGCCGGTTGAGGCCACCCATGGCTGACCTCGCTTGCCCGGTGTGCGGCCGCCTCAACCCCGAGGAGTCCGCCTATTGCGCCCATTGCGGCTCGCCTCTGGCCCCGGCGGGCCAGTGGTATCCCACCGAAGAGCGCAAGGTCGTCACCGTCCTCTTTGTCGATCTCTCCGATTTCTCCGTGTTGGGAGGGACGCTCGATCCCGAGACGACCCGCACAATCGTCGCCCGCTTCTTTGCCGCTGCCCGCGAGGAGATCCGCCGGTTCGGAGGGTCGGTCGAGAAGTTCATCGGCGACGCGGTGATGGCCGTCTTCGGGCTCCCCGCGGCCCACGAAGACGACCCGACCCGGGCGATCGAGGCGGCGCTGGCCATCCGCCGCCGGTTGGAGAAGCTGAATGAGACGTTCCGCACCGAGTTCGGCGTTGCCGTCTCCATCCACGTCGGCATCAACACCGGGGAGGTCCTGGCCGCGGCCGGACCCGCGGAGGGGCTGGACTTCCTGATCACCGGCGATGCCGTGAACGTGGCCGCCCGACTGCACGAGCTGGCGCGGCCGAACCAGATCCTGATTGGGGAACGCACCTACCGTTTCGGCCGCCGTGTCTTTGATTTCCGACCCGCCGGCGCCCTGTCGATGAAAGGGCGGGATCAGCCGCTGGCCGCCTGGGAAGTGGTCGGGCCCCGCCCGACCACCGCAGCACGCGTGGGCGCCAAACTGGTGGGTCGCACGGAGGAGTTGACGCGCCTCCGCGCCATCTACGCGGGGACGGTGGACTCGCGCCGTCCCCACATCATCGTGGTGACGGGCCACCCCGGGATCGGGAAGAGCCGCCTGGTGGCCGAGTTTCGTGAGGGACTCGCCGGCGCCGACCCTTCCCCGCTCTTCCGCAGCGGCCGCTGTCTCCCCCGCGGCGAAGCGATCACCTACCTCCCGCTGGCGGAGATTCTCAAGCAGGAGTCCGGCATTACCGACGCGGACTCCCCCGGCGCAACCCGCGCAAAGATCGCGGCGGCGGTGGCGGCAGCCGGTGCCGAGGGTCTGGCCGATGCGCTCGCGTACACGATCGGCGTGGACATCCCCGGCAGTCCGGTGGCCCTCCTCGACCCGCGGGCGGTCGGCCAGGAACTGGTCCGGGCGTGGCGGGGTTTCTTCGAGGCCAAGGCACGCGCACGACCGCTCGTGGTCATTTTTGAAGACATCCATTGGGCGGGGGACCCGCTGCTGGAACTGATCGAGGCCGTCACCAGCGGCGTCGCCGATGCGCCGCTGCTCGTGCTGGGAACCGCCCGGCTCGACCTCATCGAGCGGCGGCGGCGGTGGGGACAGAGCGACGACACCCGCACGGTCCTCAGGCTGGATCCGCTCAACCGGCTCGACAGCGAACACCTGCTGGAGAACCTGCTCCCGCCCGGCCTCCTCTCCCCACCCCTGCGCGACACCATCATCGGCAGAGCCGAAGGCAATCCCTTCTTCATTGAAGAGATGGTGCGGATGCTCGCCGACGAGGGGGTCATTGTGCAGGAGGAGGGCCGCTGGCGGCGGGGCCGCACCCCTGGGGAGATCACCCTCCCCGACACCATCCAAGCGGTGATCGCCGCCCGGATCGATCATCTCCCCCTCGCGCAGAAGGCAGTGCTGCAGCAGGCCGCCGTGATCGGGAGGACCTTCTGGCTCGGAGCCTTGCGGGCCCTCGCCGGGGACGTGGACGTCGGGGACGCGGTGGAGGCCCTCGAGCGGAGAGAGTTTATTCAGGACGGGCGCCAGCCGACGCTGCCCGGAGAACGCGAGTACGCGTTCAAGCACGTCCTCATCCACGAAGTCGCCTACGGCAGCCTGCCCCGCGGCGCCCGGGGGCGCCTGCACCAGGAGGTGGGACAGTGGCTGGAACGGGCCGCCGGCCCGCGCCTCTCAGAGGCGGTCGACCTCCTGGCCCATCATTTTCAACAGGCCGCCACCTTCACCGGATCGGAGGAGGCGCGGCGCGCCGCCGCGACGTACCTGCGCCAAGCGGCGGAGAGCGCCTACCGGCGTTACGCCCTCGATCAGGCGGCCACCTACGCCCGTGCCGCCTTGCCGTTCGCCGAGGCGTCTGCTGGACCGGGGCTGCACGAACTCATCGGCGACATTGAGTTAGTTCTGGGCGGGACGTCGGAGGCCGAAACGGCGTATCGGGAAGCGCTGAGGGCTCCGCTTGCTCCGCGGCAGGAGGCGCGGCTCCGCCGCAAGCTGGCCCACACGGACCTCTCACAGTCCGCGGAGGAGCTGGCGCGGGCGAGAGAGCTGTTGACCCTCGAGCCTGATGCGGCGGAGGAGGCGGCTATTCTCACCTTGAGTGGGCGTCAAGCGCACACGCGGATGAATTATGAGGAAGCCATCGCCACCTTTACTCGCGCCCGAACCATGCTTGACCGAGACGCGGACCGGGCTGTGCTCGCCTGGTGCCTCATGTACATCTGCGACACTCTCTACCATCTCGGGCGTCACGGTGAGGTGCTGTCCGTCGGCACAGACATGCGTGCCCTGGCCGCCGACCTAGACAATCCCCTCTTCAAAGCCCTGGCCGATGGCCTCCTGGGCCGAGCGCACTTCCTCCGGGGAGGCTATGTGACCGGACTCCAGCATGTGGAAGCGGCAGTCGCGTCCGCGCGCCAAGCCGGCAACGCCGAAATCATCGCCTGGGGCCTTGGCCTCAGGGGAACGGTCCTGGCGCGCCTCGGGCATCTGGCGGAGGCCGCTCGCATCCTGCGCGAAGCGGTCGAAGCGGCCGAGCCGTTTGCCGACGCCAAGATTGCGCAGGTCGGTGTGTACGCCGTGCTCGGCCCCGTGCTGGCAGAACTCGGGCATCTCGAGGAAGCGGCCGCGGCTCTGGCCTTAGCGCGAGAGGTGCCGGAGGGGGCGAATCGACCCGACCTGATCCTCCGGCTCGACATCGCCGCTCTCCAGGTCGACACGCTCGCTGGACGTCCGACCGACAGTGTGGAGCGCTGCGAAGCCACCCTCCGCCGGTGGCCGGCCAGCCGGCTCCTCCAGGTTCAGGGTCTGGCGGCGGTCGGGGAAGCGTGGGCGGAGGCCGGCAGGAAAGAGCGGGCTGGGGAGGTGGCCGAGCAGTGCCGCACCCTCGCCGTCGAAGACGGCGCCCGGTACGAAGCGCTCATCGCGGAGAAAACACTCGGCCGCGTTTCCGTCATCCTGGGGGACTGGACTGATGCCCTTGGAAGGATCCGGGCGGCGGCCGAGGGGTTCTTGGGGCTGGGAGCCAGGCTCGAATGGGCACGCTGCCGCGCTCATCTCGCTGACGCCCTGCACCAGACCGGCCGGACCGGGGAGGGCCGGCAGGTCCTCCAGGACGCCCTCCAGGTGTTCGAAGAGTGCGGGGCTGCGGTCGATCTCGCCAGATCGCAAGGACTCCGGGACCGGCTTGACGCTAATGCCGACGTTCCAGGCAAGGCAGGATAGCCGCGGCCGACCCCGAACCCTCTGAGACCATCTCCAACATGCCAGTGCGAAAGGGGGGAGAGAGTATGCGTGGGGTTACGCTTGCTCTGTTTGTCGCCCTGATCATCGTCTTCCTCTCGCCTTCTCTCGTCTTGTCTAGGGAGCACTTCCCTTCGCCGCCGTGTCCCAGTACCTCCCGTTGTCCGATGCCGTACCTCCTGCTCGCCCTCGGAGGCGGGCTGGCCGCGGTGTCAGTCCAAGCCTTCTTCCTTAAGAGGGCGTTCTCGGCTTCTCTCTCGTCGTCCTACTTCTTTGCGGGGGTAGGCTACGCGTGGGCCCTCCTGGCCGCCGAATTCATCATCCCCGAGGGCATGAGCGGCGGCGTAGGGCGAATCGCGCTCACCGCGCTCGTGAACTTCGGCGCTCAGGCGTTCCTGTTGTCGTGGGGGTCGCGTTGGGTCTTTAACCAAGCCGCCGGGCGCAACACGATTCTCCGAGCCCTTCTTGTCCCCTCCGTGGTCACGGCCCTCATTCCCGCGCTGTTCCAGGCGGTCTTCAGCCGCTAACCATCCGCCGGCCTCCAGATGGACGGAGCGGGGGGAATCGGTCCCCCGCTCTGTTCTTCTTGGCACTATGTTTCTGGCCTAGTGCTGCACCGGAATACGAACCCGGTGTAAGAGCGCGTCCTGGTCGTCGCGCCACTCCAGGATGATCTCCTGCCGGGAGAGACGCGCCCACCCGTAGTTGAAGCGGCCGGCGAGGGCCCACTGGGTTTCCGGGCGGCCCTCCACGCGTGGTGTGCGGGAGAGAATGGCCGCCAGCGGCCCCGAGATCGCCTCATAGAAGCCTTCGGGGTGGCGGAGCAGGGCGGCGTAGTGGACGTCGGCGGCGAGCACCAGGACGGTGCGGATGCGGCGTTGCTGGATGACGCGCAGGATCTCGTCGCGCTCGAAGGCATAGCCCTCCCATGAATCCGGTGAGTGGTGGCGGAGGGGCACGCTGCTGACGATCACCTTCACGGCCGCCGGCGAGCGGATCAGCCCGTCCAGCAGCCATTGCTTCTGCGCCCGCCCCAGCATCGTCTTCTCCGGTCCATCCAGGCGGAAGATCGGCGAGCGGTATTGCCGGGTGTCCAAGATGAAGAACTCCGCGGTCCGCCCCCAGCGAAAGCTGCGGTAGAGACGGCCGGGCGCCGCCGGGCGAATCGGCCAATACTCTTGGAGCGCGCGCAGGCCGATCTCTACGCGGATGTGCTCGGAGTCGAAGTTGTTCTCCACCTCGTGGTCGTCCCAGACCACCCACGTGGCCACCGTCGCCAGGTACTCACGCAGGGCGGGATCGGCGCGGTTGATCTGGTACTTCTGCCGGTACTGCTCCAGCGTGGTCGCCCGAAACGTCCCAAAGTCGCTATAGATGGTGTCGCCGAGATAGAGGAAAAGGTCGGCGCCGCGCGCTTTCATGCCCTGGAAGATGCGAAAGGGCTTCCACTCCTCGGAGGTATCGGCCCCCCAGATCAGCGTCACCGGGGCGTCGGTGGTGAGCGCCGGGGCGGTAACGAACGTGCCGGCGGGGCTGCGGCCCGCGGCGCTGACGAACCGGTAATGGTACCGCCGCCCGTTCTGCAGCCCCGTCAGGCCGACGTTGACGGTGTGGTCCCCATCCGCCGAGGAGGAGGCCTGGACGGTGCGGGCGCCGGTAAACCCGGCATCTGTGCCGAACTCCACCCGCACGCTGGCCGGACCCTCCGTGCGGGTCCAGACCACCGCGGTCTGGTGGGTGGCGTCGCCGGCAGCCACGCCCTGAGGGAAGAGCGCGCCCTGCGCCCATGCCCGGTCGCCCCCGGGGACCGCCGCCGGCCCCACCAGGGCCAGCGCCGCCAGGAGGGCTAGGGCGGTCCTATTCCACGGTGATCTCGAGGTGGGCCCCCCTGTGGTCGCGGACATCCACGATCTTGCCGAGCGTCCCGTCCTCCTGCAGATCGGACAGCAGGCGCGCGACGTCGATGTCCTGCCCGTTCGCGGAGACCCGCATCCCTTTGGGGAGAAAGCGGAGAATGACCTCGGCCAGCCCCAAGGGTAGCGTAAAGTTCATCGCTTCGCCACGGTGACCGGCATAGCGGACCCGCAGCAGGCGCGCGCGGGGGACCTGCCGGCTGAGACCGCGCTCGGGCTGAATCGCCGCCAGCAGCCGGTCGGCGTCCGCGACCGACAGTTTCCCCTCCCGGAGCATGTCCAGAATCCGCAGCCGCTCGTCGGGATCAGCCGACATGGGGGGCTTCCTGCGCGCGCATCGTCAGATCGCCCGAGACGGTGCGCATCTCGATGGTGGCGTCACGGGACCCGATGACGCCTTCGACCCATCCGCGCCCCCTCTGGACGTCCTGGAGGGACGCGCTCGCCAGATCGATCTCCCCCGCCGTGGCCTGCGCCCGCACGCCGGCGTGGATGGACGGCGCCACCGTCACGGCGAGGTCGCCCGCGACCGCCTCCAGCGCGACGCGGGCTCCGGGCGCGAGCGCGGTCAGGGTGGCCGAGATGTCTCCAGAGATGGTCTTGGCGCGGACACCCGGAGAGCCGTGGACGCCCAAGCGGATGTCGCCGCTTTGGGCGACCAGGTCGACGCTGCCCCGGACCTCTTCGAGGGAGACGTCGCCGCTCGTCACGCGCATCTGCGCGGCGCCGCCGACCCGCCGGACGCCAACGTCGCCGCTGAGGACATGCAGGTCGAGGTCGTCCGTCTCCTCGAGAGTCACGTCGCCGTTGCGGATCTCGGCGCGGACCTTTCCCTGGTGCGGTCCGACGCTGAGATCGCCACTCTTGATCCGGGCGGTCAACTCGGCCGTCAGATCCTGAACGTGCACATCGCCACTCTTGAGATCAACCTCCACGCTCATGCCCTCGGGGAGCTCCACCGCCAAGTCGACCCGATAGCGCAGATGGCGGGAGGTTTCGGAGGTCGGCTCCACCTCGAGGGCCACGTCAGAGCCATGCGGTGTCAGGGTGACCTGGACCTGAGGCAGCCACGCCTCCGCGGCCGCTTGATTGTGCGACCACACCTGCCGCCGTGCTGTGACCCGCGCTATCTGGTCGGGCGAGCGCGTCACCCGCACGTCCCCGCGCCGGCTCCGGATGAGCAGGCGTCCGGGGACAGCCGCCGCCTGGCTCAGCGTGACCTCGTCGGAGGCGACGGCGAGACCGAAGAGATCGCGCACCATGGAGCCGAGGGAACCGTCGGCGTCGGCACCGATGCCCCGCAGTTCCTCCCGCAGCCTCCGTCCCACGTCGCGCATCGACGCGCGCACCGATGTGCGCATAGCCCCGCCGGGGCGGGCACTTTCCAGCGCCTTGCGCACCGCGTCGCTGATTTCGGCGCCCAGCGACGCCGTCCGCTCCGGGCCCTGACGGACCTTGCCGCTCTCGACCGGCTGCGGCGACTCAGCCGCCTTGCCCTCGGCCGGAGGCAGCCCCTCCTCGGCGAGCGCCTCCAGCACCGCCTCAGCCTCGTCCACCGTGATCTTGCCTTCCTTCAGCATCCTGAGGACCATCTGGCGTTCTTCGGTCATCGGAGACACCCCAGCATCTCGTGCAGAAAAGCATTCATCCCCGCCCCTCCCTCAGCTATCCGCGCTGCCGCAGCAGGCGCACCGCATCGTTCGCTGTGATCGCCCCGGTCTGCAGTTGATCCAGAATCTCGCGTCTCCGGTCCGCCGGCGGTCCCTCGTCTCCGGCCTCCACTTTGTAGCCCATCGTTCGCAGAATGGCGTCCAGCCGGCTGCGCACCGTCGGGTAAGAAATCCCCAACTCGCGCTCCATCTCCTTGATGCTACCGCGCACTTTGAGGAAGGTCTCCGCAAACCTTAGTTGCTCCTCATTGAGCCGCCAGAGCCGGCCGAGCGTGAAATGTCCTTCGATCGCCGTGTGGCAGGTCTGGCATTCCAGACGGACGACCTCCAGATCATCTCCGCAGACCGGACATTTGCCGACAAGTCGGTTCGTCATCGTGGTTGGGGTCCCATTCCCCCCCTCTCATTTCAGAATTATTGATGTAAACATTGATTTTGTCAATGTGTATATTGAAAACCATGACAGTGACATTAACTAGTCGAGAGGAACAGACATCAAATGAGCTTAGGGGCCCAGAAAGAGAGCAATGTGGCGCTTATCACTCCTTTTCTGTGACCCACGGTATCGCCACCCGCGCCGGCCCTAGGTACCCTAACCTCCGATGATGGGAAACTACGCAAGGAGGTCAGACACATGGGATCCGGGAAGCGATTCACGGCGCTGGCAGTCATCGTTGATGAGCTGGGGAAAATCCCGGAATACGACGCCGAAGCGAACCGGCTCTACCGGCAGCTGCGCAGCAGGCGTGCAGAGGTCGCCGCGGGTATCGGGGCCCGGGCGAAGCTGAATACGCGATCGCCCGAACGTCAGGCGGCCAGAGGCCTCAGCCCCGCGGGCCAAGCCTCACTGTAAGGTCATTTCGGGCGCCACGAGAAAATCGGCAGGACGCTGAGATCGCCCGAGACCTCAGCCAGTCGCCGTGCGCCCGTGCCGTCTGGGCGCATCACCCACAGTGCCAGGTCGCTGCCCCGGATGGAGAGAAAGGCAATCCAATGTCCCTCAGGCGACCAGGCCGGCAGGAGGTGGGTTCCAGCCGGCGTCAGGCGGCGCACGCCCGTCCCATCAGCATTCATCACGTAGATCTGCGCGTCACCCACCCGTGCCACCACGAAGGCGAGGCGGCACCCGTCGGGTGACCATGCTGGCGCGTACCCCGTGCTGATGCGCTGCGGCGGGCCGGACCCGGCCGCATCGATGACCCAGAACGCCTGCTCCCCGCGCCCCACGCGCGCGACGTAGGCAAGACGCCGCCCGTCCGCGAGCCAGACCGGGTGGAGCACCCCCGGACGCAGCAGCACTCCCTCCCTCGTGAGACGGGTTTGGTCGCTCCCGTCCCCGCTCATCACGTACAGTTCAGGCTCGGGGTGTCCCCTGCGGGCCACGAATGCGATCCGCCGACCATCTGGCGACCAGACGGGAGCGGTGCTGTATCCGGGAGGACCGGTGAGGAGCCGCCGGCCGCGGCCGTCGGCGCCGATGACCGCGACCTGGGTCCCCCCCTCTCGCCCGCTCGCAAACGCCAGCCTCCGCCCATCGGGTGACCATGCCGGAAGTGTGGCCTGCTCTGAGGCGGGGGTCAGGATGCGTTCTCCCGTACCGTCGGCGCTGACGGTCGAGACGGTCGAGGTGCCCTTCCGGGTGCGGACGAACGCCAGGCGCCCGCCGTCGGGGGACCAGACCGGCGTCACGCTCCGACCCGGTGGGCCCGTCACACGGCGCCGCCCCTGGCCGTCCGCCCTGATGAGATAGACTTGTGCCTCCCCCTCCCGTGTCGAGACAAAGGCAAGTTCGCGTGCCGGCGCCGCGGCTCGAGCGGTAAGAGGAAGAATCAGGCTGGTTAGCCCCGCGATTGCGGAGATCCGTCGGAACATGCCCGAAACGCCGTTCAGCGATGCCGACCGGTGGGAGGCGACTGAGCGACTAGCCAGCGACCGCGTGGGGCACAACTAGAAATGATTGACCTCCGATAAGGGCAAACCCACCGCGAGGTGGGGACGCAAAGCCGACGGGCCCCCCGCGGGTGGCCGGGCTACCGAAGAGGATGCCATCCTCCGCGATGGGATCCTCTCTTTATTTGGCGCCGGCATCGCACCCTCCCCCGGCGGCGCGGCAGACACGCCGGGGGACGACGAGGCACTCGGAGATGGCAGCGCAGGTCCTCGCAGCGGATTTCTCCCGGGCCCCAGCCGGCCCCCCTGGCCCCGTCACGAAACTGCAGATCGGCTCGCGTCCCGCCCGCATTCTCTTTATCGACCGGGACCGCGGCATCCTGCCGCTGCGCACGCGACTGGAGGCGCAGGGCGCGCGCGTGGAGATCCTGGATACCGGCACCGAGGCCTTCGTCCGGGCCCGCGCCGCCATTCCCGACCTGATCTTGCTGGACATCTCCATGCCGGACATCGATGGCATCGGGCTGATCCGGGAATTGAAACAGGATCCGCTGACCCACAAGGTCCCGGTGATGATCTTGAGCGCGGTCACCGGGGTGGACAAACGCATCCAGTGCCTCGAGGAAGGCGCCTGCGACTACGTGGTGCGGCCGTTCAGTCCCGACGAATTGATCGCCCGCCTCCGCGTGATCCTTCGGGGGAAGAGCCGCGAGGACGCCCTGCGCCGCCGCGTGGCCTTCCTCGAGGAACTGGCCGCCTCCGACCCCCTTACCAGCCTGCTCAACCGGCGCGCCTTCGAGGACCGCCTGCACCTCGAGATGGAACGGGCCCGCCAGAGCGGGCATCCCCTCTCCTGCCTGATCCTCGACATCGATTGGTTCAAATCGGTGAACGATCGCTTCGGCCACCAGGTCGGCGACGACACGCTGCGCCAGGTGGCCAAGGTCATCCTGGAGCGCCGCCGCCCCGAGGACGTCGTCTGCCGCTTCGGAGGAGAGGAATTCGTCTGGGTCCTACCAGGGATGGCCCGCCAGCCGCTGGCCGACTGGGCGGAGTGGCTGCGGCGCACGGTCGAAGAGGTGGAGATTCCCACCGGCGAGGGCGCCTTCCACATCTCCGTCAGCATCGGCGCCGCCACCTACACGCTGAAAGAGCACGGCGTCACCTCCGCCACGGCGCTACTGGTGCAGGCGGACGGCTGCCTGTTAGAGGCCAAGAAGCGGGGGAAGAACCGGGTGGTCTTCAGGGACACCTGGGCGCCGGGTGACTTGGAGGCGGTGCTGCCGGCGCAACCAGCGATGGATTCGTCGATGCACAGGGGGGACAGCGACCCGGGGACCGGGAGGGCAGGCCGGCTCATCCTGCCCTCCCCCCTCTCCGAGGGCGCCCTCTCCGACGACCCCTCCAGCGAGGAAGCGCGCACCAGCCTGATGCGGGACCTCGTGGAGAGCAGCGTCAAGGTGCTCACCGCGGCGCTCGAAGCCAAGGATCCCGAGACGATGGCGCACTCGCAGCGCGTCGCCAACACCGCCGTCGCCATCGCCATGGAGATGGATCTTCCTCCGGAGGAGATCGAACGGATCCGCCTGGCCGGGCTCTTGCACGACCTGGGCAAACTGGCGGTGCCCGAGGCGATTCTCCTCAAGCCCGGACCGCTCACCGCGCACGAGCTGTCGATCATCAAGCGCCACCCCGAGCGGGGCGCGCTGATGCTACAGGAAGCGCGGGCGTTTCAGCATCTGGTCGAGCTGGTCCTGCACCACCAGGAATCCTTCGACGGCAGCGGCTACCCCGACGGGTTGGTCGGCGAACGGGTCCCCGTGGGCGCCCGCATCATCCGGGTGGCCGACGTCTTTGACGCCCTCACCTCCGACCGTCCCTACCGGCCGCGCAAGACGCTGCACGAGGCGCAGTCCGACTTGCGCTCAATGATGGGATCGGTGCTCGATCCCGCCGTCGTTGAACGGTTTCTGCGGCTGTTGGCCACGATGTCCCCTCTGGAGATCCAGATGGCGCTCTGGCGGGAGGACCCCACGCAGGACCTGCTCGAGTCCGACTCTGCGGCCTTCATCAGCCTCGGCGCGGGCCCCGCCCGCTGACCTGCGCCGGAAGATCCCGATCTCTCTGGCATGAGCGCTAGGGCCCGACGACCGTCACGACGGCCGGAGTGACGCCGCCCTTCCCGTCGGAGGCGATGTACACGAAGGCGTCGGGGAACCCGCCTCCTCCGGCGATGTAGCTGACCTCCGTCCCATTGTTGAGGACCAGCATCGCGGCGCGGTTGGAAGTCGAATGCGGGAGCGTGAAGGTGACCGGATCTCCATCGGGATCGGTCACAAGCGCGGGGAGAGCGAGGATGCCTCCCGCAGACATCATCCCGGGTGTGACGATGACCGGTCGGCGGTTCCCTCGGAAGCGCCGGGTCAGATCCCCCAGGACGTCTTCGAACAACTTGGTCATCTCCTTGACGGCTTTG
>JBOGSD010000061.1:0-9488 GCA_050695215.1 bacterium
TGCTGACCGAGGGGCCGTCCGGGCGGTGGACGATGAGCCGGCTGCTCGACAGCGGGCTGCGCGTGAGTTCCTTCGGGGAAGACCAGGACGGCGAACTCTACGTCGTCGACCACGGCGGCGCGATCTACCGCATCGTCTCGAGATAGGCGCGATGTCGGAACCTACTGTCCGGCGCGACCTCCCCACGGGGACGGTGACCTTCCTGTTCACCGACATCGAGGGGTCGACGGAACTGCTCGACCAGCTCGGGGATGAGGCCTACGGGAAGGTGTTGCTCGAACACGCGCGGCTCCTCGAGGGTGCGTTCACTCAGGAGGAAGGGCAGGTCGTCGACACCCAGGGCGACTCCTTCTTCGTGGTCTTCCCCAGAGCGTGGAACGCGGTCCGGGCCACTGTCGCCGCGCAGCAGGCCGTCGCCGGACACACCTGGCCCGACGGCTTGTCGCTGCGTGTACGGATGGGCATCCACACCGGCGAGCCGGTCTTTACGGGAGCGCGGTACGTGGGCCTGGACGTGCACCGGGGGGCCAGGATCGGCGCAGCGGGGCACGGAGGCCAGGTGCTGCTGTCCGAGCGCGCGTGCGCGCTCAGCCGCGACGCCTTCCCGGACGGGGTCGCCGTCCGCGACCTGGGCGACCACCGCCTCAAGGGGTTGGCCCAGGCAGAGCACATCTATCAGCTGATCATTCCCGGCTTTCCCGCAGACTTCCCGCCGCTCAAGACCCTGGAGGTTCCCACCACAAACCTCCCGGAGTTGCTGACGTCTTTCGTCGGGCGAGAACGGGAGGTCTCGGAGGTCATCAGGATGGTGGCGGGGAACCGGCTGGTCACGCTCAGCGGCCCTGGCGGAACGGGGAAGACCCGGCTGGCCATCCAGGCGGGGTCGCGATCGCGGGACGATTTCCCCCAGGGGGTCTGGTTGGTTGAGTTGGCTTCCCTCGCGGACCCCCGGTTCGTGACCCAGACCGTGGCGACCACTTTGGGGATCCGTGAGCTGCCCGGGCGCCCGATCTTGGAGACGCTGATCGACTTCCTGCGCTCGAAGGCGCTCCTGCTGATCCTGGACAACTGCGAGCATCTAGTAGCGGCCAGCGCCGAGCTAGTCCACGCGCTGCTCAGATCGTGTGCGCAGCTGCGCGTTCTGGCCACCAGCCGGGCAGCGCTCGGCGTCCCCGGCGAGGTGGTCTACCGGGTTCCGCCGCTCTCCCGGCCGGCGTCGCGGTCGCGTCTCTCCCTGCAGGAGCTTCGACGCTATGAAGCGGTGCAGCTCTTCGTCGACCGTGTCGCGGCCAGTACCTCGAGTTTCACCCTGACCGACGCCAACGCCCCGGCGGTGCGGCAGATCGTCGACCAGCTCGACGGGATTCCACTGGCCCTCGAGCTGGCGGCCGCACGAAGTAAGACGCTCCCGCTGGAAAAGATCGCCGCGCGGCTGGAGGATCGATTCCGGCTCCTCATAGGCGGTGCGCGGACCGGGCTGACCCATCACCAGACCCTGCGCGCGACGATGGACTGGAGCTACGATCTGTTGACGGAACCGGAACGCGTCATGTGGCAGCGGCTCTCCGTCTTCGCCGGTGGCTTCGCCCTGGAGGCGGCGGAAGCCGTCTGCGCGGGGGACGGAATTGAGGTCGAGGATGCCCTCGATCTCCTCACACAGCTGGCCGACAAGTCGATCGTCGTCGCCGAGGGCCAGAACGGCGACGTCCGCTACCGCATGCTGGAGACAGTTCGGCAGTACGCGCAGGAGAAGCTGGCGGAGACGGCCGGAGGCTCGGCCGTCCGATCTCGCCATCAGCGCTGGTTCCTGGACCTGGCCGAGCAGACCCAGCCGAAGTTGCAGGGTCCCGAGCAGATCCCCGCGCTCAACCTGCTCGAGCAGGAATTCGACAACCTCAGGGCCGCGCTGCAGTGGAGCACCAGCGCAGACGGCGATGCGTCCGGGCTGCGCCTGGCCGCCTCCCTGTATCGGTTCTGGTCCATGCGCGGCTATCTCAGCGAAGGGCGCGAAAGCCTCGACGCCATGCTGGCGCGCACGGTGGAAGCCCCTCCGACCCTTCGGGCCCGCGCCCTCTACGGCGCGGCGATGCTTGCCCGCGATCAGGGAGACTTCGCGAAGGCCGAGCAGCTGGCCCAGCAGAGCCTGCAGTTGTCCCGGGAGCAGGACGGAGTGCAAGGCGTGGCGCTGACCCTTAATCTCCTCGGATACCTGGCCGGGCGTCGGGGGGACTACAACAAGGCGACGGAAATTCTCGATGAAAGCCTGGCGCAGAGCCGCGGCGCAGGCCTCACCTGGCCAATAGCGGAAATGCTTCGCTACCTGGGGCAGATCCGCGAAGGGCAGGGCGACTATGCCCGGGCCAAGTCGCTCACGGAGGAGAGCCTGCTGCGATGGCGCGAGCTGGGGGATAAATGGGGCCTGACCATCGCCCTCATCAATCTCGGCCAGGTCGTCCAGCATCAGGGCGATTTCGCCAGGGCGAGGACTCTACTTGAGGAAGCCGTCGCGCTGAGCAAAGAGCTCAATGACAAGAACCGGCTGGCCTCCGCGCTGATCACCGCCGGCGTCGTGACGATGCATGAGGGGCTCAACGAGCGCGCAGCGGCGCTGCTTGAGGAGGGACTGGCCCTGTCAAAGGAACTCGGACTGAAGGCGGCGATCTCAGGCTCTCTCGGCAATCTCGGCATCGTGGCCTACCAGCAGGGGGACTACGGACGGGCGCGCGCGTTCCTCGAGGAGACTGACGCGCTGCTGACCGCGATGGGAGCGATACGGCCCCGCGCCACGGTGCTAAACGTCATCGGAAAGGTGGCGCGCGCGGAGGGGGACTCCGAACGGGCGACCGCATTCCACAGGCATGCCCTGACGACGTTTGAGACTTTGGGCGACCGGCTGGGCATCGCCGAAAGTCTTGCCGGATTGGCGAAGGTGGCGGTCGCCGAGCGCCGGCTGGAGCGGGGGGCACTGCTCTTCGGGGCGGCCGAGGGCCAGCGTCAGGCGGTCGGGTTCACGATTCCCCCGGCCGAGCACGGCGAGTACGAGAGCTTCTTCGCGATCCTCCGAGAGGAGATGGACCAGAAGGCCCTTGCCGGCCTCTGGGCCCGGGGTCTCGCCCTGGACACGGACGCGGCTGTGAAGGTTGCTCTCGAGACCGATCCCGAGGCCCTCGGAGTCCGGCAGGATTAGCTTCCGACCCGAGCGAAACCTACGGCCAGACCAGCCGGATTTCGCCCAGCAATTCAGCGCGCATTCGGGAGCTTTGGGAGCATTTCCACGGAAGTGTGCACCAGGCTGGAACTCAGGGTGGGGGTGTTAGCCATGCGCAACATCCGGAAGTCCACAGGCTCGCCGGTCCGTATCATTCTGACGCTCCTCGCCTGTGCACCGCTGCTGTTGGCCTCTCCGGCCGGGGTCTCAGCCAGCGACACTCGCCTCGCACTCTCCTCCCAGGCGGGCAACTTCCTGGGGGATGAGGCGCCGGTCGGCGCCGCGGCCACGTTGGTCGATGTGGGGGGCGGTGACCTCAGGCCGGCGCTCGTCGTCACCACGAAAGATCCGAATGGGTGCAGTCCGGAGAAGGTGATCCGCTTCAACAGTGACAAGACGCGGACGCCGGCCGCCGGGCTGACGCTTCCGGCCAGGACCAGTTGCGCGAACAGGTCGGACGTGGAGTCGATCCTGGATGGGGGATCGGCCTTTGGGGCGGCATACTTCCTCAGCCATTTTGTCTCCCGAGACTTCGATGTCTTTCGCGTCCTCCCGGACCTTACCATGGTGACGCCCTTTGTCTCGACGAACTGTGTGCGGATTCTCGGCCTGGTGCACGATACGGGCGGGCTGTTCGGCGGCGGGTTGATCGCCGTCTGTGATGTCGGCAGCCAGGCGGAGCTCCGTATCATTACGGCGCCCTCCCCGGCGGTGCCTCAGGTGGTGTCGCTAAGCTCTGCCGTCACTGACTTCATCGACCAGTGCGCCATCGCCCCTCAGAACTGGGTCTACAACGGCGTCCGGCTCGGCAACCAGTTGCTCTGTCTGGAGAGTGTCGGCGGACAGAACAACCTCGTGGCGATTCGATCCGGTGGCGCCGTGACGAAGCTCCCGGTTCCGGTCCTGGGTACCGTGGTAGATCTGTTCTCCGTCTACGCGGTTCCGGGCAAACCGGGGACGGTCTTCGATACGCTGGCCGATCCCGGCGTGTTCTACGAGAGTTCCACGCGAATCCATCCCCGCAGGGAGGTCTTTGAGCTCCCCCGCTCGCAGTTCACCGGAGATGAGGGGGCCGTGATGCTGATCCGCGCCTCCACCGGGGCCAGGTTCATCGGCTTGCGCGGCAGCAGCAACTTCTTTGCCGACGCCGGTCACGATGCCGTCTACGACGGTGGCTTTGGCGAGCCCGCAGGCGCCACCCTCACCTGCGACTCCGCCAGCCTGGAGAAGCTGAACAAGGGCCAGCGGGGCACGATCAAATGCACGCTGCTCTCGGGTCCGGCGCTGCCCAACCCCACCGCCACTGGCGCTATTGTCTGGAGCGACTCGCGCTGCGGGGCGTTCGGCGCGCTGACCGAGGCCACCCCGTCCCCCCTGCCGGTCCCGGGGGGGCAAAGCGCCGACCAGAACAACGATGGCGCCGCGGATCAGCCCTTCAATTTCGATGCCAAGCAGACGCAGCTCGGTCCGGGCGACTTTCCTGTATGCATCATCCATACTGGACCGCACAGTCACGATGTGGACTTTGGTCCTTAAACCGGCGGCGATAGGGCGCATAGTGGCGGGGGCACGAAGGAGGCGATGAAAGAGCGCGACCAGCGGCAGCTCTTTGCGGGGATCCTGCTGTTCGGCCTGGGCCTAATCTTCCTCCTGGCCAACTTCGGGCTGGGATCCTGGATCGGGTGGGGGCGCTCGTGGCCCCTCATTCTGATCCTGATCGGGCTGATCATCATCTTCCGGCGGGGTGACGTGGAGGCCGTCCTGACTCCCGGATCGGAGACCGCAGGGGCCCTCGACAGCGCGCCGCGGTTGCGCCGCCTGCCGCTGGTCGGGCTCATCCTGATCGGTCTGGGCGTAGCCTTTCTACTCCAGGACGTCATCGGTGGCGATGCGCTGCCGGCACTCATCCTGATCGCCCTCGGCGGGGCCCTCCTGCTGCGCCACTGGAGCACGCGGTGAACCGCACGACCTGGGTTGCGCTGGCGGTCACGGCCGCCATCGCCGCCCTGGTCATCGCCGTCGGAACTCGCGCGAGCGGAAGGTAAGCCATGCGCGGCGGCGCGATCTGGGGGCTGGCGCTGATCGCTCTCGGGCTCATCATCCTGCTGGGCAATCTCGGGTATCACGCCTTCGGCTGGGACGTGGTCTGGCGGCTTTGGCCCACGGTGTTGATCTACATGGGCCTGGTGCGCATCTTCCGCTACGTCCGCGTGTGACCATCACCCGGCTCCTCGTGCTGGCGGCCGGGCTCGCCGTCGTCGGCGTCATCCTCTGGGACGCCTTCGAGGCGGTGGTGCTGCCCCGCCGGGTGGCGCGACGCCTCCGCCTGGTCGTCCTGGTCGTGCGGGTGACCTGGGCGTTCTGGGGCCGCGTCTCCCTGCGTCTGCGCGCCGGGGGCCGGCGCGAAACGTTCCTGAGTTACTACGGCCCGCTGACGCTGATCCTGCTGCTGGTCATCTGGGCCGGTGGGCTGATCTTCGGCTTCGCGCTGATGCACTGGGGGCTGGGCTCCGTCCTGGTCGATCCCCAGGGGCGCGCCACGTTTCTGACCGATCTGTACTTCAGCGGGACGAACTTCTTCACCCTCGGTCTGGGGGACGTCACCCCGAGGGGGTGGGTCCCGCGCCTCCTCACGGTCATCGAAGGCGGGATGGGGTTCGGCTTCCTGGCGCTGGTGATCGGCTACCTGCCGGTCTTCTATCAGGAATTCGCCCGCCGCGAGACCCGGATTACCATGCTGGACGGCTGGGCGGGGTCGCCGCCAACGGCGGGTGCGCTGCTCTACCGGCTCGGGCGGGATAGGAGCCTGCCGGCGATCGGCGCCTTCCTGCAGGAATGGGAACTCTGGTGCGCCGAGCTGTTGGAGGGCCACCTCTCCTATCCGATCCTGGCCTACTTCCGCTCCCAGCACGGCAACCAGTCCTGGCTGGCCGGGCTGACCGCGGTGCTGGATGTCTGCGCGCTGGTGCTGGCAGGGGTCAGTGAGGCCCCCCGTCACGCTGCGCAGCAGACCTTCGCGATGGCGCGGCACACCGTGGTGGACCTCTGCCAGGTCTTCCGGGCCCCGCCGCAGGCGCCGGACCCCGATCGCCTCCCCTCCCAGGACTTTGCCCGCCTTCTGACCATCCTGGATGAAGTCGGCGTGACCGTGCAGGATGCGTCCGCGGCCGGGGGGAGGCTGGCAGAGCTCCGCCGTCTCTACGAACCGTATGTCGGCGCCCTGTCGTCGTTGCTGCTGATGCCCCTACCGCCCTGGCTGCCTCCTGCCGGCGCGCGGGACAACTGGGAGCGTTCTCCCTGGCACTGACGATCCGTGTCCGACGTGTCCGATCAGCTGGCCCTTGGCTGTGCCGATCTTGATCATCTGGAGGTGCGCCGGGATTCCCTCTTCGGCGGTCGGCATGATCAGGACCAGGATGCCGTTGTCGTAGGTCGCGTTGGCGCGGCTTCCGTCCACAGCGCTGGGGAGGTCCAGCGTACGCTCGTACGGACCGCTGCTCCATTCCTGCAGCAGGAAGGACTGGGTGCGCAGCTGCCCCGGTCCCCGCAGGGCGGCCTGAATGGTCACCCGGGAGCCGTCCAGGGTGATCTCGATGTTCTGCGGCTCCATCCCGGGCATCGGCGCGGCCACCATCAGCCGGTCACCCTCGTGGTAGAGGTTGACAGGTAGGTGCGCGTCCATGGTCGTCCTCCCTCTCATGGGCCCTGATCAGTGGAGCCGGCCTGACGCGCCTCGCGGGGCGGCCTCCGCTCCTGCACCAGCGCCGCTTCCAGCGCCTTCGCGTCAAAGCCCAGGATGACCTGCCCCTCAATGACGATGGCTGGAGTTGCCGAGAGGCCCATGCCCTCTAGTTCGTCCTGCGCGACAGGATCCGTGGTAATGTCGCGTTCGGTGAAGGGGACACCGCGTTCGGCCAGCCACGCCTTCGCAGCGCGGCAGAAGCGGCAGCCGGGCTGCGTATAGATCGTGGGCACGAGTTGGGGGGCTTGCAGGAGAGCCTCGCTCATAGGTCACCTCCCTTGCGATCCAACAGCCGTTTTCTCCCACGCCAGGGTGATCAAAACCGCTCGTCCAACCTCTCAGGGTTCCATTGGCGCAAGAGCGGGGAGAAACTAAGGGATGTGGAAGTCCGCTTTCGTGTAGGAAGTGGTGGTTCCGCAGGTGGGGCACGTCAGGTCGTGGATTTCCTCGACGTCGATTTCATAGACCGCGGCGGTGAGCCGGTAGGGCGTCGGAACGGGTGAGGCGCAGTTCCGGCAGGTCACGACCAGCGGTTCAGGCTCGTCCACGGCAGTGGCGCGGTTTCTTCAGCGGAGGCGTGCGTTCCTTCTATCCGCGCACGCTGCGCAGCCGCGGGTCCAGGATGTCGCGGATCCCGTCGCCGAGCAGGTTGAATCCCAACACTACCAGGGAGATCGCGATGCCCGGGAAGGTGGAGAGCCACCACTGTCCGGTGATGTAGGTCCGCCCCTCTGAGATCATGACGCCCCACTCCGGAGTAGGCGGCTGCGCGCCGAAGCCGATGAAGCCAAGCCCGGCGGCGGTAAGGATAATCCCGCCCATGTCCAGGCTGACCTGGATGACGAGGGGGCTGATCACGCCCGGGGCGACGTGGCGCGTCAGGATGCGCAGGGGGCTGGCGCCCAAAGCGCGGGCGGCTTCGACGAAGTTCTCCTCCCTCAACCCGAGGGTGACGCTGCGCGCCAGCCGGGCATACGCCGGCCAGGCCGCTAGAGAGATCGCGATGATGACGTTCTCCAGCGTTGGTCGGAGCGCCGCGGCGATGGCCATCGCCAGGATGAGGCGGGGAAAGGCCATGAACATGTCGGTCACCCGCATCAGCAGATCGTCCACCCGGCCGCGGAAATATCCGGAGATCAGTCCGAGCGGGGCGCCGATGAGCGTGGCGATCACGGCCGCGAGGAGGGCAATGCGCAGCGAGATCCGCGAGCCGTAGAGGATCCGGCTGAGGATGTCCCGCCCCAGCTGGTCGGTGCCGAAGAGGAATTCTCCGCTGGGGGCTTCCAGGCGGCGAGGGACGTTGGTCTGAATCGGATCATATGGCGCCAGCCAGGGCGCCACCAAAGCCACCAGCAGCAGTAGTCCGATGATGAGCAGACCCGCCAGGGAGAGGGGGTTGGCCAGGGCGCGGGAGATCAGCCGGCGTCGCTGGGCGCGCTGGGCGGCGACGGTAGGGGCGGCAGCGGCGACGTCGTTCATGGCGCCCGGTCCCCGGCGGAACCGCGACCGCTATTCATAGCGGATCTTGGGATTGAGGAAGCCGTAGGCAAGGTCCACAACCAGGTTGGCCAGGGAGAAGATCAATGCGATCAGGATGGTGACCCCCATGATCGCGGCGAAGTCCTGTGAGAGGATCGCGCTGGTGGCGTACCGACCCAGCCCGGGCCAGGCAAAGACCGTTTCGGTGAGCACCGCTCCCTCTAGCAACCCTCCGTAGTAGATGCCGATGACGGTGATGATCGGCAGCAGCCCGTTGCGCAAGGCGTGCTTCAGCACGACCGTGCGCTCGGCCAGTCCCTTCGCCCTGGCCACCTTGACGTAGTCCTGTCCCAGCACCTCCAGCATGGAGGCGCGGGTGATCCGCGCGATGCCCACCAGCGCGTGGGACCCCAGAACGACCGCGGGAAGCAGCAGGTGACCGAGGGCATTCCACAGGGTTGCGAAATCGCCCGCCAGCAGCGCATCGACGGTGATCATCCCCGTGACGGTAGGCGGGCGGCTGATGAAGATGTCCAGCTGCCCGGGACCGGGCACCAGGTTCAGTTTGAAGTAGAAGATAAAGAGCAGGATCAGGCCCAGCCAGAAGACAGGCATGGAGAGTCCAATGAGGGAGAGGAAGCGCACGGCGTGGTCGAGGGGACGTCCCCGCGCCACCGCGGAGATGACGCCGACGGACAATCCGGCCAGGACGCCTATCAGGATGGCGGTCGTCGCCAACTCGATTGTGGCCGGGAGGAACTCGCGGAGGTCGCGGATCACCGGTCGGTGCGTGGCCAGCGAGTCGCCCAGATCGCCGCGGACGAGCCGCCCAACGAAGCGGAAGAACTGCTCATGTACCGGACGGTCCAGGCCGTAGCGGCGGCGCAGGTCTTCGATCACGTGGTCGGGCGCCTGCGGACCCAAAATGGCGGCGACCGGGTCCCCCGGGATGATGTGCGATAGAAAGAAGACGATCACCAGGACGCCGCCGACGGCCAGCGTGGCCAGGGCCAGGCGTCTGACGATGTAGGCCCACATGTGGAGGTGGGGGGAGGGGGG
>JBOGSD010000062.1:0-2382 GCA_050695215.1 bacterium
TGACCGCAAAGGCCGATGCCCCCGTCCACCAGTTGAGCGGGGGGATGCGGCAGCGCACCAACCTGGCCTGCGCGCTGATCCACCGGCCCGAGCTGCTCCTGCTCGACGAACCCACCGTCGGCATCGACCCGCGGAACCGGCGCAGCCTGTGGGACTACTTCAACGACCTGAACGCGGCCGGCGCGACGCTCCTGGTGAGCACGCACATCATGGACGAGGCAGAACGGTGCCACCGCGTCGCCATGATCGAGCAGGGGCGGATCATCGCCGCCGGCACCCCGGCCGAACTCCGCCGCGCCTCGGGGGCCGCCACGATGGAGGATGCCTATCTGGCCTTCAGCGGCGGGGCCGCCGGGGAGGGTCCCGCCGCTGCCCGCGCTGCTCCCGGCGGGCCGGTCCGATGAGCCTGACCCGGGTCGCCGCGATCGCCGGGCGCATCGTCACCCAATTCCGCCGCGATCACCGCACGTTGGCGCTGATCTTCGTCGTGCCCATCGTGGTCATGTCGCTGGTCGGCTATCTCCTCTCGGAACGCCGGGAGCCTGTCGCCGTAGGATATGTCAACGCTGACCGGGGCGGAGAGATCTTCGTCGGCCCGGTGAACCTGGGTCAGTCGTTGGAAGGCGTCCTCCGCCGCGACCCGAGCATCACCCTGCGGAGCTACGCCTCCGCCGGGGCGGCCGAGGCGGCGGTGCGGTCCGGCGAGATCGCCGGGGCCGTCATCATCCCCGAGGACCTCACGGCCAGCGCGCTGTCCCGCGAACGCACCTCGATCGAAGTCATGGTCCGCGGGATCGCGCCGATCAGCGACGGCGCGGTCAAACTGGCGGTGGGGAAAGCCCTCGCCGCGTTGGCGGAACGGCTGGCCGAGGCCATTCCCGGTGGGCCCCTCCCCGGACAGCCCGTCACGATTGAAGAGACGACCCTGCTCGCCTCCCCCGGCCTGGCCACGATCGACTACTACGGGCCCTCCTTCATCGCCGCCTTCGCCTTCTTCTTCACGTTCTTGCTCACCAGCGTCTCGTTTCTGCGCGAGCGGGCCACCGGCACCATCGAACGGCTCACCGCCTCGCCGGCGACGCGGCTGGAAGTCGTCGTCGGCTATCTGGGCGGGTTTCTGTTCTTCGCGCTGCTCCAGTCTCTGGTTATCCTCGGCTACGCCGTGTGGGTCCTGGACATGCAGGTCGCCGGCCCCATCGGGCTGGCCCTCCTGGTGCTGGCCATCCTGGTGATCGGCGTGGTCAACCTGGGGATCGCGCTGTCTTTCTTCGCCCGCAACGAACTGCAGGTGGTGCAGTTTATCCCGCTGGTGTTCTTGCCGCAGATCCTCCTGGCGGGCTTGATCTGGCCGGTGGACACGCTGCATCCCATCCTGCGCGGCCTGGCGCAGCTCTTCCCGCTGACCCACGCCCTCGCCGCGCTGCGCACGGTGATGATCGCCGGGGGCGGCTTCGGCGAGATCGCGAACCAGCTCCTGGTGCTGGCCGCTTTTGCCGCGGCCATGATCGCCCTCGGCGCGGCGGCGCTGCAGAAACAGAAAGCCTGACCGCACCGAAAGGAGGACCGCCCGTGAGCCAGCCGCAGATCCGACGAGTCACCGCCATCGGCGGGATCTTCTTCAAGGCCAGAGATGATCAACTACCGGGTGGCGGATCTCGACCGGCTCCTGGAGGCGCTCCGCCGGGAAGGCGTGGTGGTCGACGATCGGATCGAGCCACACGGGTACGGCCGCTTCGCCTGGATCATGGATCCGGAAGGCCATCGGGTCGAGTTGTGGGAGCCGGCGAAGAACCGGTAAGGGGCCGCTGCCGCTCATCCCGGCGCGGGACCGGGTGATAGGATGAACGGAGAACCCCCCGAACGAGGTGCGGCGCATGGGAGAGAACTTGACCCGCAAGATCATCAGGAGCCATCTCGCCGAGGGACAGATGGTCCCCGGCGAGGAGATCGGCATCAAGATCGACCAGACCCTCATCCAGGACCTCACCGGCACGCAGGCGGTGATGCAGTTCGAAGCGATGGGGCTGCCGCGGGTGCGCTGCAAGGTGGCGGTGGCCTTCGCCGACCACAACGTCCTGGGGATCAAGCCCGAGAACATGGAAGACCATATCTACCTGGCCAACGCCTGCCGCAAGTACGGCATCTGGTTCAGCAAGCCGGCGTCGGGCATCGGCCACCAGATCCACCTGGAGCACTTTGCCATCCCCGGCGAGACGGCGCTGGGGGCGGACAGCCACACCCCGCATCAGGGCGGGATCGGCATGCTGGCCATCGGCGCCGGCGGCATGGACGTGGCCATCGCCATGGCCGGCGGGCCCTACTACTTCGACATGCCGGCGGTTGTCAACGTGCGCCTGCGCGGCGAACTGCAGCCATGGTCCA
>JBOGSD010000063.1:0-4966 GCA_050695215.1 bacterium
ACCGCTCCGCGGGCGGCGCCTCGGCGATGGCCCGGTGGATGTCGGCGGACACCATCACCCCGCCCAGCGGCAGGTATGCGCTGGTGATCCCCTTGGCGAAGGTGACGAGGTCGGGCCGGACGCCCCAATGGTCCAGGGCAAACCAGCGCCCGGTGCGGCCGAACCCGGTGATGATCTCGTCCGCGATGAAGAGGACCCCGGCGCGGTCGCAGATCTCCCGGATTCGCGGGAAGTAGTCGGGGTGGGGCGGGATGACTCCGCCGGCGCCAATGACCGGCTCGGCGATGAAGGCGGCCACGGTGGCGGGGTCTTCCACGGCCAGCGCCGCCTCGAGCGCCTCGGCCATGGAGTCGCCCGAGCGATACGGGTAGGAGGGCGCGATGTGCACGAATCCCGGCGTCACTGGCGCGAACATGGTGTGAAAGGCTGAGATGCCCGTCGCCGACATGGCCGCGAGGGTGACGCCGTGGTAGCCGTGGTGGCGGGAGATGATCTTCACTTTCTGCGGCCGCCCCTGCCGCTTCCAGTAGTAGCGCGCCATTTTGAAGGCGGTCTCATTGGACTCCGCGCCGCCGGTGGTGAAGTAGACCCCCGAGAGGTTGGGGTAGGCCAGCGCGAGGAGCCGCTCCGCCAGCCGGACGGCCGGCTCGTTGGAGAAGCCGACGTAGGCGGAGGCGTAGGCCAGGCGCCGCATCTGCGCGGCTGCTGCCTCCGCCAGTTCGGAGCGGCCGTGGCCGGCGTTCACGTTCCACAGCGAGGCGAGGCCGTCGAGGTACTCGCGGCCGTCCGCGTCCCGTAGGACCGCGCCCCGTCCTTCCACCAGGACGATCGGGGCAGCATGGTCGGCGCCCGAGTGCAGCGGGTGGATCAGATGCGATTGATCGGCGGCGATCAGGGCCGCGGGCGCCGCGTCCGTCTCCATCCTCGGTTGTCGCTCCTTGTGGGCCGGTGGTCGCGTCTTCCGGATTCCCCGTCAACTCATACGCGGCCGGGAGGCAAAGCCCTCCGCAACGCGCTGGCAGCCTGCCGATGCTGATGCCTGGAAGGGAGAGATCCATGCGGCGCCGCGACGGGATGACGCTGATCGAGGTTGTTGTCGTCACCGCCCTGCTGGGGGTGGCGCTGGGGGCCATCTTTGGCACGGTCCGCCTGACCTTTCAAGGGATGGCGATGACGGAGCGGCAGCTGGAATCGCAGCAGAGCCTTCGCGTCGCCGTCGATCGGATGGTGGAAGAGCTGCGCTGGGGAGAGGAGGTGCTGGCCGATCCGCTCTGCGGCGGCCTCTGCCCGGACAGCGTCACCGTCCGCATTCCCCCGCACAACCCGCGCCGTCCCGGCGTGGCGTACGTCGTCACCTTCCGGCGCGATGCGGCGCAGCGAGAACTGGAGCGGCGGCTGGGGGCGTCGGTGAACAACCTCGCCGGGGCGATCGAACGGCTCGATCTCCGCTATTTCGACGCCGCGGGGGCGGTGACGTCACAGCCGGCCGAGGTCGTCCGGATTGAGGTCACGGTCACCGCGGCGGCGACCGGCCGCCGCGCCCTCCGCACGATGGCCACCGACGTCTTCCTGCGCAATCATCTCCGCCCGTCCCCATCGCCGCCCTAGCCGGGATTCCCGGCCCTGCCGAGGCCCGGGTTGACAGGACCGTTACATTCGTGAAGGAGGCTGGGCACAGATTCCGGCTACAAAGGGGGAGTTCATGTGCGCGCACTCGCAATGACCCTGTTGATCTCCACGATGACCCTGCTGCTGCCACACCCCGTGCTCGGGCAGGCGGCGGCCGTCACCGCCGCCCGGACACAGCTCACCACGGCTATCTTCCATTCCGGTGAACTGGCCCAGCGGGGGACGGCGATCGCGGGGACACAGCTGCACCTCCGGCACGTCATCAACTGCCTGGAGGGGGACAAAGGCCCCGACTACACGGCGGCCGTCGGCAACCCCTGCCAGGGGCAGGGCAGCGGCATCGTCAACGACCTCCGGGCGGCGGTCGCGTCCGGAGCGCCGGGAGCGGAGCAGGCCCAGCTGTTCGCCAACGTGGCATTGAAGCTGGCGCTGCAGGCGGTCGCCATGACCGACGTCAACGAGGCGCAGCCCTGGGCGAGTGTGATCTCGCGCCAGCTCACCTCCGCACGGGACGCCCTCGGGCGCTAGGTGGCTGGCCCGCGCGGGACGCCGCGCGTATAATCGAGGCCGGGACGCCGCTGTAGCTCAACCCGGCAGAGCACCGCACTTGTAATGCGGGGGTTGGGGGTTCGACTCCCCCCGGCGGCTCCAGCGAAAACGCAGACAGGGCGCGGCTCCTAGCCAGCGCCCTGTTTCATTACCACTTTCACTGGAGTGACCACTCTCAAAGGTTCGGCTGTATGCGGGCCCGCGGTGCCCCCCGGAGGTAATGTAGGCAGGTG
Organism: bacterium; assembly: GCA_050695215.1. Classification (GTDB taxonomy): domain Bacteria; phylum Sysuimicrobiota; class Sysuimicrobiia; order Sysuimicrobiales; family Humicultoraceae; genus JACQGZ01. Next base: position 2,412 of record JBOGSD010000063.1, read on the forward strand.
GCTCAACCCCGGCGTGCATAGATCAAAGCATAGTAACGGGTGTGGGGCGTCAAGATGAACGGGGCACATACCCCGCCGCTCTCCGAATCGAAGTCGTCCACGAGATAATCGAAACCCTTGCGGTGCAGCAAAGCCAGAATATCGTGAAGTGTGGGAGGAACGCCTGGCAGATAATGGTACTCAACCACCATCTCGCGTACCTGCTCAAGCCGATCTTCACTATCGGCGAGCACCTCCCATTCGGCGCCCTCGATATTCATCTTGAGAAAATCGACAGGTTCTGTCAGGTAATCTCGGAGACGCACGCAGGAGACTTCATGCTTTCGCCACCCCTTGCGGTGGGCGGGAGGGTCCGTAGCAAGGTAACTCCCCATCCGCCCGTCCGAATAGAGAGTCATCATACCGCCGGACCTGCTCAGCGCTGCCTGGATAAGTTGAACTCCTTTTAACCCATTGCGAACTATGTTTTCGTGAAGTAAAGGGAAAATGCTGGGGTCCGGTTCAAAAGCGATGATCCGGGCGGCCGGATAAACTTGTTTGAGATACAGGATAGACATGCCGATGTTACTGCCGCAATCTAGGATCAGCGGATTCGGGCGCAAGGCCGCGAAATGGTAAATGCGATTGGCGAAGATCTCTTTGTAAAGGGCGTAGAAAGAGAGGCCATCTGTGATACGTAAGTGGTAACCTTTGCAGCGGACTAGCGACCCGGCCCTCCGGGCTCTCGCCCACCGACGCAGCCGCAAGAGATGCAGATCTTGCTTCCAGTCGCCCAGGAACCCCAAATCCCGCTTCATTAGCGACAATGCGCGTACCAAACCATGAGGAATCACTCTGTTGATGAAGGCTCTCATGGGCAGACCGATTATCGCAAACATCGAGCAGTCTGAGCCAAGGGGATTGTGAGTGTAACTGCCACCGCGACGAGCGTTTCGGTGAATGGTTTTGTTCGGTGCGATTCGCCCCCTTCGCTTGAAAGCGTAGCAAGCTGACCGTCCCCTGGCCAGTGAAACCCTTCAGGGAAACCCCGCCGAAAGACCAATTCAATGGCCTTTTGCCATGGTTTCTAGCCCTTCAAGTGAGGCCGTAAATGTTCTTGGCGATATGGATTGCGTCTTCGCGTGACTTCCTCCATCCCGGTGCTTCGTCTTGGTGGCCTCTGTGGCTAATCCATCCGCGATCGCCTGATGTGTTAACCTTTTTTCCTGCAGACGGGAAATCTCTCTGACAATTCGCATTTCCTTCACGGGGCCTACATCATCAACCGCTTCACCAGGAGCGAAGGGTCCCGCTCGACGATCTACTATCTGATGTCGACGTGGAATCCCTACAACGTTGTCCTGATGCGATCCACGTTGCAGCTGTCCCGTTGACGAGGTAAGTCTGGAAAGCAAGCCGGCTACGCCCTGGCCAACCACTGCTCTGGAAGGGCGGGATCAACATGGCCCTGTAGTCACCGCGGTCCTCTCGGTTGTCTGGTTGGTCTGGGCCGGCAGCGCTCTACAGCGCGGTGAGGCCGCCCGGGGGTAGCCGGAGGAGGCCGAACTCGAAGCGACCCGCCAGGGGCAGTCAAGAGTCGCAGGGCCCGCTTGCCCCGCCGTTATCTCTGGCCGGAACGATCCCTCGCCACTTTCCGCACCGTCGCCGTGAGCCAGAAGACCGACCACGCGCCCAGGGCGATTCCCGCCAGGGCGATGCGGCTGGCGTCGACGATCGGTTCCACGCGGATGCGTTCTGGCGTGATCTCCAGCACCGCCACGGGGCGCGCCCGGACCTGCCCGCCGCCTCCGCCACCACCGCCTTCCCGGCCCGGCCTCGCGTCCCCATCGCCGCGCTCCGTCCCGCGCCCGTAGCCGAAGCCGAAGCCATAGCTCACAGCGGCCACGGGGATGACGGTGCGGTCGCCCACGGTCTTGGGTTCGCCGAAGACCTGCTTAACCGACGCGACCTCCTGGATCGTGGTCATCGCCTTCATGATCTGCTCACCGACCATACTCCACCTCCGTCTCAAGATCCACAGGACGACCCAGAGCGCGACGCCGGCGACGGCCATACCGCCGATGGCCTGCCCTGTGACATCGGGGATGGAGATGCGCCGCTCGCCCCTGCCGCGCCGTTCGACCACGGCGACCGGCACGGCACGAAGCATGCCGACGCCCACTCCCACACCTCGGCCGCGGCGCTCCGGAGCGAGGCCCACGACCCTGACCACGGGGACCACGTCGCGATCGCCGCTGACGGTGCGTGAGGTCATGTCGTCCTTTCCCAGGCTGCGCTCGAGTCTTCAGCAGGTGAACCCCCTGCTCCTCCTGAATCGCGGTGCGGGTCTGAGAGGAGGTTACAGGCGTCCGGGGCTAAAGGTGGTCATGATTTGGTCGCATTGTTTCTGGCCGTCGCGCCAGCGCTCGAGGGATTTTGCGCAGACGACGTAGCGGAAGGCCGACGGTCCGGTCACCAGCAGGCCGACCGAGGCCCACTCCGATCCGCCAGAGGTGCCGGTGACCTCGAAGCGGTGCCAGCGCACGCCGCCCTCGTCGCGGAACCGCCGGAAGCCG
>JBOGSD010000064.1:0-20851 GCA_050695215.1 bacterium
GGCGTGCCCGCTGCCGGTGCCGCCGGTTAGGAGCCTGCGCCGGCCTCAGCGCCCGTACTCGTAGAAGCCCCGCCCACTCTTGCGTCCGATCCGCCCCGCTAGCACCATTTGTTTGAGCAGGGGGGGCGGGGCATAGCGCGGCTCACGGAATTCGGCGTACATCGCCTCGGCGATGTAATAGGTCGTATCCAACCCTACGAAATCCAGCAGCGTCAAGGGGCCCATGGGATAGTTTAGCCCCAGGGTGATCGCGGTGTCGATGTCCTCTCTAGAGGCCACGCCTAGTTCCAGCGCCCGCACCGCGTCGAGCAGGTAGGGCACCAGCAGCAAGTTGACGATGAAGCCGGGGTAGTCCTTGGCGACCACGACGGTCTTGCCGACCGAGGCCGCAAACGCGCGGGCCGCCTCCAACGTCGCCTCTGAGGTCGCCAGTCCGCGGACCAGTTCCACCAGCGTCATCACCGGCACGGGGTTGAAGAAGTGCATCCCCACGACGCGGTCCGCTCGGCCGGTGACGGCCGCCATTTCAGTGATGGACAGCGACGACGTGTTCGACGCAAAGAGCGTCTCCGGCGGGCAGAGCTCATCGAGTTCGCGGAAGGCGGCCTGCTTCTCCGCCATCTTCTCGATGACGGCCTCGATGACGAGATCGCTCTCGCCAAGGTCGGCCGTGTCCACGGTCCCGCGGATGGCCGCGCGGGCCCGCCGGGCCGCGTCCTCGGCGATCTTCCCGCGCTCCCGCGCCCGTGCCAGTGAGGCGTCGATGCGGGCCAGGCCGCGCTCCAGCAGCTCCCGGCTGACCTCGCGCACGACCACATCGTAGCCGGCGCGCGCGCAGACCTCGGCGATCCCTGACCCCATCAACCCACAGCCGACCACACCTACCCGCCGGATGGTCATCCGGTCACCTCCCGCCGCTGTCGCCCCTCACCCTGCAGCGCACCCACCAGATGCCCCCTCATTGTCCCGGGAACGCCGAGGAGAGGCAAATCGGGCAGAAACCGGAAACGGAGGGCAGAGGGTGAATGGCCCGTTGGCGCGAACTCTCCGCCCCAGTCCACAGGCTGGCCCATCGCCGATGAAACCGCCGTACGCCCTGGTCATCGCGCGTACTGTGCGCGGACATTTCAAACTGTACCTGGAGGGCCAGGCGTTCGAGGGCGTCCCGGGGCCTCGCCGACTGCTCCTGCGGTACGTCCCGATCCTCGCCCAGCCGCGGCGCGGATTTCGCACGCTGGAAGAAGCGCACGACCTCTTTCTGGATTTGCTGCGCGAGGGGCGGCGGCGGGACTACGAGCGCGAGACCGCCATCGCCCGTCACAAGTCGGGGTCACCGCTTCCTGAGCATCGGGTGTTGCGTTCCGGGGCCCTGCTCCGTCGCCTCCGGCGTCAGGTGGCGGGCGGCCGGTCCTCCGCCACTAACCGCTGACGTGCCGTTCCACCCGTGACGCGCGCGGTCTCGTCCACTCGATCGTCGATACCCTGATCTCCTCATCCCCGAGCACGTAGGTTTCCTCGAACCCTTCCTCGGCCACGGTCCCCAACGACTCCGCCAAGCGCTGCCACTGCTCGTCGATGACCGAGCGTTTCACCCGCCGCCTTCGCCGCGCGTTGTTGGCGTGGGCCCAGGCCAGCGACACGGCGAAGACGATCAGCACCACCGGCACATCGCGGCGGCGGCCGGCCCGCAGCAGGTCGTCGCGGGCCTCCCGCCGCACCGCCGTGCTGTCGGCCACCGTGAGGCGGCGCTGGCGCAGCCGCAGGTCGATAATGAGATGGAACAGCTCGAAGGCCAGCGGGGAGACCGCGATGTTGGCCTCGTCGTCACCGACCATCGCCCGGCAGCGGTCGGATGACACGATGGCCGTCGGGCGGAAGTGCCGGCGGGCAAAGGTCGATTTGCCGCTGCCCGCGGGACCGCAGAGCACCACCAGCGCGTCGCGGGGGATCTGCAGGCGGTCCACCTCAGGGGGTGTCTCCGACGACGGCGTGGATCAACGGCCTCGCCGGCCGCCCCTCCGCAGCGCCCGAGATCATATAGGCCTCGGAGATCCGCTGGACCGCCTCAGCGCCCAGATCCCCATCGTTGGCCAGGACCGTGGCCAGCGGTTGACCCGGGACGACCCGATCCCCCACTTTGCGCTCCAGCAGGATGCCGACGGCGGGATCGATCCGGTCGTCTGTGTGCGCGCGCCCCGCGCCGAGCGTCATCGCCGCCAGCCCCACCGCCCCGGCATCGATCGACGCCACGGTCCCCCCGCCGTCGGCCGCGACCGGCAGAGCGTGCGGCGCGCGAGGCAACAGGCCGGGGTCGTCGACCACCCGGGGGTCTCCGCCCTGCGCCTCCACCATCTTTCGAAACCGCTCCAGCGCCAGGCCGTCCCGGAGAGCCCGGCGCAGCCGCGCCACCGCCGCCTCCAGCGAGCCTTCGGCGCCCGCCAGCAGCAGCATCCGCGCCCCCAGGGCGACGGACAACTCGGTGAGGTCCTCGGGCCCGGTCCCCTGCAGCGTGACGATCGCCTCCGCCACCTCCACCGCGTTGCCGACGGCCCGCCCGAGCGGCTGATCCATGTCGCTGATCAGCGCCACCGTGCGCCGGCCGACCTGCCGGCCGATGGCCACCATCGCCTCGGCCAGGTCCCGGGCCTCCTCCACGGTCTTCATGAATGCTCCGCTGCCGGTCTTCACGTCGAGCACGATCCCCCGTGCCCCGGCGGCGATCTTCTTGCTCATGACGCTGGCGGCGATCAGCGGGATGGACTCCACCGTGGCGGTGACGTCGCGCAGCGCGTAGAGCCGTTTGTCGGCGGGGACCAGGTCGGCGGTTTGTCCGGCCAACGCACACCCGATGCGCCGCACCTGTTCCACGATGCGCTCCCGGGAAAGGTCGGTGCGAAAGCCGGGGATCGATTCGAGCTTGTCGAGGGTCCCTCCGGTGTGCCCCAGCCCGCGGCCGGACAGTTTCGCCACCCGCACCCCCGCCGCGGCCACCAAGGGGATGAGCACCAGGGAGGTCTTGTCCCCCACCCCGCCGGTGCTGTGCTTGTCCACCGCCGCGCCGCCGAGGGCCTCCAGGTCGAGCGTCTCGCCGGAGCGCACCATCGCCATGGTCAGGGCGGCGGTCTCCCGAGCGCTCATGCCGCGGAAGAAGACGGCCATGAGGAAGGCGCTCATCTGGTACTCGGCGATGTCCTCCCGCAGATAGGCGCCCAGGAGCGCCTCGATCTCCTCGGCCGACAGCTCGCCGCCGTCCCGCTTCCTCACAATGAGGTCGTAGGGGCGAAGCATCTCTAAGATTTCGCCCTGTCTGAATCCGTTCTCATGGCTTCTTGCTTCAGGAGAGGAACACGCTGTGCGGCCAGAGCCAACGCGTCATCAATTTCCGCGATCGTCACCCGGCCGGCAACCCGATACACGGTGCGGTGTCGTTCTCGGCGTATCCGATCGACGCGATCTAGTTGCCGTGACTGCTCAGGAATGGCCCGGCGCGCGAACTCTATGGCGGTGCGATGTTGATCTTCCCCCCGCGTCCGATATCCGTAGGCGGCAACAATCACGTGACATGCCTGCAACAGTGCATTGTAGATGATGGCAAACGCCCAATCTCGATGCGTCTCGCGCAGATCTTCGCCGGTGGCAAGGTCTCGGTCAACGACGGCGAGCAGTTCGGCAACGGCGTGGTGCCCCGTCTGAACGCGCTCAATCTTCCCCTCTTGCTCAAGACCGACGAAGGTTTCGCTCATCTCCCACCAAGAAGATCTTCTCCGATCGCATGACTTCTCGGGCAAAGCCGTCGCGGGTGGTCAGTCGTCGAATCCACTCCTCCTTGCTCATCGTCGTCAAACTCACTTCGCGCCCCATGGCGTCTTCGGCGTCCTTCAGGGAGGCATGGACGCGGTCAAGTGACGGTTTCCCAATGATCATCAGGTCGACGGCGGATCTGGGCTCTTCCCGCCCCTCCGCGACCGATCCAAAGATGAAAGCGGCCTCCATTCCCTCAACGTCATTGAGGACGTCCCGCAATAGATCCCCCAGCGCGGCTGTCTTGTAGACGATCCGTCGAAGCTCGGGATAGATCGGGTGGTTGGCGTTCGCCTGGTAGAACTTCTCCCGACCGCGGCGACGGGCCTTGATCAAACCCATCAGCTCAAGCCGGGGGAGCTCATGTTGCACCGCGCCAACCGCCCGGCCGGTCCGGCGCGCGAGTTCACGCAGGTAGTACTCCCTGCTGGGCTGAGTGAGGAAAATGATCAGCAGTTTCGCCCTGGTCCCGGACGTGAGCAGGTGACCGAGCGTGGATGTCGGAAGATCCCGCCCACGTGCCTTTGTCGTCATAGTACTCATTGTATCACTTTCTGATACGTTCGTATAAGGAAATTATGCAGCAAAAAGGGCTTGTTAGTCTTAGTCCCTCCACAGCCTTCTCAGAGGTCCATGTCCCGGACGATCCGGCGGACCAGGCGGACGAAGCGCGGCTCTAGTTCGAGTGCCACGGCCAGCACCGATTCGTGCGTCACGACCTCCGCCTGCTCGCCGGTGGCCATGTCGGTGATCGCGGTTAGCCCGAGGACGCGCATCCCCAGGTGCCTGGCCGCGATGACCTCCGGCACCGTGGACATGCCGACGGCGTCGGCGCCCCAGCGGGCGAGCATGCGCAGTTCCGCGGGAGTCTCGTAGTTGGGCCCGGTGACCGCCACGTAGACCCCCCGCCGCAGCACGATGCCCTCGGCGAGGGCGGACCGCTCCGCCAGCGTGATCAGGCTGCGGTCGTAGGCGGCGGACATGTCGGGGAACCGGGGCCCCAGGTCCTCCTCATTGGGGCCGATCAGCGGGTTGCGGCCCATGAAGTTGATGTGGTCGGCAATGACCATGAGGTCCCCCGCCCCCCACTGCCGGTTCAGCCCGCCGGCGGCGTTGCTGACGAGCAGGGTCCGCGCCCCCAGCGCCGCCATCACCCGGACGGGGAAGACGACCTCCGCCGCCGCATACCCTTCGTAGGTGTGAACCCGGCCCTGCATCACCACGACGGCGTGCCCTTCCAGGGTGCCCAGGACCAGGTTGCCTGCGTGCCCCTCGACCGTGCTGCGGGGGAAGTGGGGGATCTCTTTGTAGGGGATCGTGGCCTCGCGGTCCACCACCTCGGCCAGCGCCCCCAGACCCGACCCGAGGACGATCGCCAGCGCGGGCCGGGTGCGGCTGCGTCCCCGCACAAACGCGGCGGCCTCGTCGATGCGCTCCTTCCAGGTGCGACCCTCTCCTGTCATCGCGCTAGCCCCCACCCTCCCAGAAACTGGATCCGGCGCCCTCCCAGCGCACGCCGAAGGCGGCGGCCAGCGTGGCGCCCACGTCCGCGAACGTTCGGCGGGTGCCCAGGTCTGCCCCTGCCCGGATGCCCGGTCCCAGAGCCAGCAGCGGGACGTACTCCCGAGAGTGATCGGTCGACGGCGTGGTGGGATCGTTCCCGTGGTCGGCGCTGATGAGGAAGGGCGTCTCCGGTCCCGTGGCGTCAAGGATGGGCGCGAGGGCGGCGTCGATCTCTTCCAGCCGCCGGGCATAGCCCCGCGCATCGTTGCGGTGCCCATAGACGGTGTCCAGATCCACCACGTTGGCGAAGATGAACCCCCGCTCGATACGCCGCGCCACCTCGGCGACGCGGGCGAGCCCGTCCAGGTCATCGTGGGTGTGCACGGATTCGAGGATGCCGCGCTCGGCGAACAGATCGCCCACCTTGCCGATCGCGAAGACCGGGATGCCTGCGTCTGTGAGAGCGTCGAGGACCGTCCGGCCGGAGGGGGGGAGGGAGAAATCGCTCCTCCGGTCGGTCCGGCGAAAGGCGCCCGGCGTCCCGACGAAGGGACGGGCGATCACGCGGCTCACGGCATGCTCTCCAACCAGCAGCCGACGGGCCGCCTGGCACCAATCGTAGAGTTGCGCGATGGGCACGATCTCCTCGTGCGCGGCAATCTGAAAGACGCTGTCCGCGGACGTATAGACGATGGGCTGTCCGGTGCGCAGGTGCTGGGGCCCCAACGCGTCGAGGATGGCCGTCCCCGACGTGGCGTGGTTCCCCAGCACGCGGCGGCCGACGGCCCGCTCGAAGGCGGAGATGACGTCAGGTGGAAAGCCGTCCGGGTAGGTGGGAAAGGGGCGGCTGACGATCAGCCCCATCATCTCCCAGTGTCCAGTGGTACTGTCCTTGCCGGCGGACTGTTCGGCCATGCGCCCGAAGGCGGCCTCGGGCGCGGCGACCGGCCGCACACCAGCGAGTGGCACGACGCGGCCTAGACCGAGCCGTTCCAGGCGCGGGAGGCGCAGCCCCCCGATGACCTCGGCTACGTGGGGCAGGGTCGCGCTGCCCTCGTCCCCGTAGGCGGCGGCGTCGGGCAGGGCGCCGACCCCGGCGCTGTCGAGCACCAGGAGGATGGCGCGGCGGACCGCCATCAGCGCCAGAGGCGGTCGGCGACCAGCAGCAACCCGGCGACGGACTTGGCGTCGCGGATGTCTCCGCGGCGCACGCGCGCAACCGCGTCCTCGAGGGTGAGGCGCTGCGGCGCCAGATCCTCTTCCTCCGTGCCGCGCGGCGGGCCTTCGGTCAATCTCCGCGCCAGAAAGAGGTGCATCACTTCGGTCAGGACGCCGGGCGAGGGGTACAACACCGCCAGGAGGTCCCAGCGCGCCGCTTCCGCGCCGACCTCTTCGATCAGTTCCCGCCGGGCGCAGGCCAGCGCCTCCTCTCCCGGCTCCAGCGTCCCTGCCGGCACTTCCAGCAGGGGCTCGCCGACGGCGTAGCGGTACTGGCGCACCATCAGCACCTCGCCGGCGTCCGTGAGCGGGACGACCACGGCGGCGCCCGGGTGGTCGACAATTTCCCGCTGCGCCGTCCGGCCGTCGGCGAGACGCACCTCGTCCACCCGCAAGCCGAGCACGCGCCCCGCATAGATCCTGCGGCTGCGCACGAGCGTCTCAGGATGCATCCGGCTGGCGACCCGAAGGTCAGGCGCCGGCGAGGCGCGCTTCTTCGGGAAAGATCGGGGTGCCGCTCCGGCGGACGAGGGTGTGGAAGGCCTCGAGCAAGCGGCCGGTGATCGGACCGGGGCGCCCGTCGCCGACGGCGCGCCCGTCCACCTCGACGACCGGCCCCACCTCGGCGCCGGTGCCGGTGAGGAAGGACTCCTCCGCGGTGTAGACGTCGTGCAGCGTAAAGACGCGTTCGATCGCCGGGATCTCTAGATCGCGCGCCAGATCGAGGACCGCGCCCCGCGTGATTCCGGTCAGGATGCCCAAGTAGGGCGGCGGGGTCCAGATCTGTCCATCATGGATGATGAAGATGTTGTCGGCGCTGCACTCACAGACGTAGCCGTCGGCGGTGAGCATGATCGCCTCGTCGACGCCGGCCTGGTTGGCCTCGATGCGGGCCATGATGTTGTTCAGGTAATTGAGGGATTTCACCCGCGGGTTGAGCATGTCGGGGCGCGTTTTGCGGGTGGTCGCCGTGATCGTGCGCAGCCCCTTCAGGTAGGCCTCTTTCGGGTAGAGCTGGATCGAATCCACGATGACAATCACCGTGGCCCGCGCGCACCGGCGGGGATCGAGGCCGAGGTCTCCCACCCCGCGGCTGACCACCGGGCGGATGTATCCGTCCCGCAGCGTGCTGCGGCGCAGCGTCTCGAGAATCGTCTCGCGCATCTCCTCGCGGGTCAGCGGGATGTCGAGCATGATCGTGCGCGCCGAATCATAGAGACGGTCCAGGTGCTCGTCCAACCGGAAGACCCGCCCGTTGTAGGCGCGAATCCCCTCGAAGATGCCGTCGCCGTAGAGCAGCCCGTGGTCGAAGACGGAGATGACCGCCTCCTCCTTGGGCACGAACACGCCGTTGACATAGGTCACCAGGCCCATCTGGCCCCTCCCGTGAGGCCAGCCGCAGTTCGCGGGGCGAACATGCGGCCCACCCCAACTGATCGATGGCTATTCAATCGCGGCTCCGTTAGGACTTCTACCCAACTGTGGGTGCGGCACGCCGGGTTTCCACGGCGGCACGCCGCAGCGCCGCCCCGACGAACGCGCGGTAGAGCGGGTGCGGGCGGGTGGGCCGGGAGCGGTACTCCGCGTGAAACTGTGTCCCCAAGAACCAGGGGTGTCCATCCAGCTCAACAATTTCCGCCAGGTTGCCCTTGGGGTAGAGCCCGGTGACGCGCAGCCCAGCCGCGGCCAGCGCCGGCAGGTAGGCATTGTTCACCTCATAGCGGTGGCGATGGCGCTCCACCACCTCTTCCTCCCCGTACGCCTGGGCGGCCAGACTGCCCGGCGTGAGGCGGCAGGGATAGAGGCCCAGCCGCATCGTGCCGCCCTTCTCGGTGACGGCGTGTTGTTCAGGCAGGAGGGCGATCACGGGATGGGGGGTGGCGGGGTCGACCTCGGTCGTGTTGGCGCCGGCCAACCCACCGACGTGGCGGGCGACCTCGACCACCGCCCACTGCATGCCGTAGCAGATCCCCAGGAACGGGACCCGGCTCTCGCGGGCGACGCGGATGGCCTTGACCTTGCCCTCGACCCCCCGCCCCCCGAAACCGGGGCAGACGGCGATGCCGTCGAAGGCGGAGAGGTGGGCGTCCACTTCTTCCTGGGTGAGGCGTTCCAGTTCCTCGCTGTCCACTTTGGTGATCTCGACGCGGGCGCGGTGGGCAATGCCGCCGTGGCGGAGCGCCTCCACGATGCTGACGTAGGTGTCGGCGACCCCGACATACTTGCCCACCAGGGCGATACGCACGGCGGTCACGGGAGCCTGCAGCCGGTCGACGATCTCGCGCCACTCCGCGAGATCGGGCGGGGGGACCTCCAGGCCGAGGCGCTGGACGATGGCCTCCCCCAGTCCCTCCCGCTCCAGGATCAACGGCACCTCATAGATGTTCGCGGCATCGGGGTCCTGGATGATCCGCGCCGCCGGCACGTCGGTGAAGAGGGCGAGTTTCTCCTTGACGCCCGCCGGGAGGGGGCGCTCGGTGCGGCAGACCAGCACGTCGGGCTGAATGCCGATGCCGCGCAGGGCGTTGACGCTGTGCTGGGTGGGCTTGGTCTTCAGTTCTCCGGCCTGCGGCAAATACGGGATCAGCGAGACGTGAACGTAGCAGACGTGGCCTTCCCCGACGGTATGCTTGAACTGACGGATCGCCTCCAGGAAGGGAAGCCCCTCGATGTCCCCGACCGTGCCTCCCACCTCGACGATGACCACGTCCGCCCCCGTCGCGGTCCCCAGGCGGCGGATCTCGTCCTTGATCTCGTTGGTGACGTGCGGGATCACCTGGACGGTTCCGCCCAGATAGTCGCCGCGCCGCTCCCGGGTGATCACCGCCTGGTAGATCTTGCCGGTCGTGGTGTTATTGGCCTTGCTCAGGTTCTCGTCGATGAAGCGCTCGTAATGCCCCAGGTCCATGTCGGTCTCGCCCCCGTCGTCGGTGACAAAGACCTCGCCGTGCTGGTGCGGGTTCATCGTGCCGGCATCGACGTTGACGTAGGGGTCGAACTTGAGGAGGGTGACGGCGAGACCGCGCGCTTTGAGGAGGCGACCGATGGAGGCGGCGGTGATGCCCTTCCCCAATGCCGAGGCCACGCCGCCGGTGACGAAGATGAATTTGGTCACCACATACTTATACACCTGGGGGACTGCGAGCGGCAAGGTAAGTTCAGGGCCGACGCACAGACTCGCCCAACTAGCCAGGACTGGCTGGCGGAGAAGGGGTATGAGCTGAGGGACACATCCGCGGAAACCGGATGTGTCCCTCAGCCTTTTACTCGAGGCGTGTCAGGGGGGTCACCGCGACTCCGGCTCGCCCCAGGCCAGGCGCGCCCGCAGAATGCCGTAGAAGGACGGCGGGGTCAGGCGGACCAGTTTGGTCGTCCTCTCCGCGTGCCGCACCACCACGTGGTCGCCCGCCTCGATCGGGTAGCCCACCTGGCCATCCACGGTGAGGCGCGCCTCCTGACCGCCCGCCAGTTCGATCGTCACGCGCGCCTCCCGGCCGACCACCACCGCGCGGGCGTTGAACGTGTGCGGGCTGATCGGCGTGATCACGATCACTTCCACGCTGGGATGGACGATCGGCCCTCCCGCGGAGAGTGAATAGGCGGTCGACCCGGTGGGCGTGGCCACGACCAGCCCGTCGGCGGGATAGCGGGCCAGCAGTTCCCCGTCCACCGACGCGATCACCCGCAGCACCCGCGCCATCCCGCTCTTGCCCACGACGACGTCGTTCAACGCCACAAAGCCCGCCAGATGGATGCCTTCCCGCTCGACGTCCGCCGCCAGCATCATCCGCTCTTCGACTTGAAAGTCTCCCCCGGCGATGCGGCCCGCGACCCCGGCGAGCTCCTCCAGGTTCACCTCGGCCAGGAAGCCGAACCCGCCCACGCGCACGCCGAGCAAGGGGACCCGGCCCCCGGCCACCCGCGCTCCGTGCAGGATGGTCCCATCGCCCCCGAGGATAACGATCAGGTCGGCCTGCTCCCCTAGGTCGGCTTCGGGCACAGCCTGGGCCGCGGCGTCGATCGCCGCGGCGCCCTCCTCGTTCACGAGCAGGCGGGTGCCTGCCGCGGCCAAGGCGGCCAAGGCCTGGCGGGCCAGGTCGGGGCCGCCAGGATACCCGTTGAGCTTGGGGGCGTTGATCAGAACGCCGATGGTGCTCACGGCGGCGCCGCCACCGCCGAGGCGATCAGGGCGTCCATCGCGGCGGCCGGATCGTTTCCGGACGGCGGCGTCGTCCTGATCCACAAGAAGAATTCGCGGTTCCCCTTCGGCCCCGCCAGCGGCGAGGGCGTGATGCCGGCGATCCCCCATCCCTGGTCGATGACCCAGGCCGCGATTCGCCGCAGCACCGCCAGGTGCGCCTCCGGGCTGCGCACCACCCCGCCGCGGAGCAGTTCCCGCCTCGCCTCAAACTGCGGTTTCACCAGAGCGAGGATCTCCCCGCCCGGGCGCAGCCGCGCCGCCACCGCGGGCAGCACCCGCCTCAGGGAGATGAACGAGACGTCGACGGTGGCGAGATCGACGGGTTCGGGGACCGCGGCCTCGGTGAGGCGGGCCGCGTGAGTGCGCTCGCGCACCACGACCCGGGGATCGCGGCGAAGGCGCCAGTCCAGTTGCCCGGTGCCCACGTCCACCGCGTAGACGCGCGCCGCGCCCCCCTGGAGGAGGGCGTCGGTGAACCCGCCGGTGGACGCCCCTACGTCCAGAGCGACAATGCCTGCCGTATTCAGGCCGAATGTCGCCAGCGCGTGCGCCAGCTTGGTGCCCCCGCGGCTGGCGTAGCGCCGGCGCCGCGGCTCCAGGGTGAGGGCGGCGCCGCGGTTGACCAAGGCCCCGGCCTTCGCCGCCGGCTGCCCGTCCACGCGCACTTCTCCGGCCATCACCGCGGCGCGGGCATGGGCACGGGTGGGAGCGAGCCCGCGTTCGACCAACAGCGCCTCCAGGCGCTCACGCGTCACGGCCCAACAGCCAGCGTGCCATCTCGGCAAGCCGTCCGCCCTCCGACCCCAGCGGCGCCAGGGCCGCCACCGCCTCGCCGGTCAGCGCCTCTGCCATCTCCCTCGACCGCTGCACTCCCCACACCGCGGGAAAGGTGAGCTTCGCCCGTTGGGCATCCTGCTGGACCCCCTTCCCCATCCGCGCCGCCTCGCCGACCTCATCGAGGACGTCGTCGACGATTTGAAACGCCAGGCCGAGACGGGCCCCGTACTCGCTGAGCGCCTCCAGCGCGGATGCGGGAGCGCCGCTGAGCAGCGCCCCGGCCCGCACCGAGACCCGAATCAGCGCGCCGGTCTTCCGTACGTGGATGTCGGTCACCGCCTCCTTCGGCACGCCCGGCCAGGTGGCGATCGCCGGCAGATGCGGGCGGCGCTCGCCCAGCAGGTCCAGCACCTGCCCGCCCACCATCCCTTCCGTCCCGATGGACGCAGCGACCTCTCCGACCAACCGCACCACCGCCGCCGCCGGCGCGGGAGGTGGGGTGCGGGCCAGCAGATCGAAGGCCAGCGCGTGCAGCGCGTCGCCGGCCAGCACGGCCACCGCCTCCCCGAAGACGACGTGGCAGGTGGGACGGCCCCGGCGCGTGGCCGAATCGTCCATCGACGGCAGATCGTCGTGAATCAGCGAATAGGTGTGGATCAGTTCGACGGCGCAGGCGGCGGGCAGGACCGTGCCGGCGGCCCCGCCGGTGGCCTCGGCCGCGGCGATGACCAGCAGCGGCCGCAGCCGCTTGCCTCCGGCGAAGACGCTGTGCCGCATGGCGTCGTGGACGACGCTGGGAAAAGCTCCCCGCGGCGGCAGCACCGCGTCGAGCGCCGCCTCGACCTGCGTGCTGCGGTCCGCCAGATAGTCGTCCAGGGTTTCCGTGGGGGCCTCACGCAATGCGGAAGGCCTCCTCTCCGCGCGGTGGGAGCCATGCCGATTCCACCTCGTGCACCGATGCCCCGGCGGGTCCCCGGTGGACCCGCTGGAGGAACGCTTCCACGGCGGCGCGCCTCCCCTCCGCCTCAGCCTCCACCCGGCCGTCGGGAAGGTTGCGGACAAAGCCCCCGACCCCAAGGGCCCGCGCCTGGCGGACCGCGTAATAGCGAAATCCCACCCCCTGCACCCGGCCGGCCAGCAGGAGCCGGCAGCGCACCCGCTCTTCTCGTGGGGCACCGGAGGCCGCCTCGACTCCCTCCGCCTTCACGCCCGCGACCTCTCGCCGGCCTTTCGGCCGGAAGGGACCCCCGCCGCACCCTCCGCCTCCGCACGCACAACCGAACCGAGGACGCCATTGACGAACCGGGCGGACGCCTCGCCGCCGTAGCGTTTGGCCAGTTCCACCGCCTCGCTGATGACGACGCGCGCGGAGATCTCAGCCTGCTGGAGTTCATAGATGCCCACGCGCAGGATGATGCGATCGATCGCGGAGAGACGCTCCAGGCTCCAGCCTCTCAAGTGGGGGCGGATGGCGCGGTCGAGGGCGCGGCGGCGGTCGGCGACACCCGCCGCGAGGGGAACGATGAACGGCCAGTCCTCCCGCGGCCGCTCCCCGCGCACCTGGACCACCACCTCTTCCACCGGGAAGCGGCCCACCTCGGCCTGGTACAGGATTTGCAGGGCGAGAGCGCGGGCCCGGCGGCGCCGATGCATCAGGGAGGCGCCACCTACTTGACCCTTTCAAGATACGCTCCGCTGCGCGTATCGACGCGCACGCGGTCGCCCTGCTCGACGAAGAACGGCACCTGCACGACCGCGCCCGTCTCCAGCCGTGCGGGCTTGCTGCCCCCGGCGACCGTGTCCCCGCGCACGCCCGGTGCCGTCTCGGTCACCTCCAGGTCCACCGCGTTGGGGAGTTCCAGGGCGATCGGCCGCCCTTCGTGCAGGACGACGGTGGCGTCGGTGTTCTCCCGTAAGTAGAGGGTGTCGTCGCCAACCAGGGCGGTATCGAGGGGCAGCTGTTCGAACGTCTCCTGATCCATGAAGACGTAGTGGTCCCCGTCCCGGTAGAGATACTGCATCCGCCGCCGCTCCAGGTACGCCTGAGGGAAGCGCTCCTCCGGCATGAAGGTGCGCTCCGTGATGGCGCCGGTGCGGAGGCTGCGCACGCGCACGCGCACCACCGCGGTCCCCCGCCCGCGCTTGTTGTGCTGAAACTCCACAACGGCGTAGAGGTCGCCGTCCATCTCCACGACCATGCCGGGCCGAAAATCCCCTGCCGAGATCATTCCTGCCCTCCTACAGTTCGAGCAGCTCGCGCCGCAGGCCGATGAGCGACCGCGGGCCGTCCTCTTCGAGGACCACGAGATCCTCGATGCGTACCCCGCCCCACCCGGGGCGGTAGATGCCCGGTTCGATCGTCACCACCACGCCCTCCTCCAGCACCGCTTCCTCGCGCGGAGAGAGCGTCGGTCCCTCGTGGACGGCCAGCCCGACGCCGTGGCCGAGCCCATGACCAAACGCCTCCCCGTACCCCGCCGCCGCGATGCGCTCACGGGCGAGGGCGTCCGCCTGCCGCCCGGTCAGCCCCGGCCGAATCCCGGCCTCTGCCACCTCCAGCGCCTCACGCACGACGGCGTAGACTTCCCGCTGTTCCGCCGATGCTGCGCCCAGCACGAAGGTCCGCGTGCAGTCGGAATGATACCCGCCCACCACCGCGCCGAAATCCACGGTGACAATGTCGCCGCGCCCCAGCCTCCGGTCGGAGGCCCGGCCATGGGGCAGCGCCGACCGGGGACCAGACGCCACGATGGTCTCGAAAGCCGCCCGCTCCGCCCCGGCGCGGCGCATCCGGTACTCCAGTTCCGCCGCCAGTTCTCCCTCCGTGACCCCGGGGCGCACCTGGGACAGGATCGCGGCGAAGGCATCGTCGGCGATCCGCGCCGCCCGGCGGATCAGCGCCAGCTCCTCGGGATCCTTCCGCCAGCGCAGCCGGTCGAGTCCTTCCAGGGCGACCAGTTCGCGCCCGCTCGCGCCCCCCAGTTTCCGCCACTGCGCCACGGTCACCGTGTCGGCCTCCAGCCCGACGCGCGCCGCTCCCAGGTCCTGGAGGAAGGCGTCGAGCCCCTCCAGCAGGTTACTGACGCGGTGCACCGCCCAGCCCGTGGCCTCGGCGGCGGCCTGCTCCTCGTAGCGGAAGTCCACCAGCAGGGTCGAGCGTGCGGGGGCAAGCACGGCGATCCCGGCCGACCCCGTGAACCCGGTCAGATAGGTGCGGGTCTCCGCCTTGAGGACCGCCAGGGCATCCAGGCGCTCCTCCCCCAGGCGGCGGAGGGCGCGCTCCAGCCGATCGACCTTCGGGGCACGCACCAGCGTGGACATACGTGCAGATGATAGCGCATGAAGGGCGGGAGCCGCACCCTCCGCAAACCGAACGGCGGGATCACGGTTTGCGCCGGGTGTGGCTCCCACCTGAATACGTCAGACTCGCACGGATGGCCGCAGACCGCTGTCCGGCAGGGCGTCGGATGGGAGCGAGTCCCTTCCGGCGGCATCTCCAACTTGCGAAGGCCCGCGCTGACAGCGCCAAGCCGGATGATTTAGAGCTTGAACAGCGCCGGATCAATCGGCCGGTTGAGGATCCAGCCGGAGTACTCGATCGACATCAGCGCCTCGGCTCCCTGATACATGTCCACGCGCAGGGGCAGATAGTAGCGCTCGTCGCGGACCTGGAAGCGCATCCGCAGGGTGATGGTGGTCCCGCCCGCCTCGAGGAACATCTCCACCGTCATCGGCAGCGCCACCCCTCCGGGCATGCGGCGGTGGTCTTTCAGAGCGACGATGCCGACCGGCCGCCCGGATGGGTCGTACAGCTGCGCCCGCACCGGCTCGCCGCCGCGGGGGTCCACCCAAATCGACTCGCGCGCAATCAACACCTTCTCGATGAGCACAGGCCGCCGGAGGATGAAATCGTAGCGCACCAGCGCCCGTCCCTCCACGGTCTGGGGGACCATCGCCGCCAGTTCGTAGTTGGCGGGATCGTCGACGAAGAGCAGTTCGGCCAAGGTGAATCCGGCGCGCCCGGAGGCGGCGGGGCGGGCGGCCACCTCCGGCCCGCGGCGCTGCGTGTGGACGCGGCGCGTCGTGGGGTCGTAGACCGAGACCAGGTCACCGTCAAAGACCATCCGCATGCCCACCACGCCGTTCTGCGGCGGCGCGTCGGGTGTCACGCCGGTGACGTCCATTCGCCACAGCCCCGGGGGACGGGCCCACAGCCGCATCGCCATGCGCACGCCCCCGGCGACGTAGACAGTGACGATGACGCGGCACTGAATCGTCTTCGGTTCGAACGCGGCGATCTTGGAGACGAAGGCCGGGCCCGCAGGGGCCGCCGCCGCGGCGGGCAGCAGCGATGCCGCCAGCAGCGCACACAGCAGCGCTCCCGCCGCCGGGGTCTTGCGGCGAGGGAGGCGCGGACGGTCGGTGGGAGAGTGGCTTACGGGAGCGTGTACGGCAGCCCGGCGGGGGTGGTGCGCTTGGCGATCTCGGCCACCACCTTGGCGGCCTCCTCCTGGTTGTCGGCCAGAAAGAACGCGTCGTGCAGCACCATGTACGCTGGGATGAAGTTGGGATCCAGCTGCACCGCCTGCCGCAGCGAGGCGGTGGCGCGTGGCAGGAAGCCGGCCGCATAGGGAGCCATCCCGCCGCGGTGCTGCCGGTAGACGTAGAGGTAGGCCACCCCCAGCCAGTAGTGGGCCCGCGCGTTGCGCGGGTTGGCCGCGATGGCCGCCTGATACGGCGCGATCGCCCGTGCGAAGTCCGCCTCCCTTGAGTAGACGCGCCCCTGGTCGAAGGCCGGCAGCCGCGGCGGGGCCGGTGGCGGCGCCTGGGCGGCGGCGAACGCCGGGAGACCCAGCAAGACAGCCAGGGCCACGGCCATGACGGCGACGCGGGTGGACGCGCTCATGCGTCTAGTTGCCCCCGCCCACACCGACCACGAATGGAGTGACGATGAAGATGACCTCGCTCTCGGAGCGGTCGGTGGTCGTGCGGCGGAAGAGCGACCCGATCACCGGGATGTCCCCCAGGAGAGGCACCTTGACGATGGTGACGCGCTCCTGCGCCGAGATCATGCCGGCGATGACGATGGATTCTCCGTTGCGCACCTGGACGATGGTGTTCGCCTTGCGGGTGGCGATCCGTGGCACCGGGCCGGCCGGGGTCTGCAGGAACTCGATCACCGAGGAGACCTCGGGGATCACGGTGGTGGTGATGATATTGTCGCGGTTGAGCCGCGGCGTAATCTCCAGGACGACGCCGATGGGTTTGAACGTGAAGGTGATGCGGCCGTTGGCGTCGACCTGCGGGATGGGCACCTCCTCGCCCAGGTTGACGGTGGCTTTGTTGCCGTCGATGACGGCCACCCGCGGCGCCGAGAGCACGCGCGCCTTGCCTTCACGCACCAGCGCGGTGAGGAATGCGCCGAAGCCGGGCATGACGATGTTGATGGCGAAGTTGGACGGGAAGACCCCGGTGACGCCGAAGCCCGTGATCGGCATCCCCAGGATGCCGCCGGTGGTGCCCCAGTTTAGCCCCAGGTCCTTCAAGACGTTGGTGCTGATGTCCACGACACGCGTCTCGATCATGATCTGGGGGATCTGGATGTCCAGGGCGGCCAGAATCTTCTGGACCTGCTCCTGCTGCACCGAGGTCCCAAAGACGATCAGGACGTTGGCCCGCGTGTCCACGGCCGTACGGACGCCCGGCACGGAGGCGGCGATCGCGGCTCGGACCTTGTCCACGTCGGCGAACCCGATCGGGTAGACGACCGCCTCGGGGGCCTCCGGCGGAGGCGCCAGCTTTTCCGCCGACATGATGATCATGTTCCTGCCGACGCGGCGGAAGCCCAGGTTGTTGGCGTCCAGGATGAAGCGCAGCGCCTCGTCGCAGGAGACGTCGACCAGGCGCAGGGTGATGGTGCCTTTCACGGAGGCATCGGTGACGATGTTGAAGCCGCACAGCTTGGCCAGCGCGCTGAGCACGTCGGCCAGCTCGGCATTGCGCAGGTCGAGGGTGATCACCGTCAGCGCCCCCGGCGAGGGGGCGGGCGCGGGGGCCTGGGCGACGGTCCGACCGGGCGCGGCGGCGGCCTGCGCGACGACCGTCACCGGCTTGCCCGCCGCTGTCTTCGGCAGGGGCAGCCGGGCGGCGAGCACCGTCGGCGTCACCGCGGTCACCGCCCAGGGCGTGGGCGCGGAGAGGTCGACGACGATGCGCACGACCGGCGGGGCGGTCTCATACTGCGCCGCCCGCACACGCACCACGGTCCCCTTGCCGACGGCCTGGACGGCGGGCACGGTTCCGTCTAGCAGGGCGCCGGGAATGTCGATCAAGAGGCGGTGCGCCGGGGACGCCATCGTCGAGGTGCGGAATCGCAGCGGGCCGGAGCCGGCGATGGCGACCTGCAGCACCCCCGGAAAGATCTTCACCCCCACCGCGGTCACCCGCAGCGGCGCTGCGGTGGCCGTCTGGACCGGCCAGGTGGTGGCGATCAACACGGCAGCCAGAGATAGGGTGAAGATGACACGGCGGATCGTGCGTGGTCCGGTGCGTGACATGTGCGCTGGCTCCTCCTCTGCGCTACCCGAATCGAAGTTCGACGCGTTCTCCGTCTTCAATCAGGATCACAAGTCCGGCGTTGGCATCGACGAGTTCCACGCGAATCCGGTCTTGAATCGTCTCCCCCTGCGCCACGATGAACACTTCGTTGCCAATCTTGATGATGGCCACCCTGCCCGTGTCCCCAAGAACACCGATCAACTGGGCGCCCGAAGAGAGGCGCGCCACGGGAGCGGGACCCGGAGCCCCCGGCTGCCCGGGAGACGCCCCCGGCCCAGGAAAGAGCGGTGGTGGCAGCGGCGGTGGCGGCGGCAGGGTCACAGGCTGCGCCGGAGGCGCTCCGCCTACCTGTGCCTTCACGAGAGGGGAGAAGGGATCGGCACGACCGGCGGCCTGCGCGGGCGGGGGTGGCGCCGCCGCGGCGGCCGTGGGCACCGGCGCGGGAGTGGCCACCGCCGGACCGGGGGAGGCGGGCGCGGGCACCACCGGTGAGGCCACCGGCGCCGGCGTTACGACCGCGCCGCCCGTCGGCGGCTGCGGGCGACCGGTCAGCAGCAAGAACCCGACGCCCGCAAC
This sequence comes from bacterium, assembly GCA_050695215.1. Taxonomy (GTDB): domain Bacteria; phylum Sysuimicrobiota; class Sysuimicrobiia; order Sysuimicrobiales; family Humicultoraceae; genus JACQGZ01. The sequence continues at coordinate 18,635 of JBOGSD010000064.1, forward strand.
GGCAACGACAACCGCAATCGATGCAACAGGATAGCGGCGGACCAGGGACGTAAGACGATTCATTCGGCGTAGGCTCCTATCTCGCTGTGACGGTGCCTGCGTCCCGCCTGGAATGCCTGACGCACATTCGACATTCCCCGCACAAGTCCTTTATTTCTGGGCGCTTGCAGGGTCCCTGAGGGCAGAGAAGGCTCTTAGCCCAGGTACCACTGAATGAGGGCATTCCCCCAAAAGAGCGCGCCCAGACCTCCCACGGCGAGGAAGGGGCCAAACGGGACGGGGTCCTTCCGGCCGCGCAGGCGGGCCAACAGCAGAGTGATCCCGACGACCCCGCCCAGCAAGAAGCTGATGAACATCGCCGCCGCGATGAGCGGCCATCCCAGGAACGCGCCCATCACGGCGGCCAGCTTGACGTCGCCGCCCCCCATGCCGCCGCGGCTGAGGACGGCGATGAGAAAGAAGGCCACCCCCGCCCCCAGCGCCGCCGCCAGGTGGACGAGAAAGACGCGCGGCCCACCGACCCCGGAGAGGGCGAGCCCCACCACCAGCCCCGGGTAGGTGAGGGCGTTGGGAATGATCTGGTGGTCGAGGTCGACGAAGATCACCACGATCATGATGACGGCGAAGATCGCAGCAGCGAGCGCGGCGGCGGAGAGGCCGAACGTCCACCAGGCGGCGAGGAAGAGCAGCGCCGTGGACGTCTCGACGAGCGGGTACCGCCAGGAGATCCGGGCTCCGCAATCCCGGCAGCGACCGCGGAGCCACAGGAAACTGAGCAGGGGGACATTGTCGCGCGCGCGGATCAGGCTGCCGCAATGGGGGCAGCGGGAGCGCGGGGTGATCACCGACTCGTGGCGGGGCAGCCGATGGATCGCCACGTTGGCGAAACTCCCGGCCAGCGCGCCCAGCAGCGTGGCAACGACGGCCTCAGCCACGGCCGCCCTGGGTGGGGCGGCAGGACTTCCCCCGCCCCCGGCGAATACGGAATGGAATTTCATAGCACGGCCGCCGGCTTGCCCCGACCGGCGACATCATCGCAGCACTCACCGAGGAGGCATCTCTCTTGCGACTCGCCGCGATCGGACTCACGCTCGGAGCGATTCTCGGGCTCTCCCTCCCGCTCCTCGCCCAGTCCACTGCCCCGGCCCCCTCCCCCGTCCTGATCGTTCCGGGGCAGAGCGTCGCCGGCGTCGTGCTGGGGCGATCGGTGCGCTCAGTGATGAGCCGCCTGGGCCCGCCCAGCCAGACCCGCACCGTGCGCGACGGCACGCTGTACGTCTTCGCGCGCTTCGGCATCACCGTATACGGCGACGGCGACATCATCCGCGCCATCTCGGCGACGAACAGCATTTTCCGCACGCCCGAGGGCATTGGGCTGGGCTCCTCCGATGCAGAGGTGCGCCGCGTGTACGGCGCGCAGTTCACCGACGTCGTGGTCGAGGGCATGCCCGGGCTGGCGTACGACCACCTGGGGCTGGCCTTCGGGTTTGAGCGCGGCGGCGTGGCGGTCATCTTGGTCTACGTCCCGCACGTCCAGGCGCAGGCGGCCTTCATCTCCCTGCCCTTCGTGGAGAACCTGAAGCCCTTCTCGGCGGAGACGGAATTCATGTCGCTCTCAGGGTACCTGCGCTACCTGGTCTTCCAACAGAGTGGCATCTGGCTGAGCTACCGGGAAGCGGCACGGATTATCCGCGAGCAGGCCAGGGTCAGAAGCTAGGACACTCCAGCACAGCGAAGGCCTTGCCCCGCTCCAGAAGGACGGGATACTTTCGCGGGGCAAGGCCTTCGCTGTGCTGGGCACCCCACCCGCGGCCACACGACTTGCACCCCCCTAACCCGCCGGCCCCGTTCACTCCGCCAATAACACCCGGCCGCTGCCGATCAGTTTGGCGTCCAGCAGGGCCACATCCGCTTTGTGGATGAGGTCCTCGGGATTCACGGCGTCCCCCGGGAACTGGGAGATGCCGGCGCAGAGGCTGAGCTTCACGGGCACCCCGTTGTGGCCGACGAAGACCTCCGCGGCCACGGCGTGCTGCAGCCGCGTGATGATATTGAACCCCGCCGCCACGGGCGTCTCCGGCAGCAGCACCACGATCTCATCCCCGCCGAAGCGCGCCGGGACGTCCACCCCCCGCAGGTTCCGCCTGATTGCGGCGCAGACCTGCGTGAGGATCTCGTCCCCGATGAGGTGCCCGTGGCTACGATTCAACTCCTTGA
>JBOGSD010000065.1:0-25440 GCA_050695215.1 bacterium
TGTTGGAAGTCAGTGATTCTGTCCGCTTAGGGATTCAGTGATTTTGTCCGCCCCGCCTCCCGCACGGCCTTGAGTCTCATCGTCTCATCAGCCAGCTTACGCCAGGGATGATCGGCTGGAGGTGGTGCATTTTTCTTGCGACGTTCTCCTGCCCGCCGTCGCCTCGCCCGCAGCATATCGACGGATCCAAAGTCTTGGGGGCGGACGCGCCGCTGCCTGCGAGCGCGCAGGGGACCAGGCGCGGGGGTGGTGAGGAGCTGCGCCTCGAGCCGGCGCCCATGGTAGAAGACGGCGAGGGAGCCGTCGAGGCGCTCGTGCACTTCGACCCGAGCCCGGGCATAGCTCCGGCGGTGTGGTCCGGCGGCCAGCTGCAGCAGGTGTGGGCCCAAGGTGACGGTGTTGTCATTGCTCACGGTCCGCACGTACTTGAAGCAGAAGATCGTCTCTGGATCGAGGGCCGGCCACGGGCGAAACGCGGAGCCAGCCCGCTGGGGCCGCTGCGCAAAGCGCGCGTTGTATCGGGTGAGGAAGCCCGGCAGGTAGGCGTTGGCCCCGGCCAGGTCGGCGATGCCGGCGAGGCGCAGTTCACTGCGGAGGCGATCCTGAAAGGCCCCAAAGAGCCGCTCGATCCGTCCTTTGGCCTGGGGGGAGGCGGCCGGGATCCAGCGGATCCCCAGCTCCCGCAGGGCACGGGCGACCTGTGTCGGTTCGGGACCGCCCTTGAGCTGCTCCGCCAGTGTCCACGGTGTGCGGGGATCGCGTTTGAAGATCCCGTGGCGATCGCTATAGACGGCCACCGGCACGCCCTTGTGCGTGGCGATCTCGCGCAGGAGCAGGAAATAGCCCTGGCCGTCTTCCTGCTCGCGGAAGAGCGCCCCGACGACCTCTCCGGTGGCATCGTCCACCGCGGCCAGGAGGACCAAGCGAGGCCCGCGCTCTTCCAGCCAGTCGTGATCGCTGCCATCGAGTTGGACGAGCAGGCCCGGCTGAGGCATGCGCTCCCGGCGCCGGCGGTGGCGCGGCGGCCGTCGACGGCGAGGGCTGCGGATGCCGGCCTCACGTAAGATCCGGTGCACGGTGGGATGGGAGAGCACAATGGCTTCGCGTTCAGCCAGGAGCTCACTCAGGTGCTTGTGGTTGACGCCGGCATAGAGGGTCTGGGCGAGGTGCACCACCCGCGCCCGGATGGGCTCCGCCACCCGGCGTGGGGACGGGCGGCCCCGGTTGCCATGGACCAGCGCCTTGGGACCGTCCCGCCGATAAGCCCGGCGGAGGCGGCGGATCTGCCGGGTCGAGAGCCCTAAGAGGCCCGCCGCTTCGACCATCACCAGAGCCCTTCGATCCAGGGCATTGAGGACCATCGCTCGCTGCTCTTCCTGCTGGGACAACGTCACCATACCTCCCCTCTTCGGCTAGATAGGGGGAGGACATTTTCACTGAAACCTTAGGGCGGACAAAATCACTGAACATCCACAGTCCGCGGGTGTAGAGTCGCACGGTCTGGCCAGCCGTGATAGTCTAGGGAAAATATGAAGTGGCTCGAGCAGCGTAGAGCCCAGAGTGCGTTCCAGGATCTCCCCAAGGACGCTCAGGACCTCATCGCCAAGGTCCGGGCGCACTTCACCCGAGCCGATCTGGACGTCCTGCGGGAGGCCTATCTCTTCGCGGAGGCCGCCCACGCCGGGCAGACCCGCGCCTCCGGCGAGCCCTACATCCGCCACTCCTACGCCGTGGCCGACATCCTGGCCGACCTCCGGATGGACCCTGTCACCATCGCCGCGGCCCTGCTGCACGACGTGGCGGAGGATACCGGCGTGACCCTGGATCAGGTGACGGAACGTGTCGGCCCCGAGATCGCGTCCCTCGTCGACGGCGTCACCAAACTGGGCCAGATCGAGTGGCAGTCGCGAGAGGAGCGGCAGGCGGAGAGCCTGCGCAAGATGTTCCTGGCGATGGCCAACGACATCCGCATCGTCCTGATTAAGTTGGCCGACCGGCTGCACAACATGCGGACCCTGCAGTACCTCCCCGAATGGAAACGCAAGCGGACTTCTCAGGAAACCCTGGACATCTACGCCCCGCTGGCCGAGCGGTTGGGCATCGGGCAGCTGCAGGCCGAGCTGCAAGATCTGGCCTTCGGCGAGCTCAACCCCCAGGCCCACGACGAGATGAGCACCCAGCTCACCCAGGCGGAGGTCACCAGCCAGGCCTTCCTGGATGGCGTGATTACGGTGCTGCACCGCGAGCTGAACCGCGCCGGGATCAAGGTCGAGCGCTACAGCATCACCGCTCGCCCCAAGCATCTCTACAGCATCTGGCGCAAGATGCAGCGGCCCAAGTACTCTGGCCAGTCGGTCGCGCGCATCTACGACCGGCTGGGCGTGCGCATCATCGTCGACGACGTGAAGGAATGCTACGCTGCCCTGGGCGTGGTGCACTCACTCTGGCGGCCCATCCCCGGCGAGTTCGACGACTACATCGCCAACCCCAAGACGACTGGGTACCAGTCGCTGCACACCGCGGTGTTGTACGAGGGCGAGACCCTGGAGATTCAGATCCGCACCGCCCAGATGCACCACGAGGCCGAGTACGGGATCGCCTCGCACTGGAAGTACAGCCAGCGGCCCGAGCGGCCGGGCGGGCCCAGGGCGGGCGCGGCGGCCCAGCGCGAGTTTGAGCAGAAACTTTCCTGGCTGCGCCAGCTGCTGGAGTGGCATCAGGAGGTGCAGGACGCGCGCGCCTTCGTCCAGTCCGTCAAACTGGATCTCTTCCAGAACGAGGTCTTCGTCTTCACGCCCAAGGGCGATGTGGTGGACCTCCCGGCGGGCGCCACGCCGATCGACTTCGCCTATCGGATTCACACGGAAGTGGGACACCACGCCACCGGAGCCAAGGTGAACGGCCGGCTGGTGCCGCTGTCCTATCCGCTGCACACCGGAGAGATCATGGAGATCACCACGGCCAAGGCCGGCGGCGGGCCGAGCCGCGACTGGCTGGCCTTCGTGGTGACCTCCAACGCCAAGACCAAGATCAAGCAGTGGTTCAAGCGAGAACGCCGCGAGGAGAACATCCAGCGCGGGCGCGAGTTGCTGGAGCGGGAACTGCGCCGCAGCGGCGGCGTGGCCGCGTACATGAAGATCGAACGGCTGAAAGAGGTGGCCCGCGAAGAGTTCGGTCTGCCCTCCGATGAGGACCTGCTGGCGGCGCTCGGCAACGGCGACCTGTCCATCCTGCAGGTCGTCCAGGCGGTGCGGGGACCGGACGCGCCGCCGCTGCCCCAGACCCTGCCGCTTCCCGCCGAAGGCGTCCCGGCCACCCGCCCCGGCGGGGGTGTCCGCGTGCGGGGCGTGGACAACGCCCTGCTGCGTTTTTCCCTCTGCTGCACGCCGGTGCCGGGCGATCGCATCGTCGGCTATGTTACCCGTGGCCGCGGGGTCGCGGTCCACCGCGAGGACTGCCCCAACATGGCCTTCCTGCGCCAGCACCCCGAGCGGCTGCTGGACGTGGAATGGGAAACCCTCACCGACGGCACCTATCCGGTCGAGGTGGAGGTCGAGGCGATCGACCGGGTGGGGTTGCTCAAGGACATCCTGGCCGCGGTCGGCGAATCACGCACCAACGTGGTGTCGGTGAACGCGCGGGTGCGCAAGGACAAGGTCGCCATCGTCAACATCGTGCTGGACGTGGGCAACGTCGAACAGCTGCGCGCCGTCCTCCAGCGGGTGGGCCTGGTCACGGATGTCTACAGCGTCGAACGGGCGCTCCCGTCCTAGTGGGGCGATTCTCCGGTTGACCAGGGCCACTAAACACCGGCCGGCCGCCGGCGGACGGGCGGCGCTCACAAACCTCTTGGGCCGGCAGGTCGCCGCGCTCAACCGCCGCGACCTGGACGCCCTGGCCGTCCTCTACACCCCTGATGCGATCCTGGAGTTTCCGGCCAGCCCGCAGGTGCGCGGCCGGGATGCGATCCGGTCTGCGTTCGCTCGATTCTTCGCCGATTGGGAAGAGGAGATCACCCTGCGTCGGATGGCCTTTGGGGCGGCCATCGTCGCCGCCGAAGGCACGGTGCGCGGCCGCCACCGCATGCTGCACTTGAGGATCCCCGGACGGAAGCCCCTGCCCCAGCGCGCCTACGAGCATCCCTTCGCCGTCTTCCTGGAAGTGCGCCGCGGTCTCATCCACCGGCACCGCGTCTACTACGACGCCCGCGATCTCGTCCGCCAGTTGTTGGGGCCGCGGTGAGCCGACGAGCGCAAACAACCGCGGCCCGCGTGGGCCTCTTCACCGAGTCGGTCATCCGCGAGATGACCCGGCTCAACAACCTGCACGGTGGGATCAACCTGGCGCAGGGATTTCCCGACTTCGCGCCCCCGGCGGAACTGGTCGAGGCGGCCAACCGGGCGATGGCGGAAGGCTACCATCAGTACGCCATCACCTGGGGCTCCCCGCGGCTGCGGGCGGCGATCGCCGAGAAGTTCGCCGCCTTCACTGGGGTGAAGGTCGACCCGGAGCGGCACATCACGGTCACCTGTGGCGCCACCGAGGCGATGATGGCGGCGCTGCTGGCGGTGGTCGATCCCGGCGACGAAGTGGTCATCTTCGAGCCCTTCTACGAAAACTATGGGCCCGACGCCCTGCTCTCGGGGGCGGTCCCGCGGTACGTCCGCCTGAACCTGGAGGACCCGGACTTCGGCTTTGACGCGGACGAACTGGGCGCGGCCTTCGGCCCGCGCACGAGGGCGATCATCGTCAATACACCGCACAATCCGACCGGCAAAGTCTTCAGGAGGGCGGAACTGGAACAGATCGCCGACCTGTGCCGGCGCCACGATGCCCTCGTCATTACCGACGAGGTCTACGAGCACATTCTCTTCGATGGGACGGAGCACCTCAGCATCGCCGCGCTGGACGGGATGGCCGAGCGCACCATCACCATCAACAGCATGTCCAAGACCTACAGCGTGACCGGCTGGCGGGTGGGCTGGGCGATCGCGCGCGATCCAGAGATCACCGTGGGGATCCGGCGGGTGCACGACTTTCTCACGGTGGGCGCGGCGGCCCCGCTCCAGGAGGCGGGCGTGACGGCACTGCGCTTTCCGGCGCGCTACTATGCGGACCTGGCCGCCCTCTACGAGCAGAAGCGCGACCTGATGCTGCGGATCCTCGCCGAGGTTGGCTTTCGCGCGTTCGTCCCGCGCGGGGCGTATTACATCATGACCGACATCAGCGAATTCGGCGCCACCGACGACGTGGCTTTTGCGCACGGCTTGGTGGCCGACGGGGGCGTGGCCACGGTCCCGGGGAGTTCGTTCTATCATGAGGCCGCCCTCGGACGGTCTTATGTCCGCTTCGCCTTCCCCAAGCGCCCAGAGACGCTAGCGCAGGTGCCCGGCCGCCTCTCCCGCCTCCGGGAGAGGGCAGGCCGGTGACGACATCGGGCTCCCAGACGCCGCCGCGCACCTGGGCCGAGTACCGCGGCGAGTTTCCCATCTTCGAGACGGCCACCTATCTCACTACCTGCTCCCTCGCGCCGCTGTCCGTGGCGGTCGAAGAGGCGCTGCACGACTATCTCCGGATCTGGCACACCTCCGGGGCGGCAGCCTGGCATGGCCCTTGGTGGGAGGAGATCACCACCCTCCGCGAGCGGGTGGCGCGGATCATCGGCGCGACCCCCGGCGAAGTGGCGCTCTTCCCCTCGATCACCGCGGCGCTGAGCGCGGTCGGCTCGGCGCTGGACTACGATGCGCGGCCGCGGGTCGTCATGACCGAACTCGAGTTTCCGACGACACGATACCAGTGGCAGGTCAAGACCGCGCTTGAGACGGTGGAGATGCCGGTCCCCGACGGCCGGAGCGCGGCCCTCGAGCAGTACGAGGCGGCCGTCGACGAACGGACGGCGCTGGCCGTGGGCTCGCACGTCTACTTTACCAGCGGGATCATCCAGGACATCGCCGCCCTCGCCCGCATCGCCCACGCGCAGGGGGCTTTCTGCCTGATCGACGCCTACCAATCGGTCGGACAACTCCCCCTGGACGTGCACGCGAGCGGTGTCGATTTTCTCGTCGGGGGCTCGTTGAAGTGGCTGCTGGGCGGCTCGGGGATGGCCTTCCTGTACGTCCGAGGCGACCTGCTCTCCCGCCTCCGGCCTGAGGTGGTGGGGTGGTTCGCCCACCGGGACCAGTTCGCGTTTGCTCCTGCCTTTGACTACGCGGAGGACGCGCGCCGCTTTGAGGGCGGGACCCCGTCCGTCGCGGCGGTCTACGCGGCGAGCGCCGGGCTCGCGCTGGTGGAGGAAATCGGCGTGGAGCGCCTACGGGCCCGGCAGCTGGAATTGACCGCCGACCTGGTGGGGCGGGCACGAGATGCGGGGCTGGACCCGCGCGTCCCTGATGATCTCACGGCCCACGCCGGCATCGTCACCATCCCCCGGCGAGATCCCCCGGCGGTCGTGCGGGGACTGCGGGAGGCGGGCGTGATCGTCGATTCCCGTCCCGGCATCGTCCGCGTCTCTCCGTACTTCTTCAACACCCCTGAGGACCATCAGCGCGCGGTGAACGCCTTCGCCGCGCTGGCGCGCCGGGGCATTGCCTGACCGCCCCACGCCACCCGTTCGCGCGGGAGGGCGGCGCGCCCGCGCGCGCCCACCGGCCGGTCCGCAGGCCGGTCCGTCTGGTCGCGGGCGCAGATCATGGCCCGCTTGCGCGCGATGGCCGATCCCCGCGCCGCCGCGTCCGCCGCCCGCTTTGGGATCAAGGGCGAGGGGATCTACGGCATCCCCATGCCGCGGCTGCGCGCCTTCGCCCGCGAGATCGGCAAAGATCATCGGTTGGCGCTCCAGCTCTGGGAGACCGGCTCCAACTCCGCGCGGCACCTCGCCGTCATGATCGATCATCCCGCGTTGGTCACGGAGGCCCAGATGGAGGCGTGGGTCCGGGACTTCAACTCCTGGGATGTGTGTGACGGCGCGTGCTGGAACTTCTTCGACCGCACGCCCTTCGCCTGGAAGAAGGCGATCGCCTGGACCCGCCGCCGGCCCGAGCTCGAGCGGCGCGCCGGGTATGTCCTCATCGCCGGGCTGGCCCCGCATGATACAGAGGCGCCGGACCGCGCCTTCCTGACGTTCCTGCCGATCATCGAGCGCGGCGCCGACGACGACCGGAACTTTGTGAAGAAAGCAGTGAACTGGGCGCTGCGGGAGATCGGGAAACGCAGCCGCGGTCTCAACCGCGCCGCCGTTCGCACGGCCAGAGCCATCCGCGACCAGGGCACCGCTGGCGCCCGCTGGATCGCCGCCGACGCCCTACGCGAGCTCAGCTCCCCGGCCGTACAGGAGCGCTTGGGCCGCTAGCGATGCGCCTGGTTCTCCAGCGCGTCTCTCGCGCCGCCGTCCGCGTCGACGGCGCGGTCATCGGCGAGATCGGCCCCGGTCTCGCGGTGCTGGTGGGCGTTCGCACCTCCGATCGGCCTGCCGACGCGGAATGGCTGGCGGACAAGGTGGCCAACCTGCGCATCTTCAGTGACGACGCGGGCAAGATGAACCGTTCCCTGTTAGAGGTGGGAGGCGCGGTGCTCAGCGTCTCTCAGTTCACGCTCTATGCCGACACCAGTGGAGGCCGCCGCCCCTCTTTCATCGGTGCGGCCGCCGGCGGGGAGGCGGAAGCCGTCTACGAGGCCTTCAACGCGGCCCTGCGTGCGCGCTCCGTCCCCGTGGCCACCGGCCGGTTCGGCGCCGTGATGGCCGTCGAAATCCACAACGACGGGCCGGTGACGATTCTCCTCGAACGGGAGCGTGGCGTGGGAGAGGACTGATCACCGGCGCGGATCACCGGTGGAGGGCGCCGGGGCTGAGGATCGCGGCGACTTCCTCCAGGTCTTTGACCGTGTCCACGCCTCGCCAGAACGCGCGGGAGGGATAGGCGGCCAGGCGGCCCTCCACGGCCAGGCGGGGGAAGGTCGTGTCCTCGTGATCTCCCCGCTCCGGCAGCAGCGGCAGGATACCGCGGGAGAGCACGTAGACGCCGGCGTTGATCCAGAACGGCAATTCCGGTTTCTCTCGAAACCGGCGGACGCGGTTGGATTCATCGAGCTCGACGATCCCGTAGGGGCTGCGGAGCGGCGTCACCACGACCGTCGCCGCGGCCTGCCCCCGCTGATGCTCCTGCACGACCGGGCCGAGGGGGAGGTCAGTCACGACGTCGCCGTTCGTGGCCACACAGGGGGCCACCGACGCCCTGAGGGCGCTGAAGGCCTGCTTCAGCGCGCCGCCCCGTCCCAGCGGTTCCGCTTCAATCGAGTAGTCGATGGTCAAGCCCCAGGAGGCGCCGTCCGCGAAGTAGTCTTGAAGGACCTCGTGGCGATAGCCGCAGGCGATGACCACTTGGTCGACCCCCTGCTCGCGCAGCCACCGCAGCTGGTAGGCCAGCAGGGGGACGCCGTGGACTTCCACCATGGCTTTGGGCCGGTCTGCGGTGAAGGGACGAAGGCGCTCTCCTTTTCCGCCGGCCAGCACGATCGCCTGCATCAGGAGGGATAATTCCCGAACCACCAAGGCTCTCCTTTGGCTTGACCGTCGCTGCGAACGCCGCCTACAATCAGAACAACCTGCGATGACGGGCAGGAGTAGGAGGCGATCCTCCTAGAGAGGAGACGCCGGCCGCGCGCCGTGGTGGGGAGCGTCTCCAGGTCCTCGCCTCCGAAGACGGCCTTGAGCCGTGGGCGCTTCGTCGCGCTCACCGGATGCCGCCCCGTGACGGTGGAGCAAGCGCCGCGGTTGCTCACTCGCGGCGGAAGCAGGGTGGCACCACGGGATCACGCTCCCGTCCCTGAGGGGATTGGAGCGTTTTGATTTCCCGTGCGCCAGGCAGCGTGCGATCGCAGTGGAGGAGGTCTGATGACGAGAGGGGTTGAGCCGCGGCTGCCCAAGGGGATGCGCGATCTGCTCCCCGAGGCGATGATCCGGCGCCGTCACGTGATGGACCGGGTGCGGGAGGTCTTCGAGGCGTTCGGGTTCGGTCCCCTGGAAACGCCGGCGCTCGAGCGCGAGGAGATCCTCCTCGGCAAGTACGGCCCTGAGGCCGAGAAGCTCATGTACTCGGCCCAGCACCCACACGGGAAGGAGCGGCTGGCACTGCGGTACGACCTCTCGGTGCCGCTGGCGCGCGTCGTCGCAGCCCATCAGGATCTGCCGAGACCGTTCAAACGCTACCAGATGGCGCCGGTCTGGCGGGCGGAGCGTCCGCAGAGGGGACGCTACCGGGAGTTCTATCAGTGCGACGTGGACACCGTGGGCGCGCCCGGCATGCTGGCCGACGCGGAGATCCTCCAGGTCGTCTCCGAGGTCCTCCAGCGGCTGGGCTTCCGGGAGTTCACAATCCGGCTCAACAACCGGAAGATCCTCAATGGGATCGGCCAGGGGGCGGGCGTGCCCGGAGAGCTCCTCCCCGGGTTGTACCGCTCGATCGACAAACTGGACCGGCTGGGCTTGGAAGGGGTCCAACGGGAACTGGAGGCTCACAAGATTCCCGCCGACGCGATCGGGCGCCTGAGGGCGTTGCTGGAGGTGAGCGGGGCGAGCCGCCAAGTGCTCGGGGCGCTGCGAGACCGCCTCGGCCGTTCGGGAGAGGCCGGCGCGGGGATCGACGAACTCGAGGAGATCCTGACGCACCTGGAGGCGATGGCCGTTCCGCTGGACCGTGTGCGGGTGGACGTCGCCATGGTGCGCGGCCTGGAATACTACACGGGGCCCATCTATGAAACCGTGGTCGAGCGGCCCCGCATCGGCAGCCTCACCGGCGGCGGGCGGTACGACGGGCTGATCGGCACCTTCACCGGTCACGACCTCCCCGCGACCGGGACCTCGCTGGGGATCGAGAGGATCATTGACGTCATGGAGGATCAGGAGATGCTGCCCGCGGCGCTCGGGCGCACGGTGACGGAGGTCCTCGTCACCGTGTTTGATCGTGACCTGCTTGCCGACTCCCTCCGCCTGGCCGGGCAGCTGCGCCGGGCCGGAGTGAAGACCGAGATCTCCCTCGAGCCGCGCCCGCTCTCCGACCAGCTGAAGTACGCGAACAAGGCGGGGATTCCCGTCGCCATCTTTCTGGGACCCGGGGAAGTGCGAGCGCATCAGGTGAAACTGCGCCACCTGGGCACTGGAGAGGAGCGGGTGACCGGGTCTGATGAGGCTGCCGCGGCGGTCCGGCGCTGGGTGGAGGCCCCGGCCTGATGGTGGTCGACGGCCGGGAGCGCCGGGTCTCCGTGCCGCCGCGCACGCTCGCCGGAGAGGTGCGCCCGGAGCAAGGGGAAGTCCGCCTGCAAGGTGCGGTGCACGCCGTCCGCTCCCTCGGCGGCGTCACCTTTCTCATCCTGCGGGACCGCTCAGGGATGATCCAGATCGTGGCGCCCGGTGGCCTCGACCTCGCGCGGGAGGCGATCGTCGACGTGACGGGGACGGCGCGTGCCGACCAACGGGCGCCCGGCGGAGTGGAGGTGGCAGCGTCGGAGGTCACCATCCTCTCACGGCCGGAGGGGCAGCTGCCCTTGGACATCAGCAAGCCGCGGCTGCACGCCTCGCTGGAGACCACGCTGGACCATCGCGCCCTCAGCCTGCGCCATCCCCGGGTGGCGGCGGTCTTTCAGATCACCTCGGCGCTCACCAGCGGGTTTCGCCGTCGCCTCACCGGCGAAGGGTATATCGAAATCCACACCAGCAAACTGGTCGGCACCGCCACCGAAGGGGGCGCCGGACTCTTCCGCGTGGACTATCCCGAGCGGTCCGCCTACCTGGCGCAGAGCCCGCAGTTGTACAAGCAGATCTGCGTGGGCGCCTTCGAACGCGTCTTCGAGATCGGTCCGGTCTTCCGCAACGAGCCGCACGAGACCACGCGCCACCTCACCGAGTACACCAGCCTCGACGTGGAAGCCGCCTATCTCGATCTGGACGGTCTCCTGGACCTGGAGACGAGGGTGCTCGCGGCGATGCTGGCGGAGGTCGCGGGCGTCGCGGCTCCGGCGGTGGCGCTCTTGGGCATCACGCTGCCGGAGTCCGGCCGCATTCCCCGGCTGCGTCTGGGGGAAGCGAAAGAGCGGCTGGCGGCGCGCGGCCTGCGCTACGGCCCGGGGGATGACCTCGATCCGGCCGGTGAGCGGCTCCTCGGGACGATGCTGCGGGAGGAGGGGGAGGACTTCGTCTTCCTCACGCACTACCCGGTGCCGGCGCGTCCGTTCTACGCTGCGCCCGACCCCGACGACCCTGCGCTGACGCTCTCCTTTGATCTGCTCTTCCGCGGCCTCGAAGTGACCACGGGAGGCATGCGTATTCACGATCTGGCGCTGCTCCGCGACAACATGCAGCGCGTCGGCCTGGACCCCGCCGCCTTCGCCGGGTATCTGGAGGCGTTTGCCTGCGCGATGCCGCCGCACGGCGGATTCGCCATCGGCCTGGAACGGCTGACCGCGCAACTGGTGGGCGCGTCCAACCTGCGCTGGGCCACCCTCTTCCCGCGCGACCGCCGCCGGCTGGGCCCCTGATGGGACCCTTCCGCAGCGACTACTGCGGTGCGCTGCGGGCCGGTGATGCCGGACGGCGCGTGCGCCTGGCCGGGTGGGTCCATCGCCGCCGCGACCTGGGCGGGGTGATCTTCATCGATCTCCGCGACCGCGAGGGGAACGTGCAGGTGGTGGTCCAGCCCCAGGCGGGCGAAGCCTACCGCGCCGCCGAGGGGGTGCGCGGGGAGTTCGTCCTGGCGGTGGAGGGGGAGGTGAGGGCCCGCCCCGCCGGCACCGAGAACCCGCGCCTGGCCACTGGAGCGGTGGAGGTGCGGGCGGAGCGCGTCACCGTGGTGTCGGCCGCGGACACGCCGCCGTTCCCACTCACGGAGGAGCAGCCCGTCGACGAGGCGCTGCGGCTGCGCTACCGGTACCTCGATCTGCGCCGTCCCGCGATGACCGCAACCCTGCGGCTGCGCCACCGCTTGGCGATGGCGGTGCGCCGTGCCTTCGACAGCCGGGGCTTCGTCGAGGTGGAGACCCCGATGCTGATCAAGTCGACGCCCGAGGGCGCCCGCGACTTCCTGGTCCCCAGCCGCCTGCAGCCCGGCCATTTCTACGTCCTGCCGCAGTCGCCGCAGCTGTTCAAGCAGATCCTGATGGTGGCTGGTCTGGACCGCTATTTTCAGATCGTCCGCTGCTTTCGCGACGAGGACCTGCGCGCCGACCGCCAGCCCGAGTTCACGCAGGTAGACGTGGAACTGTCGTTCACCAATGAAGAAGAGGTCATGTCGGTCACGGAAGCCGCGGTGGCCGAGGCGGCGGCTGAAGCGGCGGGCGTGACGCTGCCGCGCCCCTTTCCCCGCCTCACCTACGCAGAGACCCTGGCGCGCTACGGCACCGACAAACCGGACCTGCGGTTCGGCCTGCCCATCGGGGAGGTCAGCGACCTGGTGGCCCCTGACACCCCCGCGGTGTTCAAGGAGGCGGTCGCGGCTGGCGCTTCCGTGCGCGGCCTGGCGCTGCCGGGGGCCGCCGGTCTCTCGCGCGGACAGGTTGAACGCCTGACCGAGACGGCGCGCGCGGCCGGAGCGCAGGGCCTGGCCACTCTGGTCCTCCCAGAGCAGGGGCCCCCGGCCGGGACGCTGGGACGACAGGTCCCCGCCGACCTGGCGAAGCGACTGTCGGTGCGCCTGGACGCCCACTCCGGGGATCTTCTCCTGTTCTCCTGGGGGCCGGAGGCGGAGGTGGCCGCGGCGCTGGGGCGGCTGCGGTGGACGGTGGCCCAAGAGCGGGGCCTGATCCCCGCGGACGCCTTCGCGCCCTGCTGGGTGACGGAGTTCCCCCTGTTCGAGCGGAGCGACGAGGAGGGGCGGCTGACCGCGGTGCACCATCCCTTTACCGCGCCGATGGAGGCCGACCGACTGCGGTTACAGAGCGATCCCCTCCGAGTTCGCGCGCGGGCCTATGACCTGGTGCTGAACGGGGTGGAGGTCGGAGGGGGAAGCATCCGCATCGCCGACCCGCAGCTGCAGCGAGAGGTCTTCGGGTTGATTGGACTCTCCAACGTCGAGGCGCAGCAGCGCTTTGGATTCCTCCTCGACGCGTTCCGGTATGGGGTCCCGCCCCACGGCGGCATTGCCCTCGGCTTCGACCGGCTGGTCATGCTGTTGGCCGGGGAGGAGACGATCCGCGACGTGATCGCGTTCCCCAAGACGACGACCGGCGCCGACCTGATGACCGGAGCCCCCGCACCGATCGACGCGCGGCAGTTGCGAGAGGCGCACATCAGGGTCGAGGAGCCCTGAGGGAAGGTCGAAGTCAGGTGCTGCCTCGTGCTCTCGTCAGGCGGCTATGAATGCAAAGTCGAGAATTGAGGAGAATCTGCACAAGAGAAACGTAGTCGCAGGGCTGTTCATCTCACTGGACGGCGTATGCGCTCATGATTCATCCTGTTGTTGTGGGCAGCGGAAAGCGTCTCTTTAAGGATAGGGGCGAGTTAAAGAGGCTCAAGCTTGTCGCTGCGAAGACCGCGGCTTCCGTATCGCACATCGTCGTGGCCTACGTGGTTCGTGGCAGCCTCCGGGCGCGGCCCAGGTGAGCGGCCAGAAGGGCGTGCATCTCGGGTCTCGAGGCCTGCGGCCCCAGCGCCGGGACTCGGTCCGGCCCGGGAAGGGTAGTGCGCCAGTTTGGAAGGATCCAGTACCAAGGCCGGCGTGTGTGTTGTTTGGCCGCATCGGCCGGTGGTAGAATGAGCGCAAGCAGGCGATCCCTGCCGTACTCGAGCGCGCCAGAAGTTCCGAGCCAACACCGTGAGAACGGGAGCCCGGGCTCTGGCCGCGGATGACAGCCCCCGGAGCCGGATGCACCACCGCCGGGAACTCCGATCGGGGTCGTCAGAAACGGACAGGAGGGCACCCACCTGTCGAGGACAGGTTCGGGAACTCCGGCGCCCACGGTACGGTGGGGATTTGTCTAGCAAGGCGACGGATGTGAGCCTCTTTCCTCAGGACCGCCTGCCGGAGGATGCGCCGCTGGCCGCGCGGATGCGGCCCCAGACGCTCGACGAATTCGCCGGGCAAGAGCAGATCGTCGGCGCCGGCACCTTCCTTCGCCGCGCCATCGAGACGGACGACCTGGCCAGCCTGATCCTCTACGGGCCGCCCGGCACCGGAAAGACCTCTCTCGCCACCATCATCGCCCAGATGACCCGCTCGCGCTTTGAGCGGGTCAACGCGGTCACGGCGGGCGTGGCCGACCTCAAGCGCATCATCACCGAGGCCCAGGATCGCCGCGCCTACTACCAGGCCCGGACCATCCTCTTCATCGACGAGATCCACCGGTTCAACAAGGCGCAGCAGGACGTCCTGCTGCCGGCCGTGGAGGACGGCACGATCATCCTCATCGGCGCCACCACCGAGAACCCCTTCTTTGAGGTGAACGCGACACTGGTCAGTCGCTCGCGCGTGCTGCAGCTGGAGCCGCTGCGGGAGGAAGACCTGCGCACCATTCTCCAACGCGCCCTCGCCGAGGAACGGGGGCTGGCCGGCCACCGCGCCAGCATCGATGACGACGCCCTCGCCCACCTGGTAAACATCGCCAACGGGGATGCCCGGGTGGCCCTGAACGTGCTGGAGGCAGCCGCCCTCATCGTGCCGGCGGGAAAGGACGGGCGGCGCCGCATCACCCTGGCCATGGCCGAAGAAGCAGCTCAGCGGCGAGCCCTGCTGTACGATCGCGAGGGGGACGTCCACTACGACACCATCTCCGCCTTCATCAAGAGCATGCGGGGCAGCGACCCGGACGCGGCCGTCTACTGGCTGGCCCGGATGCTGGCGGCGGGCGAAGATCCACGCTACATCGCCCGGCGCATGGTCGTGCACGCGGCGGAGGACGTCGGGCTGGCCGATCCGATGGCGCTGGTGATCGCCACGGCCGCCGCCCAGGCGGTGGAATTCGTGGGGCTGCCGGAGGCGCGCATCCCCATGGCCCAAGCCGCCATCTACATCGCCACCGCGCCGAAGAGCAATTCCGTCGTGGAGGCGATCGGCGCCGCTTCGCGCGACGTGGCATCCGAGCGCGCCGAGCCGGTACCCCGCCATCTCCGCGACAGCAGCCACAGCGCGGCGGTGGCCCGCCTGGGGCACGGCAAGGGGTACAAGTACGCGCACGAATACCCCGGCCATTTCGTGGATCAGCAGTACCTCCCCGACAACCTGCGCGACCGCCAGTACTACCGCCCCTCCGCATCGGGTCTGGAGAAGGAGATCCGCCGCCGCCTGGCCGCCTGGTGGAAGGGGATCAAGCGATACGCCGCTCCCAAGGCGTAATGGTCGTCCCGACAACCTCCGGGGTATAATCGTGTTGGGATGAGCCATCTTGCCGTCGCGATGAGCGGCGGCGTCGACAGCGCCGTCGCCGCGGCCCTCCTGGTGGAAGAGGGCCACTCCGTCGTCGGTCTCACGATGAACCTCTGGCCGGCGTGGCTCCCCGAGCCCGACGACGCCTTCCGCGCCTGCTGCGGCGTCACGGCGATCGGCGACGCCCGGGCGGTGGCGCAGCAGCTCGGCATCCGCCATTACGTCTTGAACCTGCGTGAGGAGTTCGAGCGGGCGGTCATCGACGAGTTCGTGGACGAGTACGCCCGCGGCCGGACGCCCAATCCCTGTATCGCCTGCAACCGGGCGATCAAGTTCTCGCTGCTGCTGCGCAAGGTGCAGGCCATGGGCCTGGAGGGGCTGGCCACCGGCCACTACGCGCGCGTCCGCTATGACGAGGCGCGGGAGCGCTATCTCCTGCTGCGCGGGCGCGATCCGGTGAAGGATCAGTCCTACGTGCTCTTCGGACTGACCCAGGGCCAGCTGGGGCGGCTGCGCTTTCCGGTCGGGGAGCACACCAAGGCGGAGATCCGAACGGTGGCCCGTCGCCTGGGGCTGCGGGTCGCGGACAAAGCCGACAGCCAGGAGATCTGCTTCATCCCGCGAGGGCATTACGCCGACCTGGTGGCGCAGCGCCGGCCGGAGGCGGCGCGCCCCGGGCCCATCCTGGATCGGATCGGACGGCAGGTGGGGACGCACAACGGCGTCGGCCGGTTCACGATCGGACAGCGGCGGGGGTTGGGGCTGTCGGCGGGGCAGCCGCGCTACGTGACCGGCATCGATCCTGGGCGCAACGCCGTCGTGGTGGGAGAAGCGCAGGATCTGCTGGCGGCCGAGGTCACCGCCCGCCAGCTGAATTGGATCGGGGGCACGGTCCCGCCGGAGCCGCTGCGAGTCACCGCGCGGGTTCGCCACGGGGCGCGTGAGACGTCCGCGTTGGCCTGGGTGGAGGCCGCTGGGACGCTGCGCGTGCGCTTCGACGATCCGCAGCGCGCGGCGGCGCCTGGACAGGCCGTCACGCTCTATCAGGGTGAGATCGTCATTGGGGGCGGCATCATCGAGACCGCCCACGCGCTTGACGGCGCCGTGGGCGCGGGAGGCAGTGCAACCGACCCATCATCGATGGAGGTGAACCGACATGCCGGATGAACGCAACGGTTTCGCCAGAGGGTTTGTGCTCGGCGCCCTGATCGGGGGAGGCGTGGCTCTCTACCTGACGGCGCGGTCGAGCCCGGAGGTGCGAGAGGCCCTGCGCGAGCGCGGGGCGGAGATGGGCCAGCGGGCGCGGGCCAAGGCGGGTGAGATGGCCGAGCTGGCGCGCCACAAGGGCGAGGAACTGCGCGGCCGCGCCCGGGACACCGCCGAGGAGTGGCGGGGGCGGGCCCGAGAGACGGTGGAGGAATTGCGCGATCGGGCCCAGGAGATGCTGCATCGCGGGCGGGACGAGGCGCCCTCGACGCTGGAGGACTGAGCACCCGGTCGCATTCATCTGAAACCGCGTCTCTCCCCGGCGGAGCGACGGAGGTCATCCGGGCGCTCCGCCGGGCCGGCCATCAGGCGTACCTGGTCGGCGGGGCGGTCCGGGATCGGCTCCTCGGTCGCCCCGCCCACGATCAGGACGTCGTCACCGACGCCCGTCCCGACGCCATTGCCGCGCTCTTCCCGCGCATCGTCCCGGTCGGGGCGGCCTTCGGGGTCGTGCTCGTCCAGACGGTGGAGGGTCTCGTCGAAGTCGCCACCTTCCGCCGCGAAGGTCCGTACCTCGACGGCCGCCATCCGTCCTTTGTCGAATTCGCCACGCGCGACGATGACGTGCGGCGGCGGGACTTCACGGTCAACGCGCTCCTCTACGATCCCGTCGACGACCAGATCCTGGACCTAGTGGGCGGCCGCGCGGACCTTGCCGCCCGCCGTATCCGCACGGTCGGGATTCCCGACGCTCGCTTCGCCGAGGACCGCCTGAGGATGTTGCGCGCCATCCGGCTGGCCGTCGAGCTGGAATTCAGCATTGAAGAGGAAACCTACGCGGCCGTGGTCCGCCACGCGCCGGCCATCCGGGAGGTCAGCGCCGAGCGCATCCGGGACGAACTGCTGCGCCTCCTCACCGCACCAGGACGCGGCGGAGGCCTCGACATCCTACGAGCCGCTGGGCTGCTCCGCGAGATGCTCCCCGAGGTCGCGGCGATGGACGGCGTCCCGCAGCCGCCCGAGTTCCATCCGGAGGGGGACGTCTTCATCCATACGCGCCTCGCGTTGTCGCACCTCCGTGACCCTTCCCCGGTGCTGGCGCTGGGCGTGCTGCTGCACGACGTGGGCAAGCCGCCGACTTTCGAGGTCGCTGACCGGATCCGCTTCAATGGCCACGCCGAGGTGGGTGCAGAGATCGCGGAGGTGATCTGCCGCCGCCTCCGGCTCAGCAGCGAGGACGGCGAGCGCGTCGTGGCGCTGGTGCGCGAGCACTTGCGCTTCATCGTCCTCCAGCAGATGAGGCCCGCGCGCCTGAAACGCTTCCTGGCCAGGCCGGACTTTCCCGATCACCTGGAATTGCATCGCGTGGACTGCCTGGCCAGCCACCGGGATCTGTCCACATGGGCGTGGGCGCGGGAGGCGGCGGCCCGCCTCAGCGAAGATGAGCGGCGCCCGCCCCGCCTGCTGACCGGCGAGGATCTGATCGGGCTCGGCTATCTGCCCGGACCGCGCTTCCGGGAGATGTTGGACGCGGTGGTGGACGCCCAGCTGGAGGGGACGGTCCGCACCAAGGAAGAGGCGCTGGCGCTCCTAACGCGGGAGTTTCCGCAGGAGAACACGCCTTCCGGACGGAACTGAGAGCCCATGACCGAGCGCGAAGCTCTCGTCACGTTCTTCGTCCTGCTGGGCGCCATGATCCTCGTCGGGGCCCTGCTGCCCTCGGTCGCCCCTGGGCTGATCAATCTCCTGAACCGAACGGTGCTGAAGGGAGAGAAGCGTCAAAACGGCCGATAGCGCGAGGGAGTGCTGATCGGCGCGCCCGGAGGAGGCTCGGGCGAGAGGGAAACAGGCTGAGGGAGGCAGTCCCCCGCTTCCGAACTACAGGATACGTCCGCGGGGGGACTACCTCCCTCAGCCTCGTTGCAGCCTAGTCCGGATCCTCCAGCCCCGCCGGTGCGCCGATGGGCGCCGCCTTCCCATCGCCCCTGCCATCGCGAATACTAAATTCCTTGTCCAGTTTGTCCATGCGCACGACGATGCCGCCATATTCAAGCTCTGAGAACGGCAGGGTGGCGGGCTCGAAGAAGCCCTGCCGGCGCATCTCAATGGCCTTGGCCGTCACGCGGTCGCGCACGTGCTGCCAGACCGGATCGGCGAAGAGGTCGATCGGGTCGGTGAGGATGCCGTCGTGCATCGAGAACCCCAGCGCCGAGACCATCGGCACGCAGAAGAAGGTCGAGGCCGGCGTGTTCATCGGCACCGGCATCAGGGGCAGGTTGTGGCTGCCCCGCGTGTCGCCGCCGACATATGGGCCCAGGCCGAAGACCGGCCCAAACTCCTCGGTGGCCGGGAAGATTTTCTGGGTGCGGATGATCGCCGGGGGATCATCTTTTCCAACGTATCGACCGGCGATGTTGCGCAGGCGCGTCGTCCCCACGGCCGCCGCCTGTTCCTCGGGGTGCCTCCGCGACCAGATCGCCTCGATGGCGTAGCGGTTGGTGTCGCGCAGCAGCGTGGCAATATCGTACAGCCGCTCTGGCGCCTCCAGGACGATCACCCGGTCGCCCTCGGTGTGGTCCATGTCCATGATGTGGAAGGTGAACCCGTCGTGCAGCCCCTCGCTGAGCAGCAACCCCGGCGAATACATCGGGTCGGCGAAGGCCAGGTAGAAAGGGAGGTTGAAGGCGCCGGGGCCGCACTTGTCCGCCACCAAGACCATCAGCGCCTCGCTGGGCCGCTCGTCCAACTCGATCTCGGCGGACCCCGGGCCCATGCCGCGCACGTTGCCGGAGAAGGCGTCGCGCAGCAGGTCCTGGCCGGCGCCGTAGAGCCCTTGCGCCTTGGCCTTCTGCGTGGCCGCCAGGAAGGTATCCCAGGCCAGCTGGTGGACGCGGGCGTCGTCGCTGCCGTGGGTATGCGTCATGAGAAAGGCCAGGTCGTCTCCCGTGTGGCCCACGAAGGCGTCGATGAGGAGAGACCCTTTCGCTTTGCCGATCCGCTCTTGCGCGATCGCCAGCACCTCTCGGCTGGGAGCGGTGTGACCTCCGATGGCGCCGATATCGGCCTTGATCAGACTAACCGTGATCCGCATGCGCGGCCTCCTTTCAGGCTGGGGGCAAATGGGTGGCGAGTAATGGCTTCACGCTCGATTGTACCGCTCCGCGCGGCGCCCTCGCCAGCGGCCCGGCTTGGGGGAGCGCGCCGGCCACCTCGATGGTGACCGTATCTTGTGGTGGCGGCACGTGGGGGAGAGGAAATGTGGGGGTGGGGTCGAACACTGTGACAGATGGGCGCGCCGCGACTGCGGGTGAACAAGCTGACGGTGGAGCGGGAAGGGGGGAAGGTGCGGGTCGACGTGGAGTTGGCTCACGACGACCGCACTATGCTCGGCCGCGCCGAGACGGGGGAGG
Source organism: bacterium (assembly GCA_050695215.1). Taxonomy (GTDB): domain Bacteria; phylum Sysuimicrobiota; class Sysuimicrobiia; order Sysuimicrobiales; family Humicultoraceae; genus JACQGZ01. The sequence goes on from JBOGSD010000065.1 coordinate 19,964, forward strand.
GAGTGCAGGGCACGGTGCAGGCCGCCGCGGCGGCGACGGTTTCCGCCCTGAACCAGTTCCTGCCCCACCCCTGGCAGCTCCGCTTTGACGACGCCGTCCTGCAGTCCGTCGCCCAGCGGGAGGCCGTCGTCGTCCAGCTCCGACTCCGTTCGGAGGAGGTGGAAGAGCGACTCGTCGGCAGCGCCGTCAGCGACCGCATCCCTGAGGAGGCGGCCGTGCGGGCGGTGCTCAACGCAGCAGAACGTCGGACCACGCCCCTGCTGCACTAGGGCGGGGGGGAGTGCGGCCGGTCCGGTCGACCGGTCGCCCATGGAGGAAACGGTTGCACGCACCCGGCCAGACCCGCGTCATCGCGCTCGTCAACCAGAAGGGCGGCTGCGGCAAGACCACCACGGCGGTCAATCTCGCGGCGTCCCTGGCCCACTCGGGGCGCCGGACCCTGCTGATCGATCTCGACCCCCAGTCCAACGCGACCATCGGCGTCGGCATCGATCCGGCGAGCCTCGGCCGGACGATCTACCACGTCCTGGTGGAGGGAGGGGAAAACGGCCAGGGGCCCCCGCTGGAAGAGATCGTCACCGAGACGAAGGTGAAGCACCTCATGCTGGCGCCCGCATCGATTGACCTGGCGGCGGCGGAACTGGAGTTGGCTCCCCGGCTGGGCCGGGAGAAGGCGCTGCGCAAGCGGCTCTTCCCCGCCGCGTCGGCGTTCGAGTTCGTCATCGTGGACACGCCTCCGTCGCTGGGGTTGCTCACGCTGAACGCGTTGGTGGCCGCCGATGGAGTGATCATCCCGATCCAAACCCATTACTATGCGCTTATCGGCATGCGCCAGCTGCTGCGCACGTTGCAGATGGTGCGGGAGGAAGTCGGCCATCAAGTCGAGATCATCGGCGTCCTGCCTACGATGTATGACTCGCGCACCAACATCAGCAACGAGATCCTGGCCGGTATCCGCGAACGCTTCGGCGACCTGGTCTTCAAGTCCACGATCCACTTCAACATCAAGCTCGTCGAGTCGTCGATGAACGGGGTCCCGCTGTTCGTGAGCCAGCCGGACTCCCGCGGCGCCCGACAGTATCTCGACCTGGCTAAGGAGGTTATCGCGCATGAGCAAAGGACGCGAGGAGCTGCGGCGGGGCGTTAGAGAGATCCTCGAGGGGGCGTCGCAAGAGATGGACGCGCTGGCAGAGGCGGCGGTGCCGCACCGCCACCAGACGGTGGAGGCCCGCCCAATTCTCCGGCTGGTCCGCGACCCCGCTCCCGCCGCGGCGGTTCCTGCACCCGCGACGTCACCGGGCGGAGGGACTCTCCCCGGGCCGTCCCCCGCGCCGATGGCGGAGCCGGCTCTCCCCGAGGCCCCCGTGCTGCTGCCGAAGAAGGGCGTCTGCCAGGCCTACTTCATCAACCGGCGTTGCTGGGAGGTGCCGGAGGCTTTCTGCAATACGGCGCTGCAGGTCTGTATGACGCGGGAATGTCCGGTCTATCACCTGCACAAGGACGAACTGGAGCGGCGCTTCGCCGCCAAGTACCGGCACTTCTGGTAACCTCCGCCCGGCCCGCGTCCACCTCGACCGATCCAGCAGCATGACGACGCTCCCCCACGTCTTCGTGGAAGCGCTCCCCGGCCGCGTGGGGGAGACGGTGGAGATTCGCGGCTGGCTGGTCAGCCGGCGCAGCAGCGGAGGGATCCACTTCCTGTCGGTGCGCGATGGGACCGGGTTGGTTCAGGCGGTCGTCTCGGGACAGGAGGTCGACGCGGCGACCTTTGCCCGGGCCGATCACCTCCCCCAGGAGAGCAGTCTGATCGTCACGGGTCAGGTGCGGGCGGACCGGCGGGCGCCGGGCGGGGTGGAACTGACGGTACGCGCACTCACCGTCGTCCAGGAAGCCGCCTCCTACCCGATCACCCCGAAGGAGCACGGGGTGGAGTTCCTGATGGATCACCGCCACCTCTGGCTGCGGTCACCCCGCCAGCATGCGGTGATGCGGGTGCGCGCCGAGGTCATCCGTGCCGCGACGGCGTTCCTCGATGGGGAGGGGTTCCTGCGGGTGGACACCCCGATCCTCACGCCGGCCTCGGTGGAGGGGACGACCACACTGTTCGGGGTGGAGTACTTCGATCTGGGCAAGGCCTACCTGGCTCAGTCCGGGCAACTCTACAATGAGGCGGCCATCGCGGCATTCGGCCGGGTCTACTGCTTCGGTCCTACCTTCCGCGCCGAGAAGAGCAAGACCCGCCGCCACCTCATCGAGTTCTGGATGCTCGAGCCCGAGGTCGCCTATCTCGGGCTGGATGGCTACATGGAACTGGCGGAGGCCTTCGTCGCCGCCATCGTCCGCGACGTCCTGGCCACCAGGACGCGCGAACTGGAGACGCTGGAGCGTGACCTCGAGCCGCTGCGGCGGGTGGTCCCGCCCTTTCCGCGCATCTCCTACGACGACGCCCGCGACCTGCTCACCGCCGCCGGTAAGCCTATCCCCTGGGGGGAGGACTTCGGCGGGGACGAGGAGACCGTGGTCTCGTCCTCCTTCGACCGCCCCGTCTTCGTGCACCGCTATCCGGCGGGCGCCAAGGCCTTCTACATGCAGCCCGATCCGGACCGTCCGGAGGTCGTGCTTTCCGCCGACCTCCTCGCCCCCGAGGGGTATGGGGAGATCGTCGGTGGCGGCGAGCGCATCTGGGATCTGGCGCTGCTGGAGCGGCGTCTGGTCGAGTGGGGCCTTCCGCGCGAGACCTATGAATGGTATCTCGACCTCCGCCGCTACGGGGCGGTGCCGCACTCGGGCTTCGGCATCGGCATCGAGCGCACGGTCGCGTGGATCTGCGGGTTGGAGCACATCCGCGAGGCGATTCCGTTTCCCCGGCTGATCAACCGACTCTACCCCTGACGTGACTCCTGTGCTATAGTGTGATCGATACACCGATCCGGAGAGGCGCCGGATCGGCCCATCGCGGGATGGCGGAGTGGGTTGCGGCCCGCTCTTTTTTTTGAGCCGGAGCAGACGATGATCAACGGACGGAGTGTCATCGCAGAGCGGATCGCCGAGATGGCCCGGCCGATTGCGGCCCGCCGGGGCCTGGACGTCGTGGACGTCGAGGTCCTGGGGGAGGGACCGCGCACCGTCGTGCGCGTGGTGGTCGAAGGCGGCGGGGGCGTGAGCGTCGATGACCTCGCCCGGGTGAGTCACGCGCTGTCCAGCAAGTTGGACACGCACGACCTCATCCCGCACGCCTATAGGCTGGAGGTCGCCTCGCCGGGTCTGGATCGCCCGCTGCGGGGAGAAGCCGACTTCGTGCGCTTCGCGGGGCGCTCGGTGGAGGTGTGGATCGACCCGCCGCTGGGGGGCCGGCGCCACTTCAGGGGCCGGCTGCTGGGTGTGCGCGGTCTCGGAGGGCGTGAGGTGGAACTGGCCCTCGGTGGAGATCCCGGTGCGGAAACGGTGCGGCTGCCTCGTGAGCAGGTCACGGCGGCCCGCCTGGTCGTCGACGAGGCGACGGTGAAGCAGGACCTGGCTCGAGGAGGCCGGAGAGACGGATGAACGCGGAACTCGTGCGCGCGCTGGAGCAACTGGAAGAGGAGAAGGGGATCAGCAAGGACGTCATCGTCGAGGCGATCGAGGCCGCCCTCCTCTCCGCCTACAAGAAGAACTTCGGCGTGGCCGCCCAGAACATGCGCATCGAAGTGGCGCGCGAGACCGGGGAGGTGCGGGCCTTCCAGATCCGGACGGTCACCGAGGAAGTGGAGGACGCCACCACCCAGATCGCCCTGGCGGAAGTGCGCCAGTACGATCCGACGGCGGCCATCGGAGACATGGTGGAGTTGGAAGTGACCCCCAAGGACTTCGGCCGCATCGCCGCCCAGACGGCCAAGCAGGTGGTCGTGCAGCGCCTCCGCGAGGCCGAACGGGAGATGGTCTACAAGGAGTTCCGCGACCGCGAGGGCGACATCGTCACCGGCGTGGTACAGCGCATCGAGCGTAAGAACGTCTATCTGGATCTGGGGCGCATCGAGGCCGTCCTCCCTCCCCCGGAATCGATCCCCCGAGAATCGCATCGCCAGGGGGAGCGGGTGAAAGCTTACGTGGTGGAGGTGCGCCAGGGCACCCGGGGACCGCAGATCGTCGTCTCCCGAACACACCCGGGGCTGTTGAAGCGGCTCTTCGAGCTGGAAGTGCCCGAGATCTATGAAGGCATCGTCGAGATCAAGGCCATCGCGCGGGAGGCCGGCGCCCGCAGCAAGATCGCGGTCTCCTCTCGGGACAAGAACGTGGATGCCGTGGGGGCCTGCGTCGGACCGAAGGGCTCGCGGGTGCAGGCGATCGTGGACGAACTGCGCGGAGAGAAGGTCGACATCATTCCCTGGAACCCCGAGCCCGCGCTCTTTGTCGGCGCGGCGCTCAGCCCGGCCAAAGTGGTGCGCGTGGACGTGAACGAGGAGACCAAGACGGCGCAGGTCATCGTCCCCGACCATCAGCTCTCCCTGGCCATCGGCCGCGAGGGGCAGAACGCCCGGCTGGCCGCGAAGATGACCGGGTGGCGCATCGACATCAAGAGCGAGACCCAGCTGAAGGAGATCGAGGCGCAGAAACTCTTCATCGACCTGCCGCCTGAGGAACCCGCGCTGCCGGCTGTCGAGCCAGCCGCGGAACCGACCACCGAGCCGGCCGCGGGACCCACCACCGAGCCGGCGGAGACCGGAGAGGCACCGTTGGCGGAGGCTCCTCCCTCGGGCGCGGCGTCCGCCGAGGACGGCGGCGAACCCGCGACGGGGACTGCAGAGGCCAGCGAGGCGGTTGTGAGCGAGGGGATCGCCGGCACTGCGGACGGCGAGTCAGAGGACGAAGGGGCGCCAACGGCCCAGCCCGCGGGGGAGACCGCGGAGTAAGGACGGGGCAGAGATGCCGCCGCGGGTGCGGAAGATCCCACAACGCATGTGCGTGGGGTGCCGCGAGATGCGCGCCAAACGGGAGATGGTGCGCGTGGTTCGCGCCCCCGACGGTGAGGTGCGCGTCGATCCCACGGGGAAAGCGGCCGGCCGGGGCGCCTATGTCGACCTCCGGGAGGCGTGCGTCTCCGTCGCCATCCGGGGCCGCCGGCTGACTCAGGCGCTCGAAGCGGAAGTCCCTGCGGAGGTCGGTGAGGCTCTGGCGGCGCTGCTCGCACGGCCCCCGGTCCCGGCAGAACCGAAGGTTATCAGGATTCCCGCAGCACGCGGGCGGAGTACACAGAGGACATAGCGGATGCGCGTCTACGAACTGGCCAAGGAGCTGGGGCTCAACAGCAAGGACCTCATCGATCGCCTGGCGCGGATGAAGGTTCCGGTGAAGAGCCACTCTTCGACCCTGGACGAGGTGACCGTGCGGCGTGTGCGTGAGCAGGTGGCGAGCGGTCCCACGCCCATGGCGGCGGGGTCCAAGAGCCCGGCGAAGGGCGCGGGGAAAGCGGCGGGGAAGGCCCCGGTCACGCCCGCCGC
>JBOGSD010000066.1:0-3138 GCA_050695215.1 bacterium
CACAGCGCCGTGGGCACCGAGCACATCCTGCTCGGGATCATCCGGGAGGGCGAGGGCGTCGCCAGCAAGGTGCTGGAGAGTCTGAACATCAGCCCCGAGCGCGTCCGCGCCGAGATCGAGGGCGCGATCGGCCGGGGCGAGCGCACTCCCTACGAAGAGGTCGCGTTCACCCCGCGGGCCAAGAAGGTGCTGGAACTGGCCCTCGATGAAGCCCGCCGGCTCGGCCACAACTACATCGGCACTGAGCATTTGCTGCTCGGGTTGATCCGGGAGGGCGAGGGCGTCGCCGCCCGCGTGCTGGAGGCCATGGGCGCGGACCTCGAACGCGTGCGCGCGCAAGTCGTCTATCTGTTGGGGGAAGAAGGCTCCACCTCCTACTCCAAACAGTCCAGCAAGACACCCACGCTCGACGAATTCGGCCGCGATCTGACCAAACTGGCCCGCGCCGGCAAACTGGACCCGGTGATCGGCCGCGAGCGCGAGATCGATCGCGTCATCCAGGTGCTCAGCCGGCGGACCAAGAACAACCCCGCCCTGATCGGCGAGCCCGGCGTGGGCAAGACCGCCATCACCGAGGGGCTGGCCCAGCGGATCACGCGGGGCGACGTGCCGGACGTGCTGCGCAACAAGCGCGTCGTGCAGCTGGACCTGGCCGCCCTCGTCGCGGGGACGAAATACCGCGGCGAGTTCGAAGAGCGGATGAAGAAGGTGATGGAGGAGATTCGCAAGGCGCAGGGGGAGGTCGTCCTCTTCGTGGACGAGCTGCACACCCTGGTGGGCGCGGGGGCGGCGGAGGGCGCCATCGACGCCAGCAACATCCTCAAGCCCGCGCTGGCGCGCGGCGAGCTGCAGTGCATTGGCGCCACCACGCTGGACGAATACAGGAAGTACGTGGAGCGCGACGCCGCCCTGGAACGCCGCTTCCAGCCGATCCTGGTGGCCGAGCCCAACGTCGAGCAGACGATCGAGATCCTCAAAGGCCTGCGCGAACGTTATGAAACCCATCACGGGGTGCAGATCACCGACGACGCGCTGGTGGCGGCGGCGACGCTGGCCGACAAGTACATCTCCGACCGCTTCCTCCCGGATAAGGCCATCGACCTGATGGATGAGGCCAGCAGCAAGATTCGCCTGCAGGCCTCCTTCCTGCCCCAAGAGATCCGCACCGCCGTGGAGAAGGTCGACCGGGTGCGGCGGGAAAAGGACGAGTCGATCAAGAGCCAGGACTTCGAGCGGGCGGCGCAGCTGCGCGACAAGGAACGCGTCCTGCGGCAGAAGCTGGAAGAGCTGGAATCCTCCTGGAAGAAAGAGAAGGGGCACGATTTCTCGACCGTCTCGGCGGAGGACATCGCCGACATCGTCTGCAGCTGGACCGGTATCCCCGTGACCCGGCTGGTGGAGGAAGAGACGGAGAAGCTCCTGCGGATGGAAGAATCGATCCATCAGCGCATCGTCGGGCAGGAGGACGCGGTGCGCGCCGTCAGCAAGGCGGTGCGCCGGGCCCGCGCCGGCCTGAAAGACCCGCGCCGGCCGATCGGCTCGTTCATCTTCCTGGGGCCCACCGGCGTGGGCAAGACGGAGCTGGCCCGCGCCCTCGCCGAGTTCATGTTCGGCGACGAGAATGCCCTCGTCCGCATCGACATGTCCGAATACAGCGAGCGGCACACGATCAGCCGTCTGGTCGGCTCTCCGCCCGGCTACGTGGGGTACGAGGAGGGCGGCCAGCTCAGCGAGCAGGTACGGCGGCGGCCCTACTCGGTGGTGCTCTTCGACGAGATCGAGAAGGCGCACCCAGACATCTTCAACGTGCTGCTGCAGATCCTCGACGACGGGCGGCTCACCGATGCGCAGGGGCGCACCGTCGACTTCAAGAACTGCGTGCTGATCATGACCAGCAACGTGGGCGCACCCGTGCTGGACAAGGAGGGCGGCATCGGCTTCCGCCTGGCCCGCGACGCCGCGGAGGACCGCGAGAACATCTACACGCGGATGCGGGACCGGGTGATGGACGAATTGCGGCGCACCTTCCGGCCGGAGTTTCTGAACCGGTTGGATGAGATCATCGTCTTCCGCCCGCTCACGCCTGGGCAGATCCGCGAGATCGTCGGCATCCTCACCGAGCGCGTGCGCCGGGAGATGCGCGGCCAGTCCATGGATATGGAGGTCAGCGACGAGGCCAAGGAGCTGCTGGCCAAAGAGGGCTTCGATCCCACCTTCGGCGCGCGCCCGCTGCGCCGCGCCATCCAGCGCCTGGTGGAAGACCCGCTCTCCGATGAACTGCTGCGCGGCACCTTCAATTCGGGCGACGTGATCGTCGTGGACACCCGCGAGGGCAAGATCGTCTTCGAGAAGAAGCGGGAGCCTGCCCTGGCCGAGTAGCGCGCTCCGCTCCTGAGGCATCGTGCGGGATCAGGCGGTCCCGCAATTTTCTTTTCACCTGCCGATGTACGAGGGGAGACCGAGACCCCATGGCGGACCGGCCCAGAGGACGCGCAGCAGGATCGGACGGCCGAACAGAACGAACCCTCCTCCGATGCCTCCCCGCCCGCGCTATGTCTGCCAGACCTGCGGCTACGCCTCGCCGAAGTGGCTGGGACGGTGTCCGGATTGCGGAGAGTGGAATTCATTCGTCGCCGAGGCGGCACCGGCCGGCGCCGCGCGGCCGCGCACGCCCACGGCGCCGCCTGCGATCGTGGCGCTGGCGGAGATCTCCCCGGACGCCGAGCCCCGTCTGGCCACGGGGCTGGGGGAGTTTGACCGTGTGCTCGGTGGGGGGATCGTCCCGGGGTCCCTCGTGCTCATCGGGGGAGAACCGGGAGCGGGCAAGTCGACGTTGATGGCCCAGGTCAGCGCGCGGGTGGCGGAACGCGGCCGGACCGTGCTGTACGTGAGCGGGGAGGAGTCGGCCCGCCAGACGCGCCTGCGCGCAGAGCGGCTGGGGACCATGCCGGACGGCGTCTTCCTTCTGGCGGAGAACGATCTCGACGTGATCCTCCAGGCGATGACGTCGCGTGCGCCGGCCGTGGTCGTGATCGACTCCATCCAGTCCGTCTACCTTCCTGACGTCCCCTCGGCACCGGGCAGCGTCGGTCAGGTGCGGGAATGCGCCGGGGCGCTGCTGCGCCTGGCCAAGGAGCA
>JBOGSD010000067.1:0-42024 GCA_050695215.1 bacterium
TTCGCTGAACTCCACCTCAGCCATTCCACATCACCTCTGCCGGAGGGGGGAGAGAGTCATGCGCTGGATCGGGGCGTTGGTCGTCATCGTCCTCATGCTGGTGTTTGCGCCGGTGGGGTCGGCGCAGGCCAAGCTCAAAGCGTGCTTCCTGTACGTCGGGCCCATCGGTGACTATGGGTGGACCCACGCGCACGACCAGGGGCGTCTCGCCATCGAGAAGGCGCTGCCGCAGGTCGAGACCGCGTTCGTGGAGAGCGTGCCCGACGCGCAGACGGAGCCCTTCATCGACAAACTCGTGGGCCAGGGCTGCAAGGTCATCTTCACCACGAGTTTCGGCTACATGGACGGGACGCTGGCCTCGGCCAAGCGCTACCCGAACATCATTTTCGCGCACGCCACCGGCTTCAAGCGCGCGCCCAACATGGCCACCTACCAGGCCGAGTTTTATCAGATCTACTACCTCAACGGCCTGGTCGCCGGCGCCCTCACCAAAACCGGCAAAGTCGGCTACCTCGCCGCGTTCCCCATCCCCGAGGTGAAACGGCACATCTCCGCTTTTGCCCTGGGCGTGCGCGAGGTCAACCCCAAGGCCACCGTCCACGTACGGTGGATCTTCGACTGGTTCCACCCCGCCAAGGCCAAGGAGGCCACCGAGGCGCTGCGCGCCGAAGGCGTCGACGTAGGGACCCAGACCGAAGACTCGCCCACCTTCGTGCAGGTCATGGCCAGCAAGGGGCTGCCCAGCTTCTCCCACTACTCGCCGATGTACCGGTTCGCGCCCGACCACGTGGTCTCGGGGCAGCTCGTGCACTGGGACAAGATCTACATCGACTTCCTCCGGAAGGTCCTGGCGGGTAAGTACACCGCGACCAATCTCGAGAACGTCGACATCTGGTGGCGTCTCAAGGAAGGGGCCGTCGAGATGGGCGCGCAGGCCGGGATGCCGATCAATCCCGCCTGGGTGGTGCGCCTCCGGGCGGCGCGCGCGGCGATCGGCGGTGCGGCGGGTGGCGGCCGGACGTCGGTGTACGATCTGGTGATGGACCGGCGGTCGCAGATGTCCACCCTCGATCCCAAGACAGGACAGCCCCTCTTCGATCCCTTCACCGGTCCGATCCGCGACCGGCGGGGCGTCCTCCGGGTGCCGGCGGGCCAACGGGCCACCTACCTGCAGTTGATGTCGATGGAATGGGCCGCTCAGGGCATCGTCGGTCCATGGGAGAACGAGCCGAAGTGACCGTGACCGCAGCAGCCGCGACCCCGGCAACCACGCCCGAGCTGCGGGACCGGGAGGGGAAGCCGGTCGACGCTGTGCTGCGGGATGACTGGCACGTGGTCGGCCCCGCCGCGAGCCTCCGCGACGGGGTCGATCTCCTTCCCATCGGTGGACGGGCGACGACGCGCCTGCTCAACGTCGACCTGCTGCTCTGGCGGCCCGATGAGCAGGTGCGTGTCTGGCGCGACCTCTGCATCCACCGGGGCTACGAACTCTCCCGCGGCAAGTACTTCACCCACACGATCGACGACAAGGCCGTCCCCGTCATCGAATGCGGGTACCACGGGTACACCTACGGTCCCGACGGCCGCTGCCTCTTCATCCCGGCCAGCCCCGAGGAGCGCATTCCGGAGACGATCGGCGCGATGACCTTTCGCGTGCAGGAGCGGTACGGCTGGCTCTGGGCCTGTCTAGGAGAGCCCAAGCACGACATCCCCGCCTTCCCGGAGTGGGACGACCCGTCCTACCGCAAGATCTTCTGCGGACCCTATGACGGCGCAGCCAGCGCCCCGCGTTTCGTCGAGATCTTCTTGGACGTGGCCCACTTTCCGTTCGTGCACGAGGGGCGGCTGGGCGTCCGCGAGCGCACAGACATCGCCGATTACGACGCGCGTCTCACCGAGGACGGGGTAGAGGCGATCGGCATCCGTGTCTTTCAGCCTGACCAGGACGGCCGGGGCACGGCGGGGTACGTCAGCTACGACTACCGGGCGATGCGCCCGCTCTGCGCCTACTTCGTCAAACGCGGCGAGCGGAGTTTTGCCATCTACTACGCGGTGACGCCGCTGGAGGAGAACCGCAGCCGGAACTGGATGTGGATCGCCATGAACTACGGGTGGGAGGAGCCGGAGGAGGCCATCCGCTCCTTCCAGGACGAGCTGATGGCGGAGGACACCGCGATCGTCGTCCACCAGCACCCCAGCCGCTTGCCGAGGGATCTACAGGCGGAATTCCACCACCGGGCGGACCGCGCCTCGATCCGCTACCGGCAGTGGATCAACGCGCTCGGGCTGACGTTCGGGACCGAGTGACGCGCGGATCGACGAGTCGAGAGATCGCCGAGGAGGTCGTGGCATGAACTGGAAGGTGTTTCTTGCTGTCCTGACGGCGCTCGTCCTGCTCTACCCGCAGGTTTCCATCCAGAGCCAGAGCGAGCCGCCGAGCGTTGCCGTCCTGTACGCCTTCGCCCCCGAAGGAACCCTGCTGCGTAAGCAGATGACGCAGGTCGTGGAGAGCGACGACATCATGGGGACCGTGACCGAAGGCACCTTGAACGGGGTCCGCATTGTGCTCGTCCCTTCTGGCATTGGGATGACCAACGCAGCCCTGGCGACGCAACGGGTCATTGACCGGTACCACCCGCGCTGGATGATCTTCTCGGGGATCGCCGGCGGGATCGAGCCGACCAATCAGATTGGAGACATCGTGGTTCCCGCGGAGTGCGTCACCCACCAGTTCGGCTATGTCGGGGCCAAGGGGTTCGAGATCCGATCCATCTCGCTCAAAGGCGAGAACTTCGGCGTCTCGTCGGCAGCCCAGCCCAGCTTCCGCACGTTCAAGGCCCACCCGAAACTTCTCGACGTGGCCCGGGCGGCGTCTACGGTGGCACGGTCCAACCTCAAGTCGGTGCAGGAGCGGGTTCCTGCTATTTCCATCGGCGGGGTGTGCGCCTCGGGCGATCAATTCGTCGATCAGGTCCAGATGCGGGACTTCCTCTTCGCGACGTTCAAGGCGCGGATCGTGGACATGGAGACCTCCGCGTTCCTCCAGGTCTGTAACTCGAACACCGTCCCCTGTCTGGCCAACCGGTCCTCCTCGGACCTGGCGGGGGGATCGGGATCGTCCACTGCAGTGGCGGAGATCAGGCAGTTCTTCCAGATCGCGGCCGACAACGCGGCGGCCATGACCCTGGCGGAGCTGTACTTCATCAACTTGTGGGGTGTGCGTTAGCCCGCTCCAGCAGGCCCGGGAGGGTCCAGCGAGGACCGCGCTCCGGGCCGGGCCCGTTCAGCGTCACTTCCACGGCCCCGGCGCGTTCGATGGCCGCACCGAGGAGCGATGAGGGCCACCGAAACAGCTCTCCGATCTGGCGATCCGTGGCCGCCCCCACGATCTTGAGATAGCCGCCCAGCACGATGCCGGCGGCCGTTTCGCTGCTGATGGATCCCGCGCGGCGAATGACATCCGGCATCCACCGGGCGAACGTGTTCCAGATGAACGAGTAGTTGCCGCGTCCCTCCATTTCGGCGACCTTGGCGATGAGGAAGCGTCCTTGGAGTTCGTCGAGGGCGCGGTGCAGCCGGCTGCCGGGGCCCCGCGACCCAACGAAGCGGCGCCGCAGCGCCCAGGTGTTCACCGGGCCCGCCCGGTCGATCTCCTCGAAGACCTCGCGGGCCAACCCAGACAGAGTGCCGGCGCGATAGGCGACCAGATAGTCGTCGGGCTCCCCCACGTTGCCCGAGAGCGCGTAGAAGTGCGGCAGGAAGGCCAACGAAATATAGGTCGGCTTGCGGCGAAGCACGCGCCCGTAGAAGAGCCGGCGGCGCGTGGCCAGCGCGTCCTTCCACTGCCATGCCCAGGACCACATCCGGTCGACGCTGCGCGTCCCGATGACGTCGAAGAGGCCGGGGATGCCGCCGGGTCCGGCGGTGAAGGCGTAGCAGAACCCCAGCGTATCGACGAAACGGCGGCACTGCGCCTCGGTGCGGACGTCAAAACGTCGGAGCAGCGTGCGGCGGTACCGGCTCAGGTCAGCGCGGCGAAGGGTCAGAAGGGGCACCTAGACTTCTTCGCCCAGGACGAAGGATTCCTGGCGTCCTGGTATTCTGGAGGCGTCGTGGAGACTCCGCGTTTCGATCAGCTGGAGAACGGCCTGCGCGTCCTGCTACTGGAAAGCCACAGCGCGCCGGTGGTCACCTTCTGGGTCTGGTACGCCGTGGGGAGCCGCAACGAGACCCCCGGGCTGACCGGGGTCTCGCACTGGGTCGAGCACATGCTCTTCAAGGGGACGCCCGACCATCCCAAGGGGATGCTCACCCGGGCGGTCGAGCGCTTGGGCGGGCGGTGGAATGCCTTCACCTCCAAAGACTACACCGCGTTCCACGAGGTGCTGCCGGCCGGCCATCTGCCGTTCGTCATCGGGATGGAAGCGGACCGGATGCGCCACACGATCTTCGATCCGGCAGAGGTCGAATCGGAGCGCACCGTCGTCATCGCGGAACGGGAAGGGCTGGAGAACTCGCCGGCGGCCTCGCTCTATGAAGAGGTGGAGGCGCTCGCCTTCAAAGTCCACCCCTATCGCCAACCGGTGATCGGCTGGAAGGCCGACCTGCGGGCGATGACGCGGGACGATCTCTACGCGCACTACCAGGCCCATTACCATCCGAGGAGCGCGTTGATCGTGGCCGTGGGCGCGTTTGCCGCGGCCGAGGTGCTCGAACAGATTACGCGGGCCTTCGGGGCCCTCCCGCCGGGGCCGGCCGTCGCACCGGTCCGGGTGGTGGAACCGCCGCAGGCAGGCGAGCGTCGCGTCCTGCTGCAGCGCTCCGGCGGGGCGACCCCGTACGTGCAGATGGCCTTCCCGGCCCAGGCGGCCGTCGATCCCGATCTTCCGGCGATCTTGGTCCTCGACGGCGTCCTCAGCGGATTTGGGCGAGGCCGCGACGGCGGCGCCGCGCGGTCCTCCCGCCTCTACCGCGCACTGGTGGATGCGGGACTGGCGCTGGACGCGGGCTCGGCGGTCTACGCGACACGCGACCCCGGACTGCTCCGGGTCGCCGCGACGGCGCGCAGCGGGGTCACCGCGGAGAGGGTGGAACACGCCCTCCTCGAGGTGATCGAGGCGGTGACCCGGGAAGAGGTGGGGCCGGAAGAGCTTGCCCGGGTGAAGCGACAGGCCCGCGCCCAGTTCGTCTATGCGCGCGATGGCGTCCACGGTTATGCCGGATCGATCGGCGCCTACGCGATGGTGGATCAGCCCGACGCCTTCTTCGCCCTGCCCGAGCGGATTGAGGCCGTGACGGCTGCAGAGGTGCAGCGCGCCGCGGCCGCGCTCTTCGACCCGCAGCGGCGGACCGTCGGGTGGTACGTCCCTGACGAAGACGCCCCGGCGCCCCGCGCGCCCACCGCGACGTCCGCCGCGGTCCATCCCCGTGTCGCCTTCTTTACGGGATCGCGCCCCTCGGCGGGGTCCGGAGAGGCGACGGCCCCGAGCGTCCTCCGCAGCGAGCAGATTCACCGCACCGTCCTGCCCAACGGCCTCCGCCTGCTTGCGGTCGACCGGCCCGGCAGCGGCATGGTCGCCCTCCAGGCGTTGATTGCGGCCGGGGGACGCTACGACGACGGTCGTCCCGGCCTGGCCCGTTTCGTCGCCGCCGCCCTGCAGCGGGGGACCACGACCACGAGCGCGCAGGCGCTCGCCGAGCGTCTCGACGGCATGGGGGCCGGGTTGGCCGCGCTCCCCGGACTCGAGGCGGTCACCCTGGCCGGCCGCGCGCTGGCGGAGGACTTCCCCGCCTACCTCCGCTTGGCGGGGGAGGTGCTCACCGCGCCGGCCTTCCCTCCCGACGAACTGGCGAAAGTGCGCGGTGAATTGCTGACCGGGCTGCGGGTCCACGAGCTGGACACCCGATACGCGGCGGAGCGGGCCTTCCGGCGTCTGGCCTTTCCCCTCGGAGACCCGCAGGCGCAGCCGCCCGACGGCGCGGCCGCGGTGATCGAAGCGGTGGAACGCGGCGCGCTCGCCTCCTTCCACGAGCGCCGCTACCGGCCGGAGGAGACGATTCTGGTGCTGGTCGGCGATCTGCCGCCGGAGGCCGCCCGGGCGGAAGTGGAGACCATCCTCGGAGGCTGGCCCCGCGCCGGCCACGACGGCCGCAGCGGGGGTGCCTCCCCCGCGCCCGAGGCGCCCGCGGCCGCCGCCGCCGGTGGGCCCCGCCGGGAGTTCGTCCCCGTGCCGGGGAAGACTCAGGCGGACATCGTCCTGGGCGGCATCGCCGTCAGCCGCAGCGACCCGGGCTACTACGCCCTCATGCTAGCGACCCTGATCCTGGGCCGGCAGGGCATGATGGGGCGCGTCGGGCAGCGCGTGCGGGAGGACATGGGACTGGCCTACTACGCGTACGTCGAAGCCCGCGCCGGGCTGCTGGCAGGCCCCTGGTGGGCGCGAGCCGGCGTGAACCCGGCTCACGTCGACCGCGCCGTGGAGGCTATTGTCGACGAAGCCGTCCGCTTCGGGCGCGAGGGTCCCACCACCTCAGAGCTGGAGGATGGGCGCGACTACCTGACCGGCTCTCTCGCCGTGCGCCTGGAGACGCAGGCCGGGCTTGCCGCCGCGCTGGCGGAGATCGAGTTCTTTGGTCTCGGGCTGGACTATCTGCAGCGCTACCCTGCCATCATCGGCGGCGTTTCCGCCGAGGCCATCCAGGCAGCCGCCCGGCGGTTTCCCGTTGAGGGGTATGCGCTGGCCGTGGCCGGCCCGCCCCCGTCGTGAATCCGAGAAGCATCGTTCAGTATGATTGAGCCAATGCCGCGGGCTGAGCAGCGGAAGCTGGAACTCTATGCCCTCGAGGATTTTCCCGAGGTCGGCGCAGGCAGCGATCTGGCGCAAACGATTATTGAGAGTCTGACATCGAACGGGCTCACGCCATCGCATGGTGACGTCCTCGTGGTCGCCCAGAAGGTTGTCTCGAAGGCGGAGAGGCGGGTGGTCGTACTGGGCGCCGTCCGGGCGGGGACACGGGCGGAGGAGCTGGCCGCGGAAACCGGCAAGGATCCTCGAGAGGTCGAACTCATCCTCGCGGAATCGGTCGCGATCAATCGCCACCGCCGCGGGCTGATCATCGCGGAGCACCGCCTCGGCTTCATCTGCGCGAACGCGGGAGTGGACCACTCGAACGTCGCCGGCAGTGACGACGTCGTCAGCCTGCTGCCCGAAGATCCCGATCGCTCGGCGCAGGGCATTCGCGACGCGGTCGAGGCGGCGTTCCGCGCGCAGGTCGGCGTGATCATCAGCGATAGTCACGGCCGGCCCCACCGCAACGGCGCTACCGGCGTGGCCATCGGGGTGGCCGGGTTTGCCCCGCTGCTCAGCTACGTCGGCCGGCCCGACCGGTATGGCTACGTGCTGCGACGCACCGTCGAGGCGGTGGCGGATGAACTGGCCGGCGCCGCGGGTCTGCTGCAGGGGCAGGCGGACGAAGGGCGCCCGGTGGTGCTGATCCGGGGCGCCGGCCTGGCGCCGGACGGCGGCAGCGCGGCCGACCTGGTGCGGCCGCTCGAGGAGGATCTCTATCGATGAAGATCGCGCGCGTGGTCGCCCACCCCCTCGCCGCGAAGGCGCCCCGGCCCGTCTCGTTCAGCATCGGCGATTATTCGACCTTTTACGGGACGCTCGTCGAAGTCACCACCGACGATGGGCGGACCGGGGTGGGGGAGTCCATCGCGCGCCAGACCCCGCAGGTGGTGGCGGCCGTGGTCGACGAGATGCTGGCCCCGCTGCTGATCGGCCGCGACCCCCGCGACGTG
This sequence comes from bacterium, assembly GCA_050695215.1. GTDB lineage: Bacteria > Sysuimicrobiota > Sysuimicrobiia > Sysuimicrobiales > Humicultoraceae > JACQGZ01. The sequence continues at coordinate 7,802 of JBOGSD010000067.1, forward strand.
GCCGGCCTCTGGGAGCACATGTTCGCGCAGCTGCGGCGGTGGGGACATTCGCGCGGTTTCGTCCTGGAGGCCATCTCTGGCGTCGATGTGGCGCTGTGGGACCTGCTGGCCCGCGCCGCCGGGGAGCCGCTCTTCCGCGCGCTGCGGGGCGCCGGACGGGACCGCGTGGCCTGCTACGCCTCGAAGGTCTATCTCACCGACGTTGAGCGGATGGCGCAGGAGGCGGCGGGGATGACGCGGCGCGGCTTCCGGGCGATCAAAGTCCAGATTGGACGGCGCGAGACCCAGGGCGGCCTCCGAGCGGACATCGCCTCCGTGGCGGCTATCCGGGAGTCCGTGGGGCCTGAGGTGGCGATCATGCTCGACGCGAACGGCGCCTATGACGCCGCCACCGCCATCCGCCTCGGCCGGTCACTGGAACCGTACGACATCACCTGGCTGGAGGAGCCGGTGCCTCCAGACGACATCTCCGGCTACGCACTGATCCGCCGCGGCCAGGGGGTGCCACTGGCGGCGGGCGAATCGGAGTTCGGGATCTTCGGCTTCCGGGATCTGATCGAGCGGCGCGCCGTGGACGTCCTGCAACCCGAGATCGCCCGCATCGGCGGCTTTACGGCGGCGCTGCAGCTCGGCGCCCTGGCCTATGCGTACAACCTGCGCGTCGCGCCGCACACCGGCTTCTCCGCCGGGGTGGCCCACCTCGCCTCGCTCCATCTCGCCGCGGCCATTCCCAACTTCATGACCTATGAGTACATGCTGCCCGAACTCCTCAGCGCCGAGGGCTACACCGAGAACCCCCTGCGGGACATCTTCACCGCGCCCTTCCCCCAGCCCCACGAGTCCATGATCGACCTGCCCCAGGACGCCGGGCTGGGTCTGGAGGTGGATTGGAAACGGGTACGAGGATATGAGGTGTCCACATGATTGTCATCGCCACGGGGGTCAGCGGGGTGGGGAAGGTGCACGAGCGAGGCGGGGGCCCCGGCGCCATCGTGCGCCTGGTCGAGGAGGCGGAGCGCCAGATCGGCCCCGCGGTTGCGGAGGGGCGGTGGGCCTCGCCGATCAAGCGCATCCGCATGATCGACGTGGGCCATCTGATGCTCGAGCGCGCGCGCGCCCTGGGCTCGGACGTCCGCACCGAGACCATCCTAGACATGTCGCCCGACGCTTTGCAGCAGCTGCGCGCCGTCGCCCTGACCGAGGTCGTCAACGATCCCGACCTGTGGCGGGAGGAGGTGGCCACCATCCTGGTCACGCACGCCTGCTTCTGGTGGAAGGGCCATCTCATCCCCGGACTGGACACGCACTACCTCAAGCTCATCTTCGACGAGACGCGCCGGCGGCGGGCCCGCCCCGAGCCCACCGCGGTGCAGGAGACGTTGGGCGAACTGAAGCTCGCGCCTCCCATCCGCCCGGAGGGCATCTTCTACGTGACGATCGTGGACAGCGTCTATGCGATCCTGCAGCGGCTCAACGAGACGGAGCAGTGGCGCGGCCAGGTGCCCACCAACGAACTGATCATGTGGCAGGAGCAGGAAGTCTTCCTCACCAAGATGCTGGCCGAGTACGAGCGGGTGCCGCACTACCTGGTGGCGCATGACGAGCCGACCCAGACCCTCTTCGATCTGATTTGCTTTAAAAGGCCCCGCATCTACCTCGGCTATCCCATCACGCACCTGAGGCGGGAGGGGCGCTGGACCCTCATCGACGAGGCGCGCGGATTCGCCCGACGGCTGCGCCGGCACTTCGTCGTGTTCGACCCCCTCTCGGTGAAGGATGAAGAGGCCCTCGCCCTCGCCCGCATCGGCACGAAGGAGTTCGACGAGCAGTTTTCCCCCGCGCAGCGGGCGGAGATCATGGCCTGGGCGGGATCGCTCGATCAGGCGCGGGAATGGGCGGCGTCGCTCGACGAGCGGACCCGGCTGAACCTAGGCCGGGCGACGGTGTGGCGGGACCTGCGGCTGATCGACCAATCGGACATGAACGTCGTGTTCTACCCGACCGGCCAGATGTCGTTCGGCGTGCTCTCGGAGATGATCCACGCGCACGCGACGGGCAAGAAAGTCTACATCATCTATCCGTTCGCCGCGATGTCGCCGTTCCTCGACTACGCCGCCACCCGCGTGTGGAGACCGTCGCCTGACGGAGCGGGCCCCCACGGGGCCGAGGAGATCGAACGCTTCATGGCCCGCGCCGCCGGTGAGGTCGAGGCCGAACTCCTGCGCGAATACGCGATGGCCTGAGCCTTTTAGAAGTTGAACACGATGGTCACCTGAGCGGTGACGGTGACCAGCCCGGGTTCCACGGGCGTGGGCGCGGGAGCCGCTTGAATCGCCCGCGCCTCGCGGACGATCACGTCCACCCCACCTTCCACGATGCGGTCGATGCCGCGGATGCGCACGCCCGCGGCCTGGGCGATGGCGTCGGCCTTCTCGCGCGCCTCGCGCACGGCCATGGCCAGCGCGTCCGTCCGCGCCTTCGTGGCGCTGCGCAGGCCGAAACTGATGCCGTGGATGGTGTTCGCACCGGCAGCGACGGCGGCGTCGATGGCCCGTCCCAGCAGTGACAGGTTGGTCGTCGTCAGCGTGAGCAGCGAGATCGCCCGGTAGCCGGTGACCTGCGGGGAACCCTCCCGCGGCGCGCTGAAGACCGGAAAGACCTGCACGGCGGAGGTGCGGATGTTTTCACGCCGGATGCCCAACTGCTGCCATCGCGTCAGCGTCGCGCTGATGACGTTGTTCACCTCTGCCATCGTTTCCGCGGCGGTGGGCCGTTGCAGCTGGGCCCCCACGGTCAGCGTCGCCTGATCCGGGGGGACATCCACCTGGCCATGGCCGGTGGTCACGATTTGATTCCGGCCGGCCTCGGGCGACTGCGCCGCGACGGGCGCGGTGGCGGCCAGGACGGCCAGAGAGAGCACTCCTGCGAGAATCCAGCGCATTGGCGTTCACCTCTGTTCAGTGATCGGTGCCGAGGAAAGAACGAGAAACCTCCGGATCAGGTTCATTTACCCGGCGCGGACGGGGCTAATCGAGTTCGCGCAGTCCGCGGATGCCTTCGGACATCCCAGGCTCCGTTGATACAATACAGCCGGATCCATGCCTGCGAACCTGACCCCCGACTATCTGGCCGCCGAACGGAAGTGGAAGGACGCGTCCACGCCGCAGGACAAACTAGCCGCCCTCGAAGAGATGCTCGCCACCATCCCCAAGCACAAGGGGACGGAGAAGATGCAGGCGGACATCAAACGGCGCATCGCCCGCACGCGCAGCGCCGTCGAACAGCGCAGGAAGGGGGCCGCCCGGGCCAAGCCCTTCTACCACGTCTCCAAGGAAGGCGCCGGCCAGGTGGTGCTGGTGGGTGGACCCAACTCCGGCAAGTCCTCACTGCTGCGGGCCCTCAGCCGGGCCGAGCCGGAGGTGGCCGACTATCCGTTCACGACCAGAATGCCCCTGCCGGGGATGGTGCCGTTCGAAAACGTCCAGATTCAGCTCGTCGATTTGCCGCCGCTGACCGTCGACCTGACCGAGGCGTGGCTGTACGCCATCATCCGCTCGGCCGACGCCGCCCTGCTGGTGGTGGACCTCAGGGACGAAGAGGTCTTGGGCCAGGCCCAGACGGTCCTCGATCTACTCGCCGCCGCACGCATCGAGGTGCGCGAGGGCGGAACGCCGGGAGGGAAGAAACCGACGCTCGTGGTGGCGACGGGGACGGACCGCCCCGGCGCCGCCGACCGCCTGGCGGCGTTCCGGGAGATGTTTGCACCGAGCCTGCCCGTGCTGGCCGTCTCGACGGTGAGCGGCGAGAACCTAGAGGCGCTGCGCCGCGCGCTCTTCGACATGTTGGGCGTGATCCGCGTGTACAGCAAACCGCCGGGCCGCAAGGCTGATCTGACCGCGCCGTTCGTCCTGCCCCGCGGCAGGACGGTGCTGGATGCGGCGGGCGCGATCCACAAAGACTTTGCCGAGCACCTGAAGTACGCCCGGCTCTGGAACGATCACGGCTACTCCGGCCAGATGGTGAGCCGCGAGCATGTCCTGCAGGACGGGGATGTGATCGAACTGCACGCCTAAGAGGGCACGCGTGCGCAGACGTACAGGTCGCTCGCGGCGTCTACACGTGGTGCTGGCCACTTTGCCGGTTAGCGGATTCCCAGAGGAAGAGCACGACCCCCTGAGGGTCGGCGAAGGAGGCCCACCATCCCTGGCCGTCTATTTCTGCCTTCGGTGTGAGGACCTTGCCGCGGGCTTGACGGATCTCCTTCAGTTTCGCGTCGATGTCGCGGACATCGATGTAGGCCTGGACGACAGGGCGCTTGGACACGACCTTGACCTTGTTCAATCCTCCCCCGACGCCGCCCCCCGGTGGCGTGAAGAGCGCGTAGTCTTTCCCCCAGTCTTGGAAGGTCCAGCCAAAAACCTTTCCATAGAAGTTCTTGGCCCGCTTCAGGTCGCGGGTCGGGATTTCCACGTGCGTAAACCCATGCATCGTCTTCCTCCTTCGTCATGAGAGATCGTCGGGGCAGGGCGGATGTTCGCTCTGCGCCGGCCCGTTCCTCCGGCGCCCGGCGGCGAGATTGGAGGCGGGTTACCCTTGCAGTTCCTCTCGGGGGATGAGGACCCGCTGCGCCTTCACGTCCCAAAGGCCGCGGGAGGTCAAGCGCAGGTCCGGCAGCGAGTCGAACGACAAAAAGAGCAGCGTGTAGAGGACGTCGCCGTAGGGGTAGCCGCGCTCGCGCAACAGCGCAGTGAGAGAGCGGACGGCGGCGACGACGCGGGGAAAGGATTCGGGCGACATCATCCCCGCCAGCGGCAGCGCAAAGTCGAAGAGCATCCGCTCCCCCTCGGCCAAGGCGACCCCTCCGCCCAGCTCCAACACGCGCTGCGCCGCCGTGGCCATCGCCTGGGGCGCCGTTCCGATCACGGTGACGCCCCGCGCGATGGAGAAAGTCGAGGCCAGCCCATCCAGCCGCTCGGCGAATCCGCTGAGCAGGCCGCGGGCCACCCAGCCGCCTGCCGGATCGAGGAGGGCGATCTGCAGGATCCCGGGAGGCAGCGTCCCGCCGGCGGAGCGGACCTCGCGGCGACGGGTGATGACCTCGTTTTCCAGGTGCATGGCCGGAACGGCCTCACCTTGCGGCGCGCGAAAGAGATCGGGCGCTGGCCGCCACGTCTGCGCGTAGACGGGGATGAGGTAGCTCGGCCAGTCCGGCTGCGGGAAAACGGCGGTCAGGCGGCCGGCCTCGGCCGCGATCTGCCCCACCGCGATGACGATCTCGGGACGGGGTCGGCGCAGATCGCTGATCACGTTGATGTCCGCCATCCGGCCGGGGGCGATGCCCCCGATCTCCTCATCCAGACTGTAGTAGGCGGCCGGGTTGATCGTCGCCATCTGGTACGCCGCGACGGGGGGGACCCCGGACTCGATGGCCGTGTGGATGAGGTGGTCGACGTACCCTTCCTCTTCAATGAAGACGGGGCTCGGACCATCCGGCGTGAGCATCAGGCGCCCTGAGAAGGCGCGCGCCGCGGTGACGATCGAGGCCAGCTGCGGCAGATCCCTCCGGATGGAGGAGTGGCGCAGCATCACGTAAAGCCCGGCGCGGAGCCGGTGGAGCGCCTCTTCGGCGGTGACCGCCTCGTGGTCGCTGCTGACCCCCGCGGCCGCCAGCACCTGCAGCCGCTCTGCGCTCACCCCGGGGGCGTGCCCCTCCACCCGCCTCCCCTCCGCCAGGCCGGTGGCGACCCCTTCCACGATGGCCGGGTCTCCCGCATAGAGCGCCGGCCAGCGCGTCAACTCCCCGACGGCGCGGACACTCTCCAGTTGGAGGAGCCGGCGGAGGCGTTCGGGCGCGAAGAGTTCCCGCTCGCGGTCTTCGTGCCCCTGCCCATGGAGGCGGAGGAACCAGTAGAAGTGCAGCGGCAGACTCGACAACGCGGCCAGGAGATCGGGGAGCCGGTCCTCGCGCCCATGCAGCAGCAGGGCCAGCGTGTCCATGACCATGGCGGTGGTGCCCAGGGGGAGGACCGCCTCGGCCAGGGCGACCGGATTGCAGAACCCGGGGTGGGCGTGCGGGTCGATGTAGCCGGGTACCAGGATGCGGCCGTGTGCGGGAACGATCCGCGTCTGCGCCCCAACGGCGTCGCGGCGGGCGCCCACGTACGCGATCCGCCCCCCGGCGACTGCGACGTGGGCCTCCAGCACCTCGCCCGAAAAGACGTTGAGGACGCGGCCCCCTTCCAGGAAGAGGTCTGCCGGAGCATCGCCGCGCGCGACCGCCGCCAGGGCGCGCAGTTCTTCGGCCGTGCGGGTGGTGCGGCGCATCAGCTGGTCGCCTGGCCAGAGCGAGGAGAGGGGGGACCGGTGGTCGCCGTGAAATCTATCCGTGACACGACCAGACAACTTCGGCGGGTGCGGCGGCGATTCCGCCGCGCCCCAGCGGGCGCGGAGGTGCTCGATGGAGGTGACCTATTACGGCCACGCGGCGTTCCTATTGAAGGCCGACGACGGGACCGCCATCCTGATTGATCCCTTTGACGACCAGGTCGGGTACGCGATGCCGGACGTCGCCCCGACGGCTGTGACCGTCTCCCATGAGCACTCCGACCACAGCCATGTCGCCGCGGCGAAGGGAAACCCGAAGATCGTCCGCGGGCTCACCGACGGCGGCAAAGACTGGGCGAAGGTCGACGAGCGGGTGGGTGGGGTGCGGATCACCACCGTGCCCACCTTCCACGACCCCACCGGGGGATCGCAGCGCGGGCGCAACTCGGCGTTCATCTTCGAGGTGGAAGGGCTCCGCGTCGTCCACGCCGGCGATCTCGGCCATCCCCTCGACGCCGCCCAGATCAAGGCGATCGGGCGGCCAGACCTCCTCATGATCCCGGTGGGTGGCTTTTACACGATCGGCCCGAAGGAGGCCGAACAGGTCATCGCCGCCCTCAGGCCCCGCGTCGTCATCCCGATGCATTACAAGACCGAGGTCAACGCGGGATGGCCGATTGGCACTGTCGACGACTTTGCGGGAGGGAAGAGCATGCTCCCCAAGGGGCGCACGGTCTCAGTGAGCCAGGAGACGCTGCCTCCGGAGCCTGCAGTCTGGGTTCTGTCCCACATGTAGCGCATCCGTCTCGTCCGGAAGTAGGACCCTCCGGCAGTCAAGGCCCCAGCGAAGGAGCGTCGCATGGACTTCGATACAGCGGTGAAGCTGAACGTCTATGAGACCTTCGCCGCAACCACGAAAGGCCCCACGTCGGGAGATGTGGCGAAGGCGCTGGGCGCGCCCGGGGACGCCGTGGAAGCCGCCTTTGACCGGCTCCACGCCAAGCGGCTTCTCGTTCCCGAGCCCGCCGACCCATCGCGGATTCGGATGGCCCCTCCCTTCTCAGGGGTGGAGACGCCGTTTCGCGTCCGGGTGCGGGAGAGGCGCTACTTCGCGAACTGCGTCTGGGATGCGTTGGGCATTCCGGCGGCCCTGCACGAGGACGCGGTGGTGGAGGCCGCGGATGGACACACCGGTGAGCCGATCACCCTCGAGGTGAGGGCGGGCCGACCCGTCGCCCAGCGCTGCGTCATCCACTTTGCCGTGCCCGCGGCGCGTTGGTGGGAGGACATCATCCACACCTGAGCGACGATGCTCCTCTTCCGGTCGGAGGAGACGGTGACGCAGTGGTGCAGCGGCCGCGGCATTCCCCGCCGACCACTTCTCACCCTGGAGCAATTGTGGCATCTGGCCGTGGTGTGGTACGAGAACCGGCTGACGGTGGAATCCCGCCGGCCGGGACCCGAGGAGATGGTAGGGATATTTGGGGCGATCGGTTTGGAGGGCCCGTTCTGGGATCCGAAAGCCGATCAGTGGGCCTAGGCGACCTCCTGCGCGGGTCCCTTGAGCGTCAGCGCCGCGTGTCCAGGCGTCGCAGGTACGTGAGGAGAGTCCGCACCCCGAAGCCCGTCGCGCTGCCCACCGGCCGGTAAGGACCGCTGCCCTCCTCGCGTTCGACGAAGGCGACGGGAGCGATGTCGAGGTGGACCCAGGATTTGCCGCCCGTGAACTCGCGGAGAAACGCCCCGCCCTTCTCCGGCGAGCCCCAGCGCCCGGCGGAGTTGCGCAGGTCGGCGATCTTGCTCTTCATGGATTCCCGGAACTCCTCGTAGAGGGGCAGCTGCCAGAGGCGCTCCCCCGCCTCCTCGCCGGCGTCGCGCAGCGCGTCGATGATCTTCTGGTCAGAGCCCATCACCGCCGCGGCGAAGGAGCCCAGCGCGATCTCCGCCCCGCCGGTGAGGGTCGCGATGTCGATGATCTCGTTGACCCGCTGACCGGCCGCATAGGCGATGGCGTCGGCCAGGGCCAGGCGGCCCTCCGCGTCGGTGTTGGTGATCTCGATCGTCTTGCCGTTCATCGCTTTGATGATGTCTCCGGGCTTCATCGCGTTGGGGCCGGGCATGTTCTCCACCGCCGCCATGATGCCGATGACCCGCAGGTGCTTGACCACCTGCGGCACCACCGACATGGCGGCCATCACCGCCGCGGCGCCGGCCATGTCGGACTTCATCGTCACCATCTGGTCGGCCGTTTTGATGTCCAGCCCGCCGCTGTCGAAGGTCACCCCCTTGCCCACCAGGGCCACGCTGCGCCGCTGGTGCGGCGGCGCGTAGTCCATGACGATCAGCCGCGCCTCTTCGCTGCTGCCGCGGCCGACGCCGAGGAGGGCGTTCATCCCCAGCCGGGTGAGCCCGCCGGCGCCCAACGCGGTCACCCGCAGCCCCGGCTGCTTGCCGATTTCGGCGGCGCGGTCGGCCATCCGCAGCGGCGTCATCACGTTCGGCGGCTCGTTCACCAGGTCGCGGGCCAGCGCGGTGGCCCCGCCGAAGAGCCGCCCGTCGCCCAGGCCGCGCTCCACGACCTTGCCCTGGGCGCGGTCGGAAGCGAGCAAGGCAACGCTCGCAACGGCCTGGACCTGCTCGCTGCGATACTTGTCGAAGCGGTAGGCCCCCAGGATGATCCCTTCCACCCGCGCCTGGGTGTGGAGGCGCAGGCGGGCGTCCCGGTCCCGCAGGGGGGCGAAAGCGACGTGCTGGAGGCGCAGGTCCTGGGCGCGGCGGATCGCCGCGGCCGCGGCGGTGCGCTGCGCCTCGGGACTCTGCTCCCGCTCCGGCCCCAGCCCCACGGCGATGATGCGGCGCGGGGCGGTCCGCCCGGTGTGGATCACCGCGGTCTGGGCGCGGCGGCCGGTGAAGCCTTCCTCCTGCAGGGACTGGGAGAGCCGCCGCCCCATGGCCCGGTCGAGCGAGGCGAGCTGTCCCTCTAACTTGCCCGGCGGTTCGAAGAACCCTACGACGAGTCCATCGCAGGCATAGCTGGTCAGTGGTTTGGTCACCACCTGGAAATCCATCAGCGCGCGATCTCCTCTCCCTTGCGGGTTTCCCTGGCCCGGGTGTAGATCAGGTGCATCGTCGCCACGTCCTCTAGCGCGATGCCCTGTGACTCGAACAGCGTGATCTCATCGTCGGAGCGCCGGCCGGGGGCGGAGCCGGCGACGATGGGGCCCAATTCCTCGACCCGGTCCCAGGACAACCCCCCGGCCTCGACCGGACCCAAGAGATCGCCGGCTTCGATCATGGCCTGATCCCGCGCGTCGACGACGACGCGCGCCGCCCGGCCCACCGCTTCCGCGTCCAATTCCCGCCGCCCCGCGGCGTTCGACCCCGCCGCGTTGACGTGCACGCCGGACCGGAGCCAGGCGCCGCGCAGGACCGGTTCGCGGGCCGAGGTGATCGTGACGATGATATCCACGTCGGCGACGGCCTCCTCCGCCGAGTCCACCGCCACCACTTCCGCGCCGAGGGCGTCGACCATCTCCTCAGCGAACGCCTCCCGCCGGGCCGGGGTGCGGCTGTACGCTTTCACCAGCGCCACCGGCCGCACGCGGGCGATCGCCTGCAGCTGCGTGCGGGCCTGGACGCCGGTGCCCAGGATTCCCACCGCGCCCGCGTCGGCTCTGGCCAGATAGCGTGTGGCGACGCCGCTGGCCGCTCCGGTGCGCAGCCGCCCCAGCTCCTCCGCCTCCATCACGGCCAGCAGCTGCCCGTCCTCGGCGCTGTACAGCAGAGAAATGAAGCGGCGCCCCCCGCGGGTCACGGCGTAGCTCTTCAGCCCAAAGACCCCCCAGGCCGGGAGCCCCGCCGCCATGACGTGCAGCGTGCCGCCCTCGACGGCGACCCGCTGTCGGGGACGGTTGACCGCGCGGCCCGCGCCGTAGTCACGAAAGGCGCGCTCGACGGCGTCGATCACGTCGTCCATTCCAGCCAGCGCAGCCACGTCCGCCTCGCGAAGAAAGAGAGCCACAGCCACCCTGCTGCATCATAGCGGCCGAGGCGGTCAGCCGTGAAGAGCGGCTTGCCGGGGCGGTCAGCCGTGAAGAGCGGTTTGAATGAAGGCCTCTAGGGAGGTAGGGGCGGGGGGAGGGGCCTCGATGTAGTGCCGCCACGCCTCCCGGAGGGCCTCGCCGGACCGTGGAAGGGCCTCGAACGTGCCGGGGAAGGGCTCTGTCCACGGGAGCACCTCCACCTGCAGGGCCAGTTCATCGCAGTAATCGATAACGGCGTCCAAAAAGGCATGCCCGAGGCCGGCGTCCTCGGCGGGCAGTGCTGGCGAGAGCCGGGCCTGGTCCTCCAGGACGGCCAGCAGCGTCTTGGTGAGAGCGGCCAGGGCGGCCAGGGCCCGAGCCTCCGCCCACCGCGCCTGGATGTCCTCCGCCGCGTGCGACGCGGCCCAGCGGCCCATCTCCCGCGTCCACCCGTCCACGGCAGCCAGACAGGTCCTGAGGGCGGGGGCCAGCCCTCCGGCCCCGCCCCGCTCCGCTCGGGCGACGAGTGTCGAAGCGGCCTGGCGAGCCTTCTGCGCCTGTTCGGGCGTGGCGATGCGCGGCATCACGACGTTCCGTGCAAAGAGATCCTCGACGACCAGGCTGACGCTGGAAGGATGCCGGTAGCGGTCGGTCCGCCCGGTCACCCCCGCGGTCAGCCGGCGGCGCAGCGCCGGACCGATCGACTGAAAGGCCTGGGTGAGGAGCCAGAGCGGCAGAAAGATCAGGCCCATCCAGACGGTGAGGACGAAGAACCAACGCCCGGTTCCTCGTCCGGTGGCCCCAAGGAAGAAGAGGGTCAGCAAAAAGCCGGCCAGCGCCAAGAGCGCGAGCCAGCGGGTGGCCGCGCGGCGGACCCGCTCCTCAGCCAGCCGCGACAGCCAAAACCGCGCAGACACGACCTCCAGGTTCTGTGGGCGGGCGCCGATCCCCTCGGCCACCGTCCCGTGGAAGACCATGGCCACCGTCCCGTGACAGACCATGGGTAGGGTGGCCCTGAGGAGGGTTAGCCATGGGCAGACAGAGCATCCTGGGAACGGTGATGGCCGCCGTGACGCTGGCCGTTGCCCCGCTGCCGACGGGCGATTTTGCCATTAGGCACCCGGAGGACAGCGTCGAGTTCTTCGTCCGGGACAACCGCGGCGGATTCACCGGCCGCACCGGCGAGATCACGGGCACCGTCACCGTGCGCGAGCGCGTCGAGGGCTACGCCGCCGACGTGACGGCGCGCATCGACGCCCGCACCATCCGCACGGGCTCTGGGCTGCGGGACGGGCAGATGCGCAGCGCGCAGTTCCTCCACACCGACGAGTTTCCGTTCATCACCTTCCGCGGCGCGGTGGCCGCAGAGGCCCCGGAGGGATCGCGGTTCAAGGGACTCCTGCGGGGGCGTCTGACCATCAAGGACGTCACGCGCACCGTGGAGGTGCCGCTGGAGATCACGGTGGCGGACGGCGCCTACCTCGCCCAGGGGGAAGTGGTGGTGCGCATCACCGAGTTCGGCATCCCCATCCCGAGGTTCCTCATCTTTGTGGCGGAGGACCCGGTGACCGTCAAGCTGCGGATCCGCCTGACCCGCGCCCCGCGCACGTAGGGTCGGTGGGGGTCGAGCCCGAATCAAGCGGTCGTGGACCCGCGCGCGTACGCCCAAGAGCAGCGTGAACGTTTTCTCGAAGATCTGAAGTCGCTGATCCGCATCCCCAGCGTCTCCACGCTGCCCGAGCACTATCCTGACCTCGCCCGGGCGGCGCGCTGGCTGGAAGACCGGCTGGCGGATCTGGGCTTGAAGTCCTGGATCATCGAGAGCGACAGCCACCCCATCGTCTATGCAGAGTGGCTGGGGGCGCCCGGCCGGCCGACGCTGCTCTGCTACGGCCACTACGACGTCCAGCCCCCCGACCCGTTGGACGAGTGGGAATCCCCACCCTTCGATCCCGTCGTCCGCGGCGACAACCTCTACGCCCGCGGGGCCAGCGACGACAAAGGGCAGCTGATGGCCGAGATCTTCGCCCTCGAGTCCTGGATGCGCACCGCCGGGCGGCTGCCGGTGAACGTGAAGTTCTTTATCGAGGGGGAAGAGGAGATCGGCAGCCCGAGGATCGTCGGCTTCATCCCCAAACACAAGAAGCTGCTCGCGGCCGATGCGTCGCTGGTCTGCGACGGGATGTTCTTCGCCCCCGAGGTGCCGTCCCTGGTGACGGGGTTGCGCGGCCTGGTCTACACGGAGGTGGAGGCCTGGGGCGCCGCCCGCGACCTGCACTCCGGACAGTACGGGGGCGCGGCGCCCAATGCGGTCGACGCTCTCGCGCGCATCGTCGCCGGGCTGAAGGACCGGCGGGGCCGCGTCACCATCCCGCGGTACTACACCTCGGTGAAGGCGCCGTCGGCCCAGGAGCGGGAGGCCTGGGAGCGGTTGCCCACCAGCGAGGAGGCGTACCTGAAGGATTTGGGCGCCGACGTCGCGCCGGGGGAGGAAGGGTACGACATCCGCGACCGCATCTGGGCCCGCCCGACCCTGGAGGTGCACGGGATCGGCGGGGGGTTCACCGGTCCCGGCGCCAAGACGGTCATCCCCGCCCGCGCCTTCGCCAAGATCAGCATGCGCCTGGTTCCCGATCAACGGCCCAAAGCCGTGCTGAAGGCGTTCACGAAGAAGGTCCAGCAGTTGACGCCGCCCGGCGTGCGCACGGATGTCCGGGTCCACTCGCTGTCCGACCCGGCGGTGATCTCCCCGGATCACCCGGCCGTCCGTCTGGCCGCCCAGGCGCTCGAAGAGGTGTTCGGCCGGGCGCCGGTCTACATCCGCGAAGGGGGCAGCGTACCGGTGGTCGCGGGGTTCGTCAACGCGCTCAAGGCGCCCGCGGTGCTGATGGGGTTCGGGCTCCGGGACGACCGGCTGCACTCCCCCAACGAGAAATTCTACCTGCCCAACTTCTATCGGGGCATCGACACGATCATCCGCTTCCTCGAACTCCTGGGCGAGCGCGGCCCGGCGGCCTGACGGCCCTGATGCCGTCCATCGCCGACACCCGCCAGGAGCTCGTCCACCTGGTCCTGCCCGAGCACGCCAACGTCCAGGGCAATCTGTTCGGGGGGCGGATGATGTACTGGATCACCGCCGCCGCGACGCTGCCCGCCCTGCGCCTGGCCCGGCGCGCCGTCCTGCTGGGCAGCATGGAGGACCTGGACTTTCTCGCGCCCGTGCGGGTCGGCGACATGGTCTTCCTGCGCAGCCAGGTCGAGCACGTCGGCCGTTCGTCCATGGAAGTGGGGGTGGAGGTCGAAGCCGAGAACCCCCGCACGGGGGTGCGCCGCCGCACGACCTCGGCGCACGTGTCGATGGTGGCGGTGGACGATGACGGTCGGCCGCAGCCGGTGGGCGCGGCCATTCTCCCGGCCGACGCAGAGGAAACCGCGCTGGTCGCCGCGGCCAAGGCGCGAAGGGAGGCGCGCGACCGCCGGCTGGCCGCATGGACGGAAGTCCCCGCGGATGGACAGGTCCTCGCGTCCGAATCCGCCCCGCGTCACGCGCTGGAGGTGACCCGGCTGGTGTTCCCGGAGGACGCCATAGCCGGCAACAAGATGTTTGCCGGAACCCTCTTGTTGGCCATCGACGAGATCGCGTCGATCCTGGCGGTGCGGTATGCTCGCGATCTGGTGGTGACCGCGTCGATTGACGCGTTGGACTTCCACGCGCCGATCCTGGTGGGGAACATCGTGATCTATCAGGCGGCGATCAACCACGTCGGGCGGACTTCCATTGAAGTCGGCGTGCGGGTCCTGGCGGAACATCCCCGCGCGGGTACCGTCCGCCACACCTGTACCGCCTATCTCACCTCGGTGCACGTCGGTGCCGATGGCCGCCCCGCCCCGCTGCCCCCCCTGGCGCCGCAGACCGCAGAGGAGCGGCGGCGCTGGGCGGAGGCGGAGGCCCGGCGGGCCCTCCGGCAGCGGCGGCGGGCGGCGCTGGCCTGAGACCTGAGAGGGGAAGGGCCCTGGGCGGAAGAATCATCAAGGTTCAAGCCCAAGATTCGTTGGATCGAAGGGGGGACGGAAACGTAATGAAGACAGTCCTGGCAGTGATTATCTCGACGGCGCTCCTGGCCGGGTTGGGAGTGGCCGCGCAAAGCGCTCCAGCGCCGCGCGGCGGCACCCTCATCATCGCCGACGGCTCCGACGCGGCGACCCTGGACGGTCACCTCTTCACCACAGCGCTGGAGGCGGAGCGCATTGACCACATGTGCGAAACGCTCTTCGACCTGACACCCGACGGCCGGATCGTTCCCCGGCTGGCGACAGGGTTCACCACCTCCCCCAACGGGCTGCGGGTGTCCATCACGATCCGTCAGGGGGTCAGGTTCCACGACGGCACGCCCCTCACGGCCCAGGCGGTGCGGTTCAATCTGGAGCGCGTGCTCGACCCCGCGAGCCGGGCCTCGTTCCGATCGCTGATCAACCTGGTCACTCAGGTGGTGGTGACCAACCCGACGACCGTGGTCCTGGTCACGAGCGTGCCGTTCGCCCCGCTCCTCGGTGGTCTGACGCACCAAGGGACCTGCATCCAGAGCCCCACCGCCATCGAGGCGCGCGGCGCGGACTTTGCGCGCAACCCGGTGGCCACCGGGCAGTTCCGGTTCAAGGAGTGGGTGCGCGGCGACCGCCTCTCCGTATCCCGATTTGATGATTACTGGGGAGAGAAGGCCAACCTGGATGAGATCCAGTGGCGGGTCATCCCGGACGACGGCGCCCGGGTCGCCGCGGTCGAGAGCGGGGCCGTGCACGTGGCCAAGCGCGTGCCGCCGAGGGAGGTCTCGCGGCTGCAGGGGCGCGGCCTGCGCGTGGAGATCATCCCAAGCTTGCGTACCATCTTTATCGCCTTCAACGTGACCAAGGCGCCCTTCAACAACAAGCGGGTGCGCCAGGCGCTCAACTACGCCGTCAACAAAGAGCTGATCGTGCGTACGATCATGAATGGGACGGCGCGCGTCTCCGACGCTCCGATCGGTCCCGGGATCCAAGGGTACACGCGGATCATGAGCTACGAGTACGATGTAGACCGCGCGCGCCAGCTGCTGCGTGAGGCTGGTTTCCCCAGCGGCTTCCGGGCCCAGTTCCACCACCCCGTGGCGCGGTACATTGAGGACGCCCAAATCGCCGTGGCCGTGCAGGCGATGCTGCGCCGCGTGGGCGTGGAGTTGGAGCTCGTGCCGATGGATATCGGCACGCTGGTCACCTTCGTCAACAAGCCGCCCGCCGAGGCGACCCATCAGATGTATATGCTGGGCTGGGGGACGGCCACCGGTGATGCCGATTACGGGCTGATCAACCTCTTCCACCGCTCCACCTGGGCCCCCAACGGCTTCAACCGCGGTTACTACCAGAACCCGCAGGTGGACAGCCTGATTGATCGGGCGCGGGCGACGTTCGAACAGGAAGACCGCAACCGCTTTTACCGGCAGGCCATGGAGATCATTATGGACGACGCGCCGTGGATCTTCCTCCACGTCGAGTCGCAGACCACTGCTTACCGTGCGGAGGTCCAAAACATGTTCATGCACCCGGCGGAGCGCCTCAAGGCCCAGTACGCGTTCCTCCGGCGATAGGAGCGCACCAACTCTACGCGTCCTGAGGGGGCGGGGCCGCTCCGGCCTCGCCCCCTCCTCTGCGTGAGACCATGTGGCGGTACATCGCGAAACGGCTTCTCCTGACGATCCCGGTCCTCTTTGGTGTGTCCTTTGTCGTGTTCGCGATGGTGCGGATCATCCCCGGCGATCCGGCGCAAGCGGTGGCGGGTGAGGCGGCCACGCGCGAACTGGTCGAGGGGATTCGCCGCGACCTCGGGCTGGACCGCCCGATCCTGGTGCAGTACGGCATGTTCTTGCAAGGCCTGGCTCGAGGCGACCTCGGCCGCTCGATTCGTTCCCGGCTGCCGGTCTCAATCGACCTGAAGGTGCGCATCCCCAAGACGCTGACGCTGGCCGCCGCGGGGATGCTTGTTGCCACGATCGTGGGGGTCAGCGCGGGGATCATCTCCTCGGTACGCCCGTACTCCTACGTGGACGCCACGGTGATGGTGATCGCCCTGCTCGGCCTCTCCATGCCCGTCTACTGGTCCGGCCTGATGCTGATCCTGCTCTTTGCCGTCCAACTGCAATGGCTGCCGGCCGTGGGCAGCGATTCCCTCGCCCATCTGGTGCTTCCGGCGATCACCCTCGGCTTCACCTCCGCCGCCATCATCGCGCGGATGACGCGCTCCTCCATGCTGGAGGTGCTCCGCTCCGACTACATCCGAACCGCGCGCGCGAAGGGACTGGCCGAGCGGGTGGTCGTCGGCGCCCACGCGCTGCGCAACGCGCTGATCCCCGTGATTACCGTGATCGGCCTGCAGACAGGGACGCTCCTCAGCGGAGCGGTGCTCACCGAGAGCGTCTTCGCCTGGCCGGGGGTGGGGCGGCTGATGGTCGAGGGCATCCTGGCGCGCGACTACCCGGTCGTGCAGGCCGCGGTGCTCGTGGTGGCCGTCTCCTTCGTCTTCGTCAACCTCATCGTCGACGTGCTCTACGCCGTCGTCGATCCGCGGATTCGTTATGAGTGAGGCCGGAGACGCCCCGCTGATCCGCTCGGCGGTGGCCCGCCCCGGTCCCTCCGGGATCGTGCGGTTCTGGCGCCAGTTGAAGCGAAGCCGCGCGGGGCTTGCTGGCGGAGTGATCCTCATCTTCTTCCTCTTCACGGGATTGGCCGCGCCGCTGCTCGCTCCCCACGACCCCTACGAATCGCTGCTGGAGCGCGGCCTGGAGGGGCCGACGCGCGACAGTCCGCTGGGGCGCGACGAAGTCGGACGTGACGTGCTCAGCCGGATCATCTACGGGGCGCGGATCTCCCTCCTCATCGGCGTCATTGCCGTGGCGATCGGTGTCGTTGTGGGCGTGCCGGTCGGCGCCCTCTCAGGGTACCTGGGCGGTTGGACCGATTTGCTGACGCAACGAGTCATCGACGTCATGCTGGCCTTTCCCGGCATCCTGCTCGCCATCATCCTCGTCGCCATCCTGGGCGTCGGACTCCCTCAGGTCATGCTGGCAGTCGGGATTGTGTCCATTCCGGCCTACGCTCGGCTGGTGCGGGGGCAGGTCCTCTCCCTGCGCGTCCAGGAGTTCGTGGAAGCCGCCCGCGCGTTGGGGGCCGGCACCGGCAGAATCCTTGTCCGGCACATCCTCCCCAATACACTGGCGGTGATCGTCATTCAGGCGACCCTGCAGGTGGCGGGGGCGATTCTCTCCGCCGCGGCGCTGGGCTTTCTCGGTCTGGGCGCCAAGCCGCCGGAGGCGGAGTGGGGGGCGATGCTCAGCAGCGCCCGCCAGTATCTCCGGCTCGCTCCGCATGTCGTAGTCGCGCCGGGAGTGGCCATCATGATCACGGTCCTCGGCTTCAACCTGCTGGGCGACGCGATCCGCGACGCTCTCGATCCGCGCCTGCGCTTGGGCTGACTCCTCGAGGCCATGAAGCGCGATCGGGTCGCCGAGCACAACCGGAGGATGTGGGAGCGTTTGGCCAAGGCGGGCATCCCTTACACGCGACCACAGGGGCGGCCTCCGCGTACGCCGGCCGGGATCCGTAGGTTCCTCGACCCTCTAGCGAGGCTCCGAGGAGTGCGCCTGCAGGGCGCACGGGTCCTCGCCTTGGCGGCGGGCGGAGGCTGGGACGCAGTGCTTTTCGCGAAGCTTGGCGCAGAGACTACGGTCTTTGACATTTCGCGCCGCCAGCTTGAAACGGTGCGTCGCCTGGCGCGCCACGAGCGGGTGCGCGTGCGGTGTGTCCAGGGGAATATGAAGGATCTCTCCCGCTTCCCCGACGACAGCTTCGACGTGGTGTGGCACAGCCACTCGCTGGTCTTCGTGGACGACGCTGCCCGCGTGCTCCGAGAAGTCGGGCGGGTCCTCGCCCCCGGCGGAGTTTATCTCATGTCCACGGTCCACCCCACCACCATGCGTCTCTATGGCGGCTGGACCGGGAGGGGGTGGGAGCCTCGCACTACCTACTTTGATCAGGGTCCGATTCCGCCTGATCCCGACTGGACATGGGACGCCGGCGCCCGGAAGATCGTCGCGCCGACGATCGAGTTCGGCCACCGCTTCGACACCATCATCAACGGCATGGCCGCCGGCGGTCTGGTGGTCGACGGGCTGTGGGAAATGCGGCGGGAGGCCCTGGTGCCCTGGCGCGCACGGGGTAAGAAGGTAGTGGCGGGCAGCGATGCGCACCTGGAATCACTCTTCCCCGCGTACATCCAGGTGCGAGGGTGCAAACTGCCGCTGTGATATACTTGCCCGCGTTGAGGACCCCGCGCCATTTTCGCGGAGGCGCGCAGCGTCGGGGAGGTGAGAGATGGAGGCGGTCGGACACCATTACATCGTGGAAGCCTCCGGGTGCGATCCGGAGGTCATCAGCAAGGTCGAGCGCGTGGAGCAGATCCTGGTGTCCGCCGCCGAGGCCGCCAAGGTGCAGATCTGGTCCATCTCCTTTCACCGCTTCAACCCCGGCGGGGTTTCCGGCGTGGTGGTCATCTCCGAATCCCACCTCTCCGTGCACACCTGGCCGGAGCTGCGCTACGTCGCTCTCGACATCTTCACGTGCGGGGATGACGCCCGGCCCGAGGCCGCGGTGCAGTCCGCGCTCAAGGAGTTCGGCGCCAGCACCGTCCACATCACCGAAGTCACCCGCGGGTTGGAGGAAGGCGACAAGGCCTTCTTCCACAGCATCGTCACCTGGGAGGAGACCCTCCCCGGCAGCCGCGACGGCGCCAAGGCGTCGGAACGCGCCAAGCGCCCAGAGGGGACGAAGCGGCGCCGCCGCTCGACCAGGCTGCGCGTCTAGGCCCTCAACCCTCCGCGCGCGGCTTCCGTCTCAGCAGTAAATGAGATACCTCAGCGTCGCGCTGATTGGTCTTCTCCTCGTCGCGTTTGTTCCTGCGCGCACCGCTGCGCAGGGCGTGGGGCGCTGGGAAAGCCGCGCCCCCATGCTCTCTCAGCGCACCGAAGTGGCCGGCGCCTTTCTGGGCGGGAAGATCTACGTGTTCGGTGGCTTCGTCCCCGGCGGCGTCACAGGCGCGATGGAGGAGTACGACGTCGCGGCCAACACCTGGCGCCAGCGCGCCGCACTGATGACGGGCGTGCACCATGCCGCCATGGTGGCGGTGGGAGGGCGGCTCTATGTCGTCGGGGGCTACACCGCGGCGGGCGTCCCCCTCAGCAGCCTCTTCGAATACGATCCGGCGGCGGATACTTGGCGCGCCCGCGCGTCCATGCCCACCGCGCGCGGCGCCCTGACGGCCGTGGTGGTGGACGGGCGGATCTACGCCATCGGCGGCGTGGGCCCGCTGCGCCTGGACGTCGCCGTCAACGAGATGTACGACCCCGCCACTGACCGGTGGATGCCCCACGCTCCGATGCGGACGCCGCGCGACCACCTGGGCGCGGTGGTCGTCGACGGACTGATCTACGTCTTCGGCGGACGGGCCGGCGGCCGGAACGTGCCGGTGACCGAGATCTATGACCCTCGCACCAACAGCTGGCGCACCGGCGCCCCGATGCGCACGCCGCGCAGCGGGTACGGGGCCGCCGCCGTACGCGGGCGCATCTTCGTGATGGGCGGCGAACTGGGCAGCCCGACGACCTACCGCGAGAACGAGGAGTACGACCCCCGCGCGAATGCCTGGACCCCCCGCGCGCCCATGCCGACGCCGCGCCACGGGCTGGCGGCGGTGGCCGTGGAGGACCGCATCTACGCCATCAGCGGAGGGCCGCAGCCCGGCGGCTCCTTCAGCGCCGCCAACGAAGTCTACATCCCCGAGTAAACTCCTGGTGTCCGATGAGGCGGCGCGGACGGCCGGCAGGAGGCGCCGCTCCCCCATCGCCAGCGAGATGTCGTAAATGCTCTCCCTCGAACCCGAAGGAGCCGGCCATCCCGCAGCAGCCCGAGTCCACTGCCTGGTCATCCGCACCACGCCACGCTATTGCTCGCAGACGGTGACGCCGAACACGCCAGCGCTCGGCTCGAGAATGAGCTCGGGCTCGCGATCGGGCCGGATGCGATATAGAGCCCCCACGAACGGGAACGGCGGCCCGCCCGCGAAGGAAGGAGCTCCGGTCTGCACCCAGACCGTATCGGTGGAATCGATCGCGATCTGGTTGGCGCCGTGCCCGAGCGGGATGCGTGCGGCGAGTCTCCCGTCGGGCGCGTAGCGCCGGACCTCAGCCTGTTGGAAGTCGGTCACGTAGATCTCGCCCTTGCTGTTGACGGCGAGCCCGTGAAAGTCTCCGCCGGTGAGAAATTCCACGACCTCCCGGAAGTCGGGCGCCTTCGCGCGCAATACGCGCGTCCGCGGATCAGGCCGTCCGCTGAAGGGGTTATCGACGAGCAGCAGGTCGCCCTTGTAGGGCCCCTACCCAAAGTCTCCCGCCAGCAGTTCGACCAGGTGCTTCGGTCGCCGCCCGGTCCCGTGGGCGATCTGCTGGCGGCAGGAGACGCCCATGGCCACGATCTCGGTCTCCGGCGGGGCGGCGCGCACAGCCGGCAGGAGGCGGCGCTCTCCCATGGCGAGCGAGATGTCGTAGTGCTCGTGCTCGAAGCCGAACGACCCCGCCATCCCGCAACATCCCGAATCGACGGCCTCGGCCTGAAATCCGGCGGCGCGCAGCACGCTCAGGGCGGGCTGCGTCCCGACGAGCGCCTTCTGATGGCAGTGGCCGTGGAAGAGCACGTGCGGTGGATCACCGGAGGCCGCCGCGCCTGCGGTCGGCCATCCTCGGTCCTGCACGTGTCGCAGGAGGAACTCGTCGATCAAGAGGGCCTGCGCGGCGATCATGCGCGTGTCCTCTCCGGGAAGCAGGTCGGGGATCTCGTCGCGGAAGGTGAGGATGCAGGAGGGCTCACAGCCGACGATGGGGATCCCGGCGGCGGCGTAGGGGAGGAGGGTGCGCACGTTCGTTTCCGCGCGCCCCCGGGCGGCGCGCAGCAGCCCCTTGCTGATCATGGGCCGGCCGCAGCAGGTGACGGGGGGCACCGTCACCGCGTAGCCGAGGCGCTCCAGCAGGGCGACGGCGGCCAGCCCGATCTCCGGGTAGTTGTAGCGCAAGAAGGTATCGGCGAAGAGGACGACCCGGGGGCGGGTCGTCGCTCCCGCGCCGTCCTGGACCCGTGTCCCATTGCGCCGCGCCCACCACGCGTCGAAGGTCTGGCGGGCGAAGGGAGGGAGGGGCCGCCGGCGGTCGACGCCGGCGATGCGCTCGAGCATCCACCGGGCCGGCGTCGAGCCGGCCATCCACGTGGAGAGCGGGGCCAGCGCACTGCCCACCCGATTGACCCGGTGGATGTATCCGAAGAGCCGGGCGCGCAGCGGCGTACCGTGCGTCTCGTGGTAGCGTGCCAGGAACTCGTACTTCAACTTGGCCATGTCCACGTTGGCCGGGCATTCCGCCTTGCACCCTTTGCACTCGACGCAGAGGTCGAGAGCCTCGTAGAGCCGCCGCCCCGTCAGCTCCTCCGCCGGGAGCGCGCCGGAGAGGATCGTGCGCAGCAGATTGGCCCGCCCGCGGGTGGAGTGTTCCTCCTCGCGCGTCACCATATACGAGGGGCACATCGTCCCCTCGAGCGTCTTGCGGCAGGCGCCGACCCCGCTGCAGAGTTCCACCGCCGCGGCGAAGCCGCCCTCGCGGCTCCAGTCGAAGTGGGTCTCCAGCGGCAGCGTGCGGTAGGCCGGCCCGTAGCGCAGGTCGGTCGTCATCGCCGGGGCGTCGACGATCTTGCCGGGATTCATCAGGTTGTCCGGATCGAAGGCGCCCTTGATGGCGCGAAACGCGTTGTAGATCTCCGGACCGAAGTAGCGCTCCAGGAACCACCCCCGCACCAGCCCATCGCCGTGCTCGCCGCTCATCGTCCCGCCGAACTCGATCGTCAGCTCGCCGATGGCTTCCGCGATGGCCCGCATGGTCTCAATCTGCTGCGCCTCTTTCAGATTGATCAGCGGGCGGACGTGCAGGCAGCCCACGCTGGCGTGCGCGTAGATCGCCGCCCGCACGCCGTGGCGGGCCAGGATCTCGCGGAAGCGGCGAATGAACGGGGCCAGACGCTCCGGCGGGACCGCCGTGTCCTCGACGAACGTGATCGGCTTCGCGTCGCCGCGGACGCCCTGGAGGAGACCCTGCCCGGCCTTGCGCACGCGCCAGACGTTGTCCAGGTCGGCGGCCTCGATCGCCCGCACCACCGCGTAGCCCATCCCGGCCGAGGCCAGCGCGCCTTCCACCGCGGCCAGGCGATCCGTCACCTCTTCGAGAGAGTCGCCGGACATCTCGATCAGCAGCAGCGCCTGAGGGTCGCCCTGGACGAAGGTCATCCGCCGCGCGTACTCCAGCTGCGCCCGGGTCATCTCCAGGACGAAGCGGTCGATCAGTTCGACCGCCGAGGGCCGGTGCGTCAGGATCAGCGGGGTCGCCTCCAGCGCCTCCTGTAGGTCATCAAAGTGCGCCACGCCCAGGACGGTGTGCGCGGGCCGGGGGACGACCCCGACCGTCGCCTCGGTGACGACCCCCAGCGTGCCCTCCGACCCGACGAGCAGCCGCGCCAGGTTGAAGGGCCGCAGGAACATCTCCGGGAGGTTGTAGCCGGCCACGCGGCGCAGGATCTTCGGATAGCGGCGGTCGATCTCGTCCCGCTGGGCGGCCACGGTCTCGAGGACGGTGCGATAGATCGCACTCTCCCGCGAGTCTCCGCGGGTCCGCTCGGCGAGCGCCGGGTCCTCCAGGGCCTTGAACCCCATCTCCTCCCCGCCGGCCAGCAGCAGGCGCAGCGAGCGCACGTGATCGACCATCTTGCCATACACGATGGAGCGCGCGCCGCAGGAGTTGTTGCCGATCATCCCGCCGAGCGTCGCCCGGTTGCTGGTGGCGGTATCGGGCCCCAGCCGCAGCCCGTAGGGGGCCAGCGCGAGGTTCAGCTCATCCTGCACGACCCCCGGCTGCGCGCGCACCTCGCGGCGGTCCGGATCGATGCCCAGGATGGCGTTCATGTGACGGGAGCAGTCCAGGATGACCGCGCGCCCCACCGCCTGACCGGCCAGGCTGGTGCCGGCGCCGCGGGGGAGGGTCGGCACCCCGGCTTCGGCGCAGATGCGCAGGGCCGCGGCCACGTCCTCCGCGTCCCGCGGCAGCACGACGCCCAGCGGCATGATCTGGTAGATGCTGGCGTCGGTGGCGTAGAGGACGCGGGAGAAGTGATCGAAGCGCACCTCTCCGCGCACGCGCTGGCGCAGACGGGCGGCGAGCGCGTTCATGGCGTAGCCTTCGCCGCCGGGCCGCGCCCATCCCGCAGAGTCGGCGGAGACCGCTCTGGTATAATGGCGCTCGTGTCGCTCGGCCCCCCGCACGGCGCGCCCCAGCCGGTACACGCTCGGACGCCTCTCCCGATCGATCGCCCGCGGCTCCTGGGGATCACGCTGGCCCACTTCCTCAACGACTTCCACATGGCCTGGCTGGCGCCGCTGCTCCCGCTGCTGGTGCCGCGGTTCAATCTCACCCTGGCCCTGGCCGGGCTCCTGGGGACCATCCTGACGACCTGTTCGGCGCTGTCGCAGCCATTTTTTGCGTTTGCGGCCGACCGCCTCCGCCGCAGCGTCCTGGCCGCCGTCGGCCCGGTGATGACGGTGGCGGCGATGTCGCTGGTGGGCCTTCTCCCGACGTATGCCACGCTGATTGCGGCGCTGCTGGTCGCCGCCGCCGGCACGGCGATCTTCCACCCCCAGGGCGCCGCCGCCGCGGGGTTTCACTCGGGAGGCCGCCGCGCCACGGGACTGTCCATCTTCGTGGCCGCCGGGGAGCTGGCGTTCGCGCTCGGCCCGCTCTACATCGCCGCTGTCGTGCAGTGGCAGGGACTCGGCTGGACGGGGTACGCCGGCATCCCCGGGTTCCTGCTGGCGGTGCCGCTGGCGCTGACGGCCCTACGCTGGCCGACCGCGCCGCTCGGCCGCCGCGACCCGCTCCGCCGCGCGCTGGCGGCGCAGCGGCGGATGCTCTTCTTGCTCTGGGTCTTTGTGGTCGCGCGCAGCATCGTCTCGATCGGCTTCCTGACGTTCCTGCCGTTGCTGCTCACCCGCGAGCAGGGCGCCTCGCTGGTGCAGGGAGGGGTGGCGGTCTTTCTCTTCGGCGGCATCGGGGCGGCCGGAGGTGTGATGGGTGCCCTGCTGGCCGATCGTCTCGGGCGCCGCCCGGTGCTGGCGCTCTCCTTTGGACTGAGCGCGCCGCTGCTGGCGCTCTTTCTGGTGCTCCCCTCGGAGTGGCGGTTGGGTCTCCTCCCGCTGGCGGGGATCGTCCTCTACCTGTCGGCGCCGGTGACCATTGTGATGGCCCAGGAAGGCCTCCCCCAACACGCCAGCCTGGCATCCAGCATCGTCATGGGCGCGGCGTGGGGCATCGGCGGGCTTAGCCTGACGGCGCTCGGGGCCATCGCCGACGTGATCGGGCTCCGCCAGACGCTGCTGGCGACTCTCGCCCTGGCCGTGGTGGGTCTGGCGGCGGTGCTGGGCCTGCCGAAGCAGCGGTAGGCTCGCCGGGTCAGAACAGCACAGCGAACAGCAGTTCCGTCACGATCCTCCTGAGCACGGTCAGCAGCAGAATCGCCACGAAGGGGGAGAGATCCAGCGGGCCGGCCGGGGGGACGATGCGCCGGATGGGATCGAGGATGACGCGCGTCACCCGGTGCACGGCGATTCCCGCGCTGCTCTCCCGGGCGCGCGGCAGCCAGGAGAGCAACACGTCGACGATAATGGCGACATACAAGAGATAGAAGATCACGTCGACGAGTCGGAGCAGCACGATCATGGGGGGTACGTTCTCCCTTTCAGAGGCCACTCCCTCGCCGGCCGTGTTCACGGACCTGTTCGCGGCGACAAAGCGCGGAGCCCGGGGGAAACCCCGGGCTCCGGGACGTTCTGGCAAACGTGGTTTAGAGGAGCGTGACGTTCGACGCCTGCGGACCCTTCTTGCCGTCCACGATGTCAAACTGGACGGATTGCCCCTCTTGCAAGGTGCGAAAACCGTCCGACTGAATCGCGCTGTAGTGCACGAAGACGTCCTTGCCGCCCTCCACGGAGATGAAGCCGTAGCCCTTCTCCGCGCTGAACCACTTCACCGTACCTGTGGCCATCACTAGATTTCCCCTTTCCTTTCTTAACGTACAGATACTGCACAACGTACAGAGTACTGCGCGCTGCGCCCTACCTGCCAAGCGGGAAGTGTATCATAACGTCCCGCCGGGGAGCAACGCAGATTCGGGGTAAAACTTCTTTGCTCGTTCCCTTCGAACCGCAGTCTTTCTGGAGGCGTTTCATGAGTGTGAGCACCGTCATTGCGTACCGGCTGAGGCGGCCGGCGTCGCCGGGTGGCCGCGCGCTCCTCGCGCCCTCCGGCCGATTGTCGGCGTGGCCCTGCTTGCGGTACGCTCACATCATCACTATCAACAACGCCGCCGAGGCATGATGCCCGACCTGTTCGACGCGCGCCTTACCCGTTACCTGGAGGGTCTCCTGCCGCCCCGCGATCCGCTGTTGGCGGAGCTCGAGGCCCAGGCGCGCGAAGAGCGCATTCCCATCTCCGGCCCTCAGGTGGGCCGGTTCCTGGCACTGCTGGTCCGAGTGCTCCATCCTTCCCGCGCCCTGGAAGTCGGGACGGCTATCGCCTACGCGGCGATCTGGATGGGACGCGCGCTGCGCGAATATGGCGGCGCGTTGCAGACGATTGAAGCCAACGCGGCCAGAGCAGCGCGCGCGCGGACGGCGCTCGCGCGGGCCGAACTCTCCGATACCGTCGAGGTGCTCGAGGGTCCCGCCGCGGCGGTGCTTCCCCGGCTCAAGGCGGGCGCCTACGGTCTGATCTTCGTCGACGCGGCCAAGGAGGAATACCCCGCCTACTTCGAGCGGGCCATTGAGCTGCTGGCGGAAGGGGGCCTGCTCCTGGCGGACAACGCGCTCCTCGGGGGGGAGGTGCCTCCCGGCTCGCCGGAAGGGTACTGGCCGGCACCGGAACGCGAGGGCATCCGCCGGTACAACGCCCTGGCTTTCGCCCACCCCGCGCTGGACTCGGTGATCCTGCCCCTGCACGACGGGGTCACGCTCAGCCTGAAGCGGTAGCGGGCGCCGGCGTGAGCGGGCCCGGGGGATGACCGAGCGCCTCTACTGGCACGATCCCTACCTGCGCGAGTTCACCGCCCGGGTGGTGACGGTGCGACCCGCCGAGGGGGGCCGCGGTCCCACCCTTGAACTCGACCGCACCGCCTTCTATCCGACTGCGGGAGGCCAGCTACACGACACCGGCACCCTGGACGGCCTGCGCGTGATCGACGTCGTCCAGAACGCCGAGGAGACGCGCATCCTGCACCGCCTGGAAGGCGGGGAGGCGGGCGAGGCCTTGCTCGATCACACCGTCACCGGTCGCATCGACTGGGAGCGGCGCTTCGACCACATGCAGCAGCACACCGGGCAGCACGTCCTGTCTCAGGCCGCGCTGCGCGAACTGGGTGCGGAGACCCTGGCGGTGCACCTGGGCGCCGACCGTGGCACCGTCGACCTCCACCTGGCCGCGTTCGACGCCCCCGCGGCGGCGCGGCTGGAAGATGCGGCCAACGCCGCCGTGCTGCGGAACCTCCCCGTGCGCCTCCATCTCGTGGACGACAATGAGGTCAGCCGGTGGGGGCTGCGCCGCCCGCCGAAGAAGTCGGGGACGATCCGCCTCGTCGAGATCGAAGGCTTCGACCGTTCGGCGTGCGGCGGCACCCACGTGCGCGCCACGGGGGAGATCGGCGCGATTGCGGTGACGGGATGGGAGCGGTACAAGGGGGGCACGCGCGTCAGTTTTCTCTGCGGGTGGCGCGCCCTGTTCGACCACCGCCGCAAGACCAGCGTGCTGGTGGACCTGGGGCGCACCCTCTCCGCCGGCGCCTCGGAGGTTGCGGAGATGGTGCAGAAGCTGCTGGCAAAGGAGAGCGAAAGCGCCCGCCGGGTGGAGGCCCTCCTGGGCCGCCTGGCCGCCGTGGAGACCGAGCGGCGGCGCCCCGGGCTGGTCAGGCCGGCGGTCCATGCGGAGGCGCTGGCCGGGCGCCCCGGGGATGAGGTGCGCGCCCTGGCCGAGGCGCTGGCGGCGGGCGGCGGGCTCGTCGTCCTCCTGGCGGCTGACGAGGGACGGCTGATCTTTGCCCGCTCGGCCGATCTCACCGTGGATGTGGCCGCCCTGCTGCGCCGCATCCTCGAGCAGTACGGTGGGAAGGGCGGGGGAACGTCCGCGTTCGCGCAGGGCATGCTCGTCCCCAGCGTGGCGCCCACAGAGGCGCTGGAGACCGCGACGCGCTGGGCGGAGGAGGCCCTCCGCCGCGCCTGAGATCCCCTTCATCGAGACGCTGATCGCCACCCTGGCGCCGCGCGTGGCGGGGCGGACGGTGCGGGCGATTCAGGTGCGCAGTCCCTCCGTCCTCAAGTCGGTGGATCCGCCGCTGTCGTCCGCGCAAGGAGAGACGATCCAGACCATCAGGCGCCGCGGCAAACTGCTGCTCTTTGGTCTCAGCGGCGCGCTGGTGCTGATCGTTCACCTCAAGCGGGATGGGCGGCTCACCATCACCCCCGCGCGCCAGCGCGCGAATCGGGACGTCGCGGTCGCGCTGACCCTCGACGGTGGGGAGGATCTCCGGCTGGTCGAACGGGGACCGCAGAAACGGGCGGGGCTCTGGCTGCGCCGCGCGGGGGAGGTGGAGGCCACCGAGCCGGCGGCCGGGCTGGGCCTAGAGCCGCTCTCGGAGGAGTTCACGCCGCAGGCGTTCTCGAGGATGCTCGATCTGGCGGGGATGCAGTTGAAGCGTTTCCTGGGGACGCAGCGGTATCTGGCCGGGGTCGGCAATGCCTATGGCGATGAGATCCTCTGGGAGGCGCGCCTCTCGCCGTTCACCGCTTCAGCGGCGCTGGACGGGGGGGAACGATCGCGCCTGTATGGGGCGATCCGGGGGGTGCTGACCCGCGCGGTGCGCGAACACCGGGCGCACTTCGGCGACGACATCCCCATGCGGGAACCGCCCGCGCTGCTGCGCGTGCACCGGAAGGCCGCCGAACCCTGCCCGCGCTGCGGCACGCCGGTGGCGGCCGTCTATTACAGCGAGCGGGAGACCTACTATTGCCCCACCTGCCAGACCCGCGGCAAGGTGTACGCGGATCGACGCCTCTCTCGACTGCTGAAGTGATCGGGTGAGTTACTCGCTGCCGCCGTGACGGCGGAGCAGCGCCGCCGCCTCGGCATGCCCCGCGGCGATCGCCACCCCGAGGGGGGTCTGTCCCTTGTCCTGCCGCGGGTTGACGTCGGCGCCGCGGGCGAGGAAGGCCCCGATCAGCTCGACGTCGCCGTCGTGCGCGGCGAGGTGCAGCGGCGTGCAGCCTGAGGCGTCGGGGAGCTCGACCTCCGCGCCCGCGGCCAGCAGGAGCTGGACGATCTGCCGGCGGGGCTCGGTGGCCACGCCGGCGTCGTGGCTGGCCAGGGCGGAGTGGAAGGGCGTGTTCCCCGTGGTGTTCTGGGAGACTCCCTGCGCGCTGGCGCCGCGCGCCAGCAGCAGCCGCACCGCCTCGGGATGGCCGAAAAACGCCGCCAGGTGCAGCGGTGTCCACCCATCGGCGCTGTGGGTGTGCACCAGGGCGTGGCTCTCGTGCAGCAACGCGTCGAGCCGGGCCGTCCGTCCCAGCGCGGCGGCCGCGAAAAGATCAACGTCGGCCCCGCCGCGGATCAGGAGGTCTGCGAGGTCCCGCCTCCCGGAATACACCGCGCTGAGCAGGGGAGTGATACCGTTCGGGTCGCGGGCGTTGGCCCGGGCGGGACCGTCGCGCAGCAGGGACGCCAGTCTGTCCCCGTCGCCGGCCTGGATCGCGGCGAAGATGTCCGCCCCGGGCTGCTCGTCCACATCCGGTATTATGACACTGTCTCCCCAACGAAACCGCTGAGGCCGGGGCCGCGTTTCATCTGCAGACGCCAAAGCGTGCGCCCGGAAGGGAAGGCCGGGCGTAGGCGGCGGCGTTAACGGGAAGGTAGAATAGTCAGGACCCATGGCGGACATCACGCTCGCGATCGCCTTTGCGGCCGGCGTCCTCGGCTTCCTCTCGCCCTGCGTGGTCCCTTTGATCCCGGGGTATCTCTCTTTCGTCTCCGGACTGTCCCTGGGCGAGATGGCCCGCGAGGAGCGGCGCCGTCACGCCGGGCGGGTGCTCGGGGCGACCGCGCTGTTTGTGCTGGGATTCGCCATCATCTTCACGGGGCTGGGGGCCTCGGCCTCGCTGCTGGGCGGGTTTGTGATGGCCAACCGGCTGCTGCTCAGCCGCATCGGCGGCGCGCTCGTGATCGCGCTCGGCCTGGCCGTGCTGCTGAAGGTCCCGGCGCTCTTCCGCGAGCGGCGGTTTCACTTGACGCGGCGGCCTCTCGGCATGGTCGGCGCCGTCCCCGTGGGTATGGCATTCGGGTTTGCCTGGACACCCTGCGTCGGGCCGGTGCTGGCCGCCGTGCTGACGCTGGCCGCCACCGAGCAAGACGCGGGCCGCGGCGCTCTCCTGCTGTTCACGTACGCGCTCGGGCTGGGGCTGCCGTTCCTGGCGTCGGCGCTGCTGCTCACGCTGACGTTCGACTCGATGGCCTGGCTGCGCCGCTACAGCCGGCCGATCACGGCGCTGTCTGGGGTCTTCCTGGTGATCATGGGGGTGGCGCTGGTGACCGATGCGCTCTTTACGCTCAACACCTGGATCCTCCGGCTGGTCCCGTTCCGGCCGGCCCTCTGAGCCGATGCGGAGACTCCTGCTCATTGCCCTCGTCATCGCGGTGGCGTCCGTCGCCACCGGGCCGGCGCTCCCCCGCGCCCAGGCCGCCCCCGCGAGCGCCGGCGTGGTGCTGGAAGTGATCAAGCTCCTCGACGAGCAGTACGTCGAGCAAGCCCTCATCGACCGCATCCGCCTGCTGAACGTGGCGCTGGAATCCATGCAGGCCGCGCTGAGCCGCGCCGGGATCGCCGCGGAACTGCAGCGGATGCCGCCGGGAACCGCGCCCGCCGAGGCGGAGCGTCTGTTCCGGGAGCGGTTCGACGCCGCGGTCGCCGCCGGCCAGGGCACACCCCAGACGCTGGCCCACGCCGCCATCCGGGCGATGACCGCCTCGCTGAACGATTCGCACACCGGCTTCATGAGCCCCGAGGAGTTCCGCGAACGCCAGGCCCGCCAGCGCCAGGCGGCGGGGTTCTCGGGGGTGGGCATGGTGGTCTTCCCACAGGAGCAGCGCTTCTACGTATGGGAGGTCATCCCCAACAGCCCCGCGTCCCGCCTGGGCGTCCGCAGGTTCGACCGCATCGTCCGGATCAACGACGTCGCCACCGGCGGCCTCACCGCCGAGCAGGTGGTCTCGATGATCCGCGGGCCCGCCGGGACGGCGGTGACGGTGGTCTTCGAGCGCGCCGGCCGGCCTGCCCCGTTTCCTGTGACGATCACGCGGGCGCCCATCGTGGTGCCCTCCGTCTTCGCCGCGC
Organism: bacterium; assembly: GCA_050695215.1. Taxonomy (GTDB): domain Bacteria; phylum Sysuimicrobiota; class Sysuimicrobiia; order Sysuimicrobiales; family Humicultoraceae; genus JACQGZ01. The sequence continues at coordinate 38,743 of JBOGSD010000067.1, forward strand.
GCCTACTCGAGCCGGGGATCGGCTACATCTACCTCTATGAGTTTTCGGGCGGATCCGCACGGGACTTCCGCCGCGCCTTGTCGGGATTGATGGGACAGGGGCTGCGCGCGCTGATCATCGACCTGCGCAACAACAGCGGCGGCTTCCTGCACGAACTGCGGGCCATTCTCAACAGCGTCCTCCCGGCCGGACTGCCCATCTATCAGTCGACGACGAGCCAGGGCACCGAGGTGGTCAGAACGGATCGGAGCCCTCTGCTCCTGCGCACGACCCCGATGGTGGTGCTGGTGAACGAGGGCACGGCGTCGGCCTCCGAACTGCTGTCGGCGGCGATCGTCGAGCACGGCCGGGGCACAACCATCGGCATCAAGACCGGCGGCGCCGTCGAGGCCAGCGTCGTCTTCGCCCTCTCTGACGGCTCTGCCCTGAGCGTGACCATTCAGCGGCTGGCCACCGGCAAGGGCAAGCGCCTGGAAGGCACCGGTTTGGCTCCCGATGTCCCGCTGCCTCTCACCGCGGCGGACTTCGCCGAGGGCCGGGACGCTCAGCTCCTTCGGGCCGTCCACGTGGCGCGGCAGCGCGCCGCCCGGGCTCTGCTGATCGATCCCGCCGGGCCCTAGCATCCCCATCTAGCCCTCCCTCGTCGCCCGACGCAGGCGGGTCCGCGTCCGGCGGAGAACCCATCAGGCGGCCACCGGCCGCCCCACCGAGGATCGAGACCCGCCATGGCGCGCATCGACGCACCCGCGCTCACCCAGGACATCGAACGCCACCGACCCGCGCTGGTGGGGTTCCTCGCTTCGCTGGTCCGCGCCGATACCACGAATCCCCCGGGGGACACGCGGCGCGTCATCGATCTGGCGGCGGCGCGCTTCCGCGCCCTCGACCTCGATTCTCAGATCCTGGCGGACGATCCGAAGAAACCCAATCTGCTGCTGCGGCTGGGATCGGGGCGGCCTGAACTCCTGCTCAATACCCACCTGGACACGGTGCCCTTCGGCGACCGCGCGGCCTGGCGGCACGACCCCCTCGGCGCCGAGATCGAGGGCGGCCGTCTCTACGGGCGCGGCGCGGGGGATCCAAAAGGATGCGCGGCCGCGATGGTGGCGGCCGTGGAGTCCCTGGCCCGTCTTCAGGTGGAGCTGCGCGGGTCACTGCTGGTCACGCTGGTGAGCGACGAAGAGATCGGTGGAGCCAAGGGCACCGATATGCTGGTGCAGCGCGGGCTGCTGCGTCCCGACCAGGTCATCGTGGGAGAGATGACCGACAACCGCATCGCCATCGCCGAGAAGGGCGTCCTGTGGGTGCGGCTGGTCACCCGGGGACGGACCGCCCACGGCTCGACCCCCTGGAAAGGCGTCAACGCCATCCGATCCATGGTGCACGTGCTGTCGGCGCTGGATGAGGAGGTGGGGACCCGCCTGGCCACGATGAGCCATCCCCTGACGCCGCCGCCCTCCATCTCGGTGGGCACGATCTCCGGCGGCATCGCCACCAACGTCGTGCCCGACCGCTGCGAAGCCACGATCGACCGCCGCACCCTGCCGCAGGAATCCCCGCAGGATGCCCTGGCGGAGATCGATCGCGTCATCGCCCGGCTGCGCGAGGAGGATCCTCACCTGGACGTGACGGTGGAGCCGGTACAGACGGGTCCGCCGGTCGAGACCTCACCGGAGTCGCCGCTGGTGCGCGAAGCGCAGGAGGTGGCCGTGGCCCTGGGACTGGATCCGGCGCCGGTGGGGTACCAGCAGGCCAGCGACGGCCGCTTCTTCAGCGTGCGGGGGATCGACACCATCCTCTTCGGCCCGGGCGCGGCGGAACTGGCGCATTCTCCGGACGAGTACATTGAGCTGGATGCCGTGGCGACGGCGGCGGCGTTCTACGCGCAGGTGACCGCGCGCCTGCTCGCGCCCGGCTAGCGGTGCTCCCCTCCGACCGCCTGCGCGACAAACTGATCACGCTGGACGGCAAAGGGTACGGCGGGTACAGGTCCATCGCCGGCGCCTACCGGTTCCCCCGCCACGTCCTCCATCTGGACTACGTCCAGCCCGACCCCTTTGCGCCGCCTTCGCTGCTGCGCGTGCAGGTGGATGCGGCCGAGGCGCAGCTTCCGGGGGAATGGTGGTCGACGCCCGCACGGAAGGTAGCCCTCGAGGACGTCCTAGCGCGGCGGTTCCGCGAGATTGTGCGGCGGGTCAGCCGCGGGCGGAGCAGCGAGCGGGGAGGGGACCGCCGCGGCGGCGTCCTGCTGGTCGATGCGGGCGGCCAGGAGATCCTGTCGCGCACCGCTTGCCGGGTGCGGGAGGAGCACGTCGAACTGCGTCTGTCGCTCGGCCTCCCGGCGGAGGGCCGGAAGATCCAGGCGAAGCAGGCGGCGGCGATCCTGCTCGACGAACTCCCCGCGGCCGTCGAGGGGGCGCTGCTGCGCGCCAACCTGGATGAGGGCGCGGCCCGCCGCCACATCGAAGCCGCGGAGGATCACGCTGCTCTGGTGGAAGGACTGCCGGCGAAGGGGCTCGTCGCCTTCATCGCCGACGGCGCCGTCCTCGTCCGTGAGAGTGGGATCTCGGATGCTCCCCTGGGCTCCCATCGCGCCGTGCCCTTCCGCGCGCCCGAGGCGTTCTCGGTCACCCTGCACACGCCCCATCGCGGGCCGATCAGGGGGATGGGGATCCCCGCGGGGGTGACGCTGATCGTCGGCGGCGGCTTTCACGGCAAGTCCACGGTGCTGGCGGCCCTCAGCCGCGGGGTCTACCCTCACGTCCCGGGCGACGGGCGCGAGTATGTGGCGGCGCGCCCGGACCTGGTGAAGATCCGCGCCGAGGAAGGGCGGCGCGTCGCGCGCGTGGACATCAGCGCCTTCATCGGCACACTCCCGCTGGGGGTGGACACGCAGGCCTTCTCCACCGACAACGCCAGCGGCAGCATCTCGCAGGCCGCCAATGTCGTGGAGGCGATCGAGGCGGGTGCGCGCGTGCTGGTCATCGACGAGGACAGCAGCGCCACCAACTTCATGATCCGAGACGAACTGATGCAGCGCCTCGTGCCCAAAGCCCTCGAGCCGATCACGCCCTTCGTCGACCAGGTGCGCCACCTCTACCAAGCGCATGGGGTGTCCACCGTGCTGGTGATGGGCGGGTCTGGGGACTACTTCGCCGTCGCCGACACGGTGATCCTGATGGAGAACTACCAGCCCCGCGTGGTCACCGAGGAGGCGCGGCGGATCGCCGCAGAGCGGCGGGACCTCCGGGCCGCCGAAGGGCGGCCGTTCGACGGCGCGCG
>JBOGSD010000068.1:0-93484 GCA_050695215.1 bacterium
CCGACGTTCGCGCCCACGTCGATGAAGGTATCGCCCGCGGTGAGGAAGCGGCGCATCGTCCGCACGGTGACCGGTTCGTAGAGCCCAAGATACATCATGATCCCTGTGGGATCGGGTTCGAGGTCCACCTCGAACATGATGCCGCCCAGACGCTTCCGCAGGCGGACGCGCGGCCACAACCGAGTGCGCCTCAACCGGGCCAGATATCTCCAGAGATGGGTTTTGGCGCGGATCGTCCCCAGCACGTGCCCATCGCCTCCGCGGCCTATTGTACGCGGGGCGCGAGCGGGAATTGAGCTGCCCAGGAGGAAAAGAGAGCGACGAGGAGATCGATGACGGCGAAGACCCGCGCAGCGGCTGGCCGGAGGGCGGGGAGGACTCCCCAGGGGGGTCCTCGGCCCGACGCGGCCATCAGGGACTGGATGGTGGCCCGTGTCCGTGGGACCTACAGTCGCGGCAACTGGGCGGGGAAAGGGGTCCTACCTTCTCTTGCAGGGGTGAGCGCGGACGTGGCGCATCACCGCCACCCGGAGCAGCACACCATCGCCGAGATCGTCCTGCACATGGCCTATTGGAAGGACGCGGTCACGGCGCGGCTGACCGGCACGCCCTGGACCTTCGACGATCGGGTGAATTGGCGGCCGGCCGGGCCCGGCGAACACGGGTGGACCGCAGCCAGGCAGGAACTGTCCGCCGCGCACAAGCGCCTGACGGCGGCGCTGCGCCGGCTGACCCCGGATCGACTGCTGGAACGCATCAGGGGATCCCTCCGCATGATCGACATCGTCATTGATATCGCCACGCATGACACTTACCACGCGGCGCAGATCTTCGTCCTCCGCCGGCTGCCGCATCGCGGACCGGGCGCCTTCCCTCGCGGTGATTCGTCGCCGGATTGAGCGAAGCTTTGCGCCGGTCGCTCTATCAATCAGGCCTGGAAAGATCTATCAGGCGGCCGAAGGGACGATAGAGGGTCCAGCGAATACCCCTGGCATTCCAACACAACCTGGGACTGGATCCGGCGACCGGCGGCGCGGTGCCACGGTCGAGGGTGGATCGAGGCTTTACGGGCGCTCGAACGGGGGGTGGACCGGGTGGCGCGGGGGCGGGAGAGCGAGTCTCCCCTGGAAATGGGGGAGAAGGTCATCCTCGTCAAGGGGGTCACCGTCGAGCCAGAGGTGATTCCCGAAGATGGGACGGCGATCATCACGATTGACGCACGCAGCGTGCGTGGGTGGCCTCTGGAATTTGACCTCTCGGCCAGCGAGGGATCGATCGAGCCGACCAGCCGGCCCAACGTGTTCCTCTGGCACGGGCCGAAGAGTCCGGTGAAGCGATCCTTCCTCCGGCGGCGGGTGAAGATCGGCGTGCGGGGGCTGCGCCGCTAGCAGAGACGTCTCAGGGCATACGGGGGGGAGGGGAGGACGGCTCGGGAGACCGGGCCGTCCCCTTGCGTGGGCGCTACTCCAGGACGATCCGTCCGACGGTCATGTCGATGACTCGGGCAAGGGCTTCCACCGGGGCTTCGAGCCGGCCCAACGCGTCGCGTCCTCCTTCGAATGTCTTCTCGATCACCACGCCGACGCCAACGACGGTCGACCCCGCCGCCGCGGCCAGCCGCGCCAACGCCAAGATGGTCTGGCCGCTGGCGAGGAAGTCGTCCACGATCAGGACGCGCTCGCCGTCGGCCAGATACTCGGGGGAGACGATCAGCTCCACGGTGCGGCCCTTTGTGTGCGAGGGCGCCGTAGTCAGGAGGACCTGATCGGGCATAGTGATCGGGCGGGTTTTCCGCGCATAGACCACCGGCACGCCGAGGTGTCGCGCCGTCGTCAGAGCCGGGGCGATGCCTGAGATCTCCGCGGTGAGGACTTTGGTCGCTTCCAGCCGGGCGAAGCGGTCCGCCAGCTCGCGCCCGCAGGCCTCCATCAACACCGGATCCACTTGATGGTTGATGAACCCGTCGACCTTGAGGATGCCGCCTCCCAGGTTGCGTCCTTCGGCCAGGATGCGATCCTTCAGCACCTTCATCGTGGGGCCCCCTTCCGTGCCGACGCGCCTGGCCCCCGCCGCGTCAGCGCGGGATCAGCGCCAGCGTCAGTTTGATGTATTCCAACACCACCGTCTCCGTGTCCTGGTCACGGGTCCACCACTCCTCCGGCCGGAACAGGTCCTGCTGCACCGGGGAGACGCGGATGTCCACCGGCGATCCGGCGAAGGTCCGGCGAAAGAGCAGCCGGGTGCGCCGTGTGTGGTAGGAGGAGGTGACGACAATCGCGCGGCGCACGCCCCGATCCTCCAAGAGAGGCCGGAGAAACCGCGCCTGGTCCGCGGTGCTGGTGGAACTGACCTCGTAGAGCAGCGCCGACGCCGGCACCCCGTGCGCGCGGGCCTGCCGGCGGAGGAGGTCGGGAACCGAGATCCCCATCAGCGATTCGCCGCCGGAGAGCAAGATCAGCGGGGCCAGCCCCCCCTTGAAGAGCACGGCGGCCTGGCGGACCCGCTCGTCGGCCTGCCCGCCCGAGAGCACGACGATCACGTCCGCGTGCTCGAGAGGATCGGCCACAATGAGAAAACGCCCCGCTGCAGACAGCAAGGGACGGTGGAAGGCCAGCAGCAGGAGGGAGAGCAGCGCGACGCCCAGGAGGAATGTGAAGAAAACGCGCACCGCCCGGAGCATCGGTGGGAAATTCGCTGGCGGGCGAGAATAGTCCCTCGTAGCCAACTTCGAACCTGCCTCAAGGAGGAATCGTCATGGGCACGACCGGCCGAGCCATCATCGAAGTGGACGCGCAGGCGCTCCTCAACGAACTGCGCAAGGCGTACCTGCACGAACTGCAGGTCTTCTTTTCGCTGTGGACCACCGCCATCGTGGCGGAGGGATTCCACGGTGAGGAACTGATCGAACACTTCAAGCAGGACGCGCTGGAAGAACTCGGGCACGCCGAGAAACTGGCCAACCGCATGCTCGAACTGGGCGGCAATCCCGTGGTGCACCCGCAGGACTGGGAGGCAGGGGCCGGGGCCGCCTGGGTCGCTCCGCGCAAGGACTTCAGCGACGCCGAGGGGATGGTGTCCGACCAGATCAAGGCGGAAGCAGCGGCGATCAATCACTACAACGAGATGGCGAAGATGACATTCGGGAAGGATCCGGTGACCTATCAGCTCGTCACCGACCTGCTCAAAGACGAGGTCGGGCACGAGGAGTTCCTGGAGAACCTGCTCGGCCACAAGCGCGCTGCGCCGCGCCGGCGCTCGGTATCCGCCCGAGTCCGCACGGCCGCCTCACGTGGGCGCGCGGCGGCACGCCGGAAGTAGGCGCTGGCCCGCTACGACGTCCTGATCGTCGGCGGCGGCCACAACGGCCTCGTCACCGCCGCGTACCTGGCGCGCGCGGGTCTCGCGGTGCTGGTGCTGGAGCGCCGACCCATCGTGGGCGGCGCCTGCGTCACGGAAGAGGTCTGGCCCGGCCACCGCGTCTCCACCGCGGCGTATCTCTGCGGCCTCCTGCAGCCCCGCATCATCCGCGACCTCAGGCTGGCCGACCTGGGGTATGAGATCCTGCCCAAAGACCCCTCCTTCTTCAGTCCGTTTCCGGATAGGCGGCGTCTCTTTCTTTGGCAGGATGAGCAGCGCACGGCCGAGGAGATCGCGGCCTTCTCGGTGCGCGACGCGGCCCGATTCCCCGACTATGAAGCCACCCTGGCGCGGCTGGCCGCGTTCGTCGAGCCGTGGCTGCTGCGCACGCCGCCGGAGCTGCTGGCCCGCCGCTGGCCGGATCTCCTGCAAATGGGGCGGTTGGCCGCGGGCGCCCTGCGCCTGCCGCCGCGCACCCTCGTCGCGGCGCTGCGGATGCTCACGCAGTCCGCGCGCGACTTTCTCGACGGCTGGTTCGACTCCCCACAGCTGAAAGCCGCCCTGGCCACCGACGGCGTCATCGGCGCGCGGGGCGGACCCTCCACGCCGGGCACCGCGTACGTCCTCTTCCATCACGTGATGGGACAAGCGGCCGGCCGCCGGGGCCTCTGGGGATTCGTGCGGGGAGGGATGGGGGCGATCTCCGAGGCGCTGGCCACGGCGGCGCGGCGGGCGGGGGTGGAGATCCGCACGAATGCCGAGGTCGCCGAGATCGTGGTGCACGACGGCCGCGCCGTGGGGGTGGCGCTGGCCGGTGGAGAGGAGATCGGCGCCCGCGCCGTCGCGTCCAACGCCGATCCGCACCGCACCTTCCTCCGGCTGGTCGCGCCGGAGCATCTCGCGGCAGCGTTCCGCCGCGAGGTGGCGGCGATCCCCATGGCCGGCGTGGCGATGAAGATCAATCTGGTCACGGACGCACTGCCGGATTTCACCGCGGCGCCCGGGCGCGCGCTCGGACCCCAGCACCGCGCCACCATCCACATCGGCCCGACGATGGACTACATCGACCGGGCCTGGGCGGATGCGCAGCGCGGTCTGCCGTCTGCGGAACCCTTCTGTGAAGTGACGATCCCCACCGCCTACGACCCGGCCCTGGCGCCGGCGGGGCGGCACCTGATGTCGATCTTCGTCCAATACGCGCCCTACGCCCTGGCGGAAGGATCGTGGGACGGAATGAAGGAGGGCTACGCCGATCGGGTCATCGACACGCTGGCCGCCTACGCGCCGAATGTGCGGGATATCATTCTCCACCGGCAGGTGATCAGTCCCTTGGACCTCGAGCGCGACTTCGCCCTCACCGGTGGGGACATCTTCCACGGGGAGATGGCGCCGGACCGCCTCTTCTTCATGCGACCGATCCCGGGGTGGGCGCGGTATCGTACGCCGGTGGCCGGGCTCTATCTCTGCGGCGCCGGCACTCATCCCGGCGGCGGCGTGATGGGGGCGCCGGGCTACAATGCCGCCCGGGAGATCCTCCGAGACTGGCGGCGCGTGCCTTAGCGGCAGATCTGGGCGGCGCTGTCTTTGGGGAGGACCCGCATCGCGGCGACCTGGGCCGGCGCGCCGATGAAGAAGAGGAAGAGGCCCTCGTAGTACCAGCCGGGGACTCGCCGCCCCTGAAACTCCTGGACGGCCTTACACACGGGAGCCCCCATCGTCGCGGTCAGGTCCGCTTCCGTGGCGCCGATGCCGATTCCGCCCGGGGTCCTCTCCGCGGGATCTTCGGTGTCGATGGCCGAGGAGCGCCCCTCGACAAAGAGGACCTCCATCTTCTGTCCCGCCCAGACGTGCCACCCGTTGGGAAGGATCTGCGAAGGTCCTGCCCCCAGCGCCTTCTGAACGTCTGGACGGCTCATCCCCAATTTCACCGGACCGACGCCCTCTCCGGGGCGGACCCCGCTCTCCGGGGACTGCCCCAGCCCGTACCGCGCCGCGAGCAGCGCCGCTTCGGTCCGGTCGTTCGCGTGCAGTTTCCCCAATATCACACTGATGTGATTGCGCACGGTCTTTTCGGAGAGGAAGAGCCGCTGGGCGATCTGCCGGTTGGACATCCCCCGGGCCAGCAGTTCGAGCACCTCCGTCTCCCGGCGGGTGAGCTGGGCGAAGATCTCCCGCTGCCCCCGCACCATCCGGTCGGTCCGGTTGAACTCCGCCAGGACGCGGCTGACCAGGCCGGGGGAGAGGAAGCCTTCGCCGCGGCGGGCGGCGTGGACCGCCTCCACGATCTGGGGGACGGAGGCATCCTTGAGCACATAGCCTAGCGCGCCCGCCTTGATCGCCGCAAAGAGGTGCTCATCGTCGTCGAAGGCGGTGAGGACGACGATGGCGGTCTGGGGCAGTTTCTCCCTCAATCCGCGGGTCAGTTCGATGCCATCCATGCGCGGCATCCGCAGGTCGGTGAGCACGACATTGGGACGATGGTGCAGCGCCTCGATCAACGCGTCATGCCCGTTGGCGCAGGCGGCAACGACGGCCAGGTCTGCTTCCCGTCCCAGGAGTTCCGCCAACGTCCCCCGCAGCAGTCCTTCATCTTCGACGATGATGATACGGATCCGATCCATCAAGGGGCCCGCCCGATGATCATCACGCGGCCTGGCGGAGAGGGAGGAGGACGGTGACGGTGGTGCCTTCCCCCGGCGCCGAGGTGACCTCCAGCGTGCCGCCGAGGGCCTGGATCCGATCGCGCAGCCCGGCCAGGCCGTCGCCCAGCGTCTCGGCGGGGCTGAAGCCCACCCCTTCGTCACGGATGACGCAGCGCACCGCGCCGTCGGTGACGCTGAGACGGACCTCCGCCTGGTCCGCCTGGGCGTGCTTGGCCACGTTCGTCAGACTCTCCTGAATCGCCCGCAGCAGACTATGTTCGGCCGCCGGCGGCATCCGGGGGAGTGTGGGGGGAACCTCCAGCTCCAGGGCGAAGGGCCACCGCTCCGCCAGCGCCGCCACCTGCTGCCGCAGGGCGGCGGCCAGGTCATCTCTCCGGAACGCGCCGGTGCGCAGCCGCCGCACCAGGTAGCGCAGCTCATCGGCGGCGCGGCGGGCGGCCTCCCGTTCCTGCACCAGGATCTGCCCCGCCCGCCCCGGCGCCTCGGTGAGGAGGCGGTGGGCCAGGTCCAGGCGTGCGCCCAGGGTGATCAGGTGGTGCTGGATCCCGTCGTGAATCTCCGCGGCCAGGTCGCGCTGGAACTCCGCGCGCTCCGTCGTCCGCTCGTACGCGGTGACCATCCGGATTACCCAACCGTAGAGGGAGGCCATGACGCCGATGACGAGCACGCGGTAGACCAGCCCCAGCGACCACGGGAACCCCGTGACGATGATGACCAGGGCGTAGGCGCCCGCCGTGGCGACGGCCAGCGCCGCCAGGTGTGAGACGCTTAGCGTCGCGACGGCGGAGGCCAGCGGGATGAAGTAGAGGGCGGCGAGATGATCGGTGGGGTTGCCGACGACGATCAGCGCCGCCGTGATGAACAAGATGTCGATGTAGGGCCAGACGGTGTTGGCCCGGACCATCGTGGTGCGGATGTTCGACCACGTGCGGACGAGCAGGTAGGCAACGGCGAGGCCGGCGATGGCGGCGAGGGTGGCGGAGGAGGGAGGCGCGCCGGGTCCGCGCCAGGCGGGGACGAGGAACCAGAGCAGCGCCAGCGGACCGAGGGCCCAAATGTGGGCCAGGATGATCAGGTCGAGGCGCCGGCGCATCCCGCCCGCATCTCGCCGCCACGCCTCAGCGCTTCCCAGAGGCCGCACCGTGCGCGCCGCCGGTCCCTTCATCATGACCGCCTCCGTCCCAGGCGGAAACCGGGTAGGCGGTTCGCGCCCTCCCGAGACGAGTCCTGCTCAATCCTGCGCGTGTCCCCTCGGCGCGCCCCGGCAGGGGGCCCACTCCGGAAGCGAGAAGGGTGGGGCATGATCAAACTCCTGGTCTGGGCTCGCAAAAAGGAGGAGATGTCCCCCGAGGAGTTCCGCGCCTACTGGACGGGTCCGCACGCCGACCTGGCCCGTCGCACGTACCCGCACCTGGCGCGCTACGTCATCAACCCGGTGACGCGCGCCCCGCGCGGGGAGACCGCGCTCTTCGACGGGCTGGCCGAACTGGTGTGGGCGAGCCGCGAAGACTTCGACGCCGACGTGCGCACTCCGGAGGCGCGCGCCGTCGCCGAGGATCTCGCCACGTTCGCCTCGGCTTCCGGCACTTTGTATGTCGACGAGCATCCTGTGGTGACCTAAGGTTCTGTGCTCACTCGGGCCACCCAGGGCCCCGTTTCATGGCCTGGAGGTGTTGAGGATGCCGAAGGGAACGACGTTCCTAGTACATCACGCTCATTGGGGTGGCGGGGCGTTCGTCAATCCCATTTCACCCCGGGGCGATTCGCTACTTCAGGGAGCGCGGAGTTGAAGGCTTTTAGGAATCCGTCCCTCTCCCTCCGTCAATTGGACACCACCCGCCGCGCGTTCCGTGGACACTCCATCCGTCATCTGTATAATAAAATGTTGGGTTGGGCCGTTAGCTCAGCAGGCAGAGCAGGGGCCTCTTAAGCCTCGTGTCGGGGGTTCGAGTCCCTCACGGCCCTCCATTTCAAATTCTTCATCGACGGGGAGGTGGTCACGTGTCTGTGGCCACATCCCCGGCAGTGCGGGCGTAGCCGAACTGGTATAGGCGCCAGACTTAGGATCTGGTCGGCGCAAGCCGGTGGGGGTTCGAGTCCCTCCGCCCGCACCAGGAGTCATCATTCAGCCGCGCTGCGGCGGCGTCGGAGGGGCGGCACCGGGGTCCGGGGCCGCTCGTTTGCCGTCTGGGGGGCCGCTGGTTGCCCGCCCGGGAGGGGAACAGGGAACAATGAAAGTGGAGGTACGGCGGGAACCGCAGAGCCGGGCGGTGCTGGAGGTGGAACTCCCTCCCGAGGAGGTCTCCCGCGCCGTCGAGACGGCAGGTCGGCGTCTGGCGCAGCGGGTGGCGATTCCGGGATTCCGCCGTGGCAAAGCCCCCCGCGCCATCGTTGAACGCTATCTCGGGCGCGACCGTCTGATGGATGAGACGGTCGATCTGCTGGTCACCGACGGCTACGCGCGGGCGGTACGTGAGGCGGGGCTGGCGCCCATCGGCCAGCCGAAGATCGACGTGCGGACGGAAGAGGTGGGCGAGGGCATGCCGCTGCGCTTCGTGGCGACGGTCGACGTGGCGCCGGAGGTCGACCCAAAGGCGTACCGGTCGGTGCGGGTGCCGCGCGAAGAGCCCGCGGTCACCGATGAGGACGTGAACAGGGCGATCGAGGACTTGCGCCTCCGCCACGCCACCCTCGCCTCGGCGGGTGAGAAGGCGGCGGAGCGAGGCGACTTTGTGCTGGTCCAGGTCCTCGAGTCGGCGCCGGGGCTGCCCCGGCTAACGAGCGGGAAAGAGGTCTTGATCGAGATCGGCTCCAGCGTGCATCCTGGGGCGCTGGAGGACGGATTGATCGACATCCGGCAGGGCGAACAGCGCACGATTGCCCTGGGGAATGAGGGAGGCGCCATCGTCGTTACGGCAGTTGACGTGAAGCGCCGGGAACTGCCTACCCTCGACGCCTCCTTTGCGCGCCAGGCCGGCGGGGAGAGCGTCGACGCGCTGCGCGGACAGCTGCGCGAGCGGATGGCCGGCGAGGCCGCGACTCGCGCGGCGGAGGCCTACGAGGCGGCGGCGGTAACGGCGGTGACGCAGCAGGCCACCGTCGAGCTGCCCCGCACTCTGGTCGCGCATGAGGCCGAGCACCTCTTTGCCGATCTCATCGAGACGCTCGGCCGCCGCGGGCTGACACTGGAAAGTTACCTGAAGGCGGCCGAAAAGACGGAAGAGCAGGTGCGCGAGGATCTCTCCGCGACGGCGGAGGGACGGCTGCGCACGCAGCTGGTGCTGGATGAGGTCGCGCGGCGCGAGGGGATCACGCCGAGCGAGGAGGAAATCACCGCGGAAGTAGAGAACCTCGCGCAGAGTCTGCAACAGGATGTCGCGCGGGTTCGCGAGTGGCTCGACGATGAGCGCCGTCGCGACGCGCTGGTCAGGTCCCTCCGTCGTCGCCGGACGATCCAGTTTCTCGTCGCCCTCGCCTCTGCCGCCGAGACGGACAAGGAGGATCCCTGATCGATGCCTCTGATTCCTTACGTCATTGAGAGCACCCCCCGCGGCGAGCGCGGGTATGACATCTACTCCCGCCTCTTGCGGGAGCGGATCGTCTTTCTGGGCGGCGCGATCGACGACGACGTGGCCAACCTCGTCATCGCCCAGTTGCTCTATTTGGAGAGCGAGGACCCGGAGAAAGACGTCTCCCTCTATGTGAACAGCCCCGGGGGAGACCTCTACGCCTCGCTGGCCATCCACGACACGATGCAATACGTCCGCCCCGACATCTCCACCATCTGCATCGGCCTGGCCGCCAGCGGCGGCGCGCTCATCCTGGCCGGCGGCAGGCGGGGGAAGCGCTATTCCCTGCCGTATTCGCGCATCATGATCCACCAGCCCTGGGGCGGCGCCCAGGGGACGACGGCGGACATCGAGATCCAGGCGCGGCAGTTCCTCAAGGACCGCAACCTGATGAACGAGATCTTGGCCAAGCACACGGGCCAGCCGCTGGAGCGCATCGAGCGCGACGCCGACCGCAACTTCTGGATGACCGCCGACGAGGCGAAGGGCTACGGGCTGATCGATGAGATCTTCTCTCCTCGGGAACGCAGAGTGCCGGCGCCGGTGACGACGTCGTGAGCATGTTCCGCTTCGGCGACGGCGACAAGTTGAAGTGCTCCTTCTGCGGCAAATCCCAGGAGCAGGTGCGCAAGCTGGTCGCCGGCCCCGGCGTCTACATCTGCGACGAGTGCATCGAGCTGTGCAACGAGATCGTCGAAGAGGAACTGGCCGGCGAGGACGTCTCGGCCCCGCGGGCCACTCCCAAGCCGAAGGAGATCTACGATGTCCTCTGCCAGTACGTGGTGGGGCAGGAGCGGGCGAAGAAGGCCCTGGCCGTCGCCGTCTACAACCACTACAAGCGCATCGGCAGCCGGCGGCCTTCCGACGTCGAACTCCAGAAGTCCAACATCCTGCTGATCGGCCCCACCGGGTGCGGCAAGACCCTGCTCGCCCAGACCCTGGCCAAGATCCTGGAGGTGCCCTTCGCCATCGCCGACGCCACCTCGCTCACCGAGGCCGGCTATGTCGGCGAGGACGTCGAGAATATCCTGCTGCGTCTCATCCAGACCGCCGACTACGACATCAAGAAGGCTGAGCGGGGGATCATCTACATCGACGAGGTCGATAAGATCGCCCGGAAGAGCGAAAATCCGTCCATCACCCGCGACGTCTCTGGGGAAGGCGTGCAGCAGGCCCTCCTCAAGATCCTGGAGGGGACCGTGGCCAACGTCCCGCCGCAGGGCGGGCGGAAGCACCCGCATCAGGAGTTCATCCAGATCGACACGACCAACATCCTCTTTATCTGCGGCGGGTCCTTCGACGGGCTGGAGCGCATCATCGAGGGACGCATCCGCCAGACCAGCATGGGCTTCGGCGCGCAGATCGAGCCGCGCAGCAAGAAGCGCCTGGGGGAGATCCTCGGCCACACCATGCCGATGGACCTGCTGCGCTATGGGATGATCCCTGAGTTCGTCGGCCGCCTGCCCATCGTGGTGCCCCTCGACCCGCTCGACGAGCGCGACCTGGTCACCATCCTGGTGGAGCCCCGCAACGCCCTGGTGCGCCAGTACCAGAAGATCCTGGAGATGGACGGGGTCGAATTGACTTTCACCGACGAGGCGCTGCGGGCCATCGCCAAGGAGGCGATGGGCCGCAACACGGGCGCCCGCGGGCTGCGCACGATCATCGAAGAGATCATGCTGAACATCATGTACGAGATCCCCTCCCGTACCGACGTGAAGCGCTGCCTCGTGACGGAGGAGGCGGTAACGGCCCGCCGGGAGCCGCTGCTGCAGACGGCCGCGGACCTGCGGCGTCTGGCCAAGGAGAAGCCTGCGTCCTAGGCTCAAAGGAGAAGCCTGCGTCCTAGGCTTGGAGGAGCAGCCTACCGGCGTGCTTGGGGGGTCGGGGTATAATAGTGGCGATAGGACTGGAGCGGCAGATTGGAGCGAAGGGAGGGGGCGGAACCGTCCCCTGTTTTCGTTCTGGGAACAACCTGTGATGGGAATCGTTGTATCGGGTGTCGGGGGCGGCAGGCCCGCGCGCCCGACCGTAGAGCGCACACGGTGAACGCGAGACTGGGGGCTGTATGAGCGACGCCAAAGACACAGAGCGCATGCCCGAGTTGAACGCACCACTCCCGCTGCTGCCGTTGAAGGGCACGGTCATCTTCCCCTTCCAGGTGCAGGGGCTGGGGGTGGGGCGGCCCAAATCGCTCCAGGCCCTGGAAGCCGCCCTGGCCGGAGAGAAGCTGATCGTGCTCGCGGCGCAGAAGCAGGACGACCTGGAAGACCCGGGCCCCGCGGACATTCACGGCAGCGGCACGGTCTGCAGGATCTTGCAGGTCGGCAAGCAACCGGATGGGGTCCTGCAGGTGATCGTGGAAGGGGTCGTGCGCGCGTCCATTACTGAGTACCCGCAGACCGAGCCCTTCTTCACGGTGCGCGTGGCCGGACGGCCCGACCCGGTGGAGAAGACCGTCGAGCTGGAAGCGCTGATGCGCGGCCTGACCTCATCGTTCGAGCGCTTTGCCCGGCTCTCCCGGTCGGTGCCGCCGGAGCAGTTCGTCACCGTCATGCAGGCGGAGGAACCGGGGCGGGTGGCCGATCTGGTGGCCCAGCACATCAACCTCAAGCTGGAGGAGCGCCAGCGCCTGCTGGACATGCCCCCCAAGGAGCGGCTGGAGATGCTCGGCGGAGTGCTCAGCCGGGAGATCAGCATCCTGGAACTGGAGCGCAAGATCCAGAACCGGGTTCGCAAGCAGATGGAGAAATCCCAGCGCGAGTACTTCCTCAAGGAGCAGATGAAGGCGATCCAGCACGAACTGGGGGAGACCGACGAGCGCCAGGCCGAGGTGACTGAATACCGTAAGAAGATCGAGGCGGCCAACCTGCCCGAGCACGTCAAGGAGAAGGCGCTCGAAGAGCTGGCCCGCCTGGAGAAGATGCCGCCGATGGTGGCCGAGGCCGTCGTCGTGCGCACCTATCTGGACTGGATCCTCGCCCTCCCCTGGTCGGTGCGCACGGAGGACCGGCTGGACATCGACGAGGCGCGCACCATTCTCGATGAGGACCACTACGGTCTGGATAAGGCCAAGGAGCGCGTGATCGAGTATCTCGCCGTGCGCAAACTCTCCCCGGAATCCCGCGGCCCGATCCTCTGTTTCATCGGCCCGCCGGGGACGGGCAAGACCTCGGTGGGCAAGTCGATCGCCCGGGCGTTGGGGCGCAAGTTCGTGCGCATCTCCCTGGGCGGCGTGCGCGACGAGGCCGAGATCCGGGGGCACCGGCGGACCTACGTCGGGGCGCTGCCGGGCCGGATCGTGCAGGGATTGAAGCAGGCCGGCAGCCGCAACCCGGTCTTCATGCTGGACGAGATCGACAAGCTGGGCATCGACTTTCGCGGCGACCCCTCCGCGGCGCTGTTGGAGGCGCTCGACCCCGAGCAGAATCACGCCTTCTCCGACCACTACCTGGAGCTGGCGCTGGACCTATCGGAGGTGATGTTCATCGCCACCGGCAACATCCTAGAGACGGTGCCGCCGGCCCTCCGCGACCGCATGGAGGTCATCCGCTTCGCCGGCTACACGGAAGAAGAGAAGATCAAGATCGCTGAGGAGTTCCTCATCCCCAAGCAGCGCAAGGCCACTGGCCTGACGGCCGAACACGTCCAGTTCACCGCCGAGGCGCTGCGGCTGATCGCCCGTGAGTACACGCGCGAGGCTGGCGTGCGCAACCTGGAGCGAGAACTCGGGACGATTTGTCGCAAGGTCGCCACCGAGGTGGCGCGCGGGTCGCCCAAGACCGCCAAGCTGACGATCGGCAACCTGCACAAGTACCTGGGCCCGCCCCGCTTCCGCTTCGGCATGGCCGAGAAGGAAGATGAGGTGGGCGTCGCCACCGGGTTGGTTTATACCGAGATGGGGGGCGACATCGTCGGCGTGGAAGCCACGCTGATGCCCGGCGACGGGGAGCTCACGCTCACCGGCCAACTGGGCGACGTGATGAAGGAATCGGCCCAAGCCGCGCTCTCCTACGTGCGTTCGCGGGCGCGCCGGTTGGGACTAGCGGAGGACTTTTATCAGAAGCTGGACGTGCACGTGCACGTCCCCGCGGGGGCGGTGCCGAAGGACGGGCCGTCCGCCGGGATCACGATGGCCACCGCCCTGGCCTCGGCCGTGACGGGACGCTCGGTGAAGAAGGACGTCGCCATGACCGGCGAGGTGACGCTGCGCGGCCGGGTGCTGCCGATCGGGGGCGTGAAGGAGAAGGTGCTGGCGGCGCACCGTGCCGGGATCCACAGCGTCATCCTGCCGAAGGAGAACGACAAGGACCTGCACGAGATCGCCCAGAACGTCCGGCGCCGCATGCGGTTCATCCTGGTCGAGCACATGGACGAGGTGCTGGCCGAGTCGCTGGGTCCGGCCAAGGAGCAAGCGGTGCAGCCCACGTCGGCTCCCCCTGCGCCGCTGACCTCTCCGCCGCCCTACCGCGCCCCGGTGCCGCAGCCGGAGCAGCGCCGCCCCGAGCCGCCGCCGCCGGTTAGCTAGCTCGACGCCGGCGCAGGGCGTGCCCGCGCGGCACAGTCCGTTCGCCGAACTTGCCAGGGCCCCCCAGGCGGTCCGGATCTACCGGGACCTCCTGGGGGCTGTCCATCTCACCCCTCCGGCCCTGCGCGAGCGCCGCCGCCGGAGGCTTGCCGCGCTCCTCCGCCACGCCTTCGACACCGTCCCCTTCTACCACCGCCGCTTCGCCGAGGCGGGGCTGCGCCCCGAGGACATCGGCGAGGAGGAAGGTCTGGCGCGCCTACCGCTCACCTCGAAGGAGGAGCTGCGCGTCCTCCCGCTCTCCGAGGTCATCTCCTCGCGCGTCCGGCCGGAGCAGCTGGCGCCCCACACGACCTCCGGCTCGACCGGAACCCCCTTCACCTTCTACCGTACGCCGGAGACGCACCTCTTCCACGTCCTCGCCCACCTGCGGCCGATGGTGCTGCTGGGGATGACGTGGCGGGACCGCCTGCTCAGCCTGGGCCGGCTCGCCTACCTCGTGGACACATGGCCGCAGCGGCTAGGCCTCCTGCCCACCGTGATCCTCTCCCCGCTCGCCCCGCTGCCGCGGCAGCTGGAAGTCCTCTCCCGCTTCCGGCCGACCGTCCTGGCGGCCTATCCTTCCGGCGTCCGGGCGCTGGCCACCGCCGTCCTGGAGGGGAGGATGCCACGCCCGCGGCCGCGGCTGCTCTTTACCGGCGGCGAGCACACCGACGAGGCCACGCGCGGCCTGCTCGAGCGCGCTTTCGGCGTGCCGCCGCTCTCGCTGTACGGCATGCTGGAGGTCGCCCGGATCGGCTGGCAGTGCCGCCCCGGCTCGCCCTTCCACACCTCCGACGACTATCTCATCCTCGAGATCGTGCGGGACGGCCGTCCGGTGAGGGAGGGGGAGGTGGGGGAGCTCGTCGTCACCCACCTGACGAAGACCGACATGCCGTGGATCCGCTACCGCACCGGCGACCTGGTTCGGCGCGTCCCGCGCGCCTGTGGCTGCACGCACGCGCTGGGGCAGATCGATCTCGTCGGAGGACGGGTCAGCGAGGTGCTCCTGCTGCCGGACGGGACGCTCCGCTCGGCACTGCGGGTCACCAGCACCATCCACCGGGTGACGGGGATCCTGCAGTATCAACTCCGTCAGGAGGAGGTGGGCGCCGTGGTGCTCCGCGTGGTGGCAGGCCCCGGCTTCGACGCTGACACGCCGCTGCGCCTGCGCCGCGCTTTTGAGCCGCTGCTCCCGGGAATGACCGTCAGGGTGGAGCAGGTCGCAGAAATTCCCAGGACCCCCGGGGGAAAGGCCGCCTACGTTCACGTCGCCCCTGCAGTCCGGGAGAAGATCGCGGGGATCGGCGCGAAGGTTCTTCGGCCCTGACCGCTACTTCGGCTGTAGCCCGAACGCCTGGTAGTTCAGCGGGATGAAGTTCTTCCACTGGTCGGGCGTGTCTGCCTCGGCGAAGATCGCCGTCACCGGGCAGACCGACTCGCAGGCGCCGCAATCGATGCACTCCTCGGGGTGGATCCAGAGCTGGGCGTTGAGGGTGTCCTTCGGGAAGCTCTCTGGCGGGATGTGGACGGACTCGCCCCGGGGAATCACCTGCTTGTCCATGCCCGCCCCCGTGGAGGGGTCGGGCACGACGTAGCCGCCGACCTCCTCAACGTGCTCGTAAATGCAGTCGACGGGGCAGACCTCCACGCAGGACCGGTCCTTCACTCCCACGCACGGCTCGGCGATGATATAGGTCATTTCTCACCTCCGCAGGCCATTTCCAATAATCAAGCTAGCATTATGGGTGATTTACCACAAGATCACGATCGGCTATTCTGAAATTGTTCGCCGTACTCAAGATACGAAATGCAACAGTGTTGGGAGGGGTTGGGCCATGGCCCTGAGCGACACCTGGGGCACTCCGCCGGAGCGGGAGCCGGCCGGCGCAGTGGCGTACCGCTTGATGCGCAGTGCCATTCTGGGCGGGCGCATTCCCCAAGGGGCGAGGATCAATGAACTGGCGCTGGCAGACGCGTGGAAGATGAGTCGCACCCCCATCCGCGACGCGTTGCGCCGACTGGAGGGGGAGGGGCTGGTAGAGGCGGTCCCCCGCCGGGGCATGAGGGTGCGCCGCCTTCAGCCGGCAGACGTCGAGGACCTCTACGAGGTGGGCGAGGCGTTGGAAGGTGTGGCCGCCCGGCGAGCCGCAGAACGAGGGACAGGCGCGTTCCTCGCCGATCTCAACGGGCTGATTAAGAGCTACGGCACGGCCCTCAAGCAGGGAGACTTCGATCGGATCCTCGCCGTGGATGAGGAGCTCCATCGCACCATCGCCCGGCGGGCCCAGAATCTCCACCTGGAGAGGGCGATCGAGACGGTGCGCGCCCAGCTCCGGGGAGTGCATCACCAGCTGATCCAGAGCAGGGGTAGGGCCACCAAGTCCTTCCGTGAACTCGCCAAGATGATTGCGGCGATTCGACGGCGAGACCCCGCCCACGCAGAGGCAGCCATGCGGGAGCATCTCGTCAGCCTCCGCGCCGATGCTGGGTTGCTGCCCCCAGAGGAGCGCGATGAGTAGGACTAGAGTGCCTGGGCGGTGGGCAGCATGGCCCCGAACGCCCTCCTTCGGTTCGCTTGACAGGGGAGAAGAGGCCCATACATAATGGCGGGCAAGGCAAGGACGGGGGGGAGTAGGACGGCCTCAGCCTGAGAGAGGGAGACCCAGCGGGTGCGAGGTCTCCCGGCAGCGGGTCGTCCGAAGGTCGCCCCTGAGCCGTATGGTCGTTGGACCGTCGGGAGCGCCCGTGAGCGCGCAGAGAGGCGTCGCCGGTGGAGATTGAACGCCCCCGGCGATGACCGGGGTGGTACCGCGGAGCGCTGCTTCGCCCTGGGGGCGAGGCAGCCGTTCTGTTTTCTGGAGGAGGCGTCATGGCGACGGAGACGATTCCCAAGACCTACGACCCGCTACGGGCGGAGGAGCGCTGGTACGCATTCTGGCTGGAGCACGGGTACTTCCACGCGCCAGTCGATCCGGCCCGGGACCCCTACGTGATCATGATGCCGCTGCCCAACATCACCGGGGACCTGCACATCGGCCATGCCCTCAACAACACCCTCCAGGACGTGCTCATGCGGTGGCGGCGGATGCAGGGGCGCAACGCGATGTGGATGCCCGGCACCGATCACGCCAGCATCGGCACGCACGTGGTGATTGAGCGCGAGCTGGCGAAAGAGGGGCAGACCCGCTTCGACCTGGGGCGGGACCGCTTTCTGGCATTTGCCTGGGACTGGAAGGGCAAGTACGGCGGCATCATCTACAAGCAGCTGAAGCGGATGGGGATCTCCTGCGACTGGGAGCGGGTCACCTTTACGTTGGACCCACGCTACCACGACGCGGTGATCGAAGCCTTCCTGCGCCTCTACGCCGGGGGCTACGTCTACTACGGGAAGCGCATGATCAACTGGTGTCCCCACGACCTGACCAGCGTCTCCGACCTGGAGGTCGAGTACGAGGAGGAAGCATCCACCCTCTACCACGTCCGTTATCGCGGCGCGGACGACGGTGAGGAGGTGGTCATCGCCACGCAGCGCCCCGAGACGATCTTGGCCGACGTGGCAGTGGCGGTGCACCCTGACGATGAGCGCTATCGCCGCTTGGTCGGCCGTCACGTCATCATGCCGCTGGTGAACCGGCCGGTCCCGGTGATCGCCGACCGGCGGGTCGATCCGTCCTTCGGGACAGGGGCGCTGAAAATCACGCCCGGGCATGACCCGCTGGACAACGAGATCGGCGCCGACCACGGTCTGCCCACGCTTGTGGTGCTGGACGAGTCGGGCCGGATGACGGCCGAGACCGGCCCGTACGCGGGGTTGGACCGGTTCGACGCCCGGAAGGCGGCCGCGGAGGAACTGGCCCGCCTCGGGCTGATCGTGCGCGAAGAGCCCTACGTCACGTCGATCGGGCGCTGCGAGCGCTGCAAGACGGTCCTGGAACCCTACATCACGGACCAGTGGTTCGTGCGGATGAAGGAGCTGGCCGCGCCCGCGATCCGCGCCGTGCGCGAGGGAAGGGTGCGCTTCCATCCGGAGCGGTGGGCCAACGTCTACCTGGACTGGATGGAGAACATCCGGGACTGGAATGTCTCGCGGCGCCTGTGGTGGGGTCATCAGATCCCGGTCTGGCACTGCGAGAGCTGCGGCGAGATGGTAGCGTCCCGCAGCCGCCCGGCGCGCTGTCCCAACGGGCACGAGGCGCTGCGGCAGGAAGAACAGATCCTGGATACCTGGTTCAGTTCAGCGCTCTGGCCCTTCGCCACGCTGGGCTGGCCCACGGAGACGCCGGACCTGCGCTATTTCTACCCGGGCGACGTCCTGGTCACCGCCCGTGACATCATCTTCCTCTGGGTGGCCCGGATGATCATGTTCGGGCTGCACTTCAGGGGAGACATTCCCTTCACCGACGTCTACATCAACCCGACCGTGCTCAACCTCGAGGGCAGGCGCATGTCCAAGTCCTTGGGCACGGGGCTGGATCCGATCGACTACATCGAATCTCTCGGCTACGGCGCCGACGCCCTCCGCTACGCCCTCGTCCTGCGTTCCTCCCAGACCCAGCAGGACCTGCGGTTTGGCGAGAAGATGCTCGACGACGTGCGCAATTTCAACAATAAGATTTGGAACATCGCCCGCTTCGTGCGCATGAATCTGGAGGGGTTCCGCCCCGAGGCCTTCGCCGAGGCCGCGCTCGGTCCGCTCGATCGGTGGATTCTGAGTCGCTACCAGCGCTGTCTGTCCGACGCCACCCGGCAGCTGGAAAGCTTCGAGTTCGACAAGATGGCCCGGACGCTGTACGAATTCCTCTGGTCGACTTTTGCCGATTGGTACGTGGAGTGCGCTAAGGTCGACCTCTATGACAAGGGAGCCCCGGCCGAACGGCGCGCGGCGGTGCAGGGCGCGCTCTGGGTGGTGCTCGAGGGGACGATGCGATGCCTTCACCCGATCATGCCTCATCTCACCGAGGAGATCTGGCAGCTGCTGCCTCGGGCCCCTGCGGGTGGACCCGAACCGGGTCCGCCGCCCGAGAGCATCATGGTGAGTCCGTGGCCCCAAGCGCTGGAGAGATGGATCGATGAGGAGGCCGAAGGGGCGGTTGAACATATGATCGCGGTCATCCGGGCGATACGGTCGCTGAGGGTCGATCTGGGGCTTCCACCGGACAGGACCGTCGAGCCTGTCCTGCTGCCGCAGTCTGCACAGGCACAACGGGCGCTGCCGGCGCTGGGATCCTACATCAGGACGCTGGCTCGGGCGAGCCGTCTGACGATGCTGCCTCCGGACGCTCCTCCGCCGGCGAGGGCGGCGGCGGCCGCCGTGGATGGCGTGGAGGTGTTCTTGCCTGTCGGGGAGGCAGAGGTGGATGCGGTGCGCGCCTGGATCGATCGAGAGCTGGCGCGGGCTCGGCTTGAGCTGTCACGCGTAGAAGCGCGGATCGCCAGCCAAGAGTTCGTCGAGCGGGCGCCGGCCCAGGTGGTCGAGACGGAGCGGCAGCGTGCGGTCGACCTGCGCGGGCGCACCGCCGCGCTGGAGCGCCATCTCGGCGCCCTGCGCTGAAGTGGGCAGGAAACGGGCCCCCCCTCCCGAAACTGCGGAGGCGGAGTCGACCCTCGGAGGATCTTGGTGCGCGCCAGTCCTGTCGTCGTCACGTTCGCGCTGATCGGGCTCTTCGTCCTCTCCCTCGGCATCGGCTATTTTGTCGGAGAACGGTTCCTCAAACCGGCGGGTCTGGCCGGACAGACGCAACCCCCGGCCCCGGCGGCCACGCCTCGGGCCGCCCCGCCGACAGTTCCCGCCACCACGCCGCCCATCGTCGCTCCGGCGACACCCGCCGTGGCGGCGACGCCGCGTCCTACGGCGCCTCCCGCACCGGTGGTGCCGCCCCCGACTACGGTGCCGACGGCGCGCCCGAGCCCGGCGGTCGGGGGCGTATTGTGGCGCGTCCAGGCCGGAGCGTTTCTGAAACGCGAGAATGCCCAGGAGCGCGTGAATCAGCTGGACGGCGCCGGGTTTGACGCCTACATCCTGCCGGCCGGAGGCCTGTTCAAGGTTTTTGTGGGCGCCTTCGCCGACCGCGCCAACGCCGAGGAACTGTCCGCGCGGCTGCGCGCTCTGGGGTTTGAGACGCTGATCGTCCGCCAGTAGGCCGGCCAGGAGGCCCCGTGTACCCGCGCGCCCGCCCCCCGCAGGCCTTCGAGTTCGAACGCATTCTCTACGCCAAGCGGGACGGCGCCGCCCGCGTCACGATCAATCGCCCCGCGGTCCTCAACGCGCTCGACTTTCAGACCCTGACCGAGATGAGCGCCGCGTTTCAGGATGCCTCCTGGGACGATGCCGTCGGGGTGGTCGTCCTCACGGGATCGGGGGAACGCGCCTTTTGCACCGGCGCGGACCTGGGGGAGCAGGAACAGTTCCTGCGCCGTCCCCGCGACTACTGGAAGTGGATGGGCGCCTTCATCGAGGCCAACGAGCGGCTGCGCAACATCGGCAAGCCCACGGTGGCGCGATTGAATGGGATGGTGGTCGGCGGCGGCAACGAGTTCAACATGGCCTGCGATCTGGCGGTCGCCGCCGAGGACATCATTCTGCGGCATGTGGGCACCGCCCGCGGCAGCGTTCCCGCCGCCGGCGCGACGCAGTGGCTGCCGCTGATCGTCGGGGAGCGGCGGGCGCGGGAGATCCTCCTGCTCTGCGAGGAGGTCACGGCTAGCCAGGCCCTCGACTGGGGGTGGATCAACCAGGTCGTGCCGAGGGCTCAGCTGGACGCGGCGGTCGCCGGTCTGGTGGACAAGCTGCTGGCCAAACTCCCCGAGGTCACCCGCTACACCCGCCAGCAGTTGAACTTCTGGCGCGATCTCTCCTGGCACCTCACGGTGGGGCACGCCCGCGACTGGCTCACCCTGCACGCCGGCTCGCCGGAGACGCAGGAGGGGCTGGAAGCGTTTCGTGAGAAGCGGCCGGTCGACTATGAGGCCATCCGCAGCCGTCTCGCGGCGGGAGAGCCGACCGAGCAGCATTGGGGGCCGCCGGTGTCGCGTTGCCCGCATTGCGGGGCCACGCACCTGCCGGCGGGATTCACGTACTGCGGCCGGTGCGGCCGCCCCCTTACGGGTGGCTGATCCGATGGTGCAGGTGGCTGATCCGACGGTGAAAGGAGCCTAACGCCGATGGCCGAGCAGGACTACCAGAACCTGATCGTGACCCGCGACGGGCCGGTGGCGCTCGTCCAGTTCAACCGCCCCGAGGTGCTCAACGCCCTCAACCAGGCGCTCATGGACGAACTGGTCGCGGCGCTGGAGGCGTTTGACCGGGAGGACGAGGTGCGCGCCGTCGTTCTGACCGGCAGCGCGCGCGCCTTTGCGGCCGGAGCGGACATCCGGGAGATGGCTGACGCGACGGCGGCGCAGATGCTGGCGGGCTACCGGTTCCAGCAGTGGGAGCGGATCCGCAAGATCAGCAAACCGATCATCGCCGCCGTCAGCGGGTTCGCCCTGGGCGGGGGGAACGAACTGGCCATGCTCTGCGACATGATCGTCGCCGGGGAATCCGCGCGCTTCGGCCAACCGGAGATCAACCTGGGATTGATGCCGGGGGCCGGTGGCACGCAGCGGCTCACGCGGGCGATAGGCAAGGCTCGGGCGATGGAGATCATCCTCACGGGGCGGCAGCTGACGGCGCGGGAGGCCGAAGCGGCGGGGCTAGTCACGCGCGTCGTTCCCGACGAACTGGTCCTGGAGGAGGCGAAGGCCCTGGCTCGAGACATCGCCGCCCGCGCGCCCGTGGCGGTGCGGCTGGCCAAGGAAGCGGTGCTGAAGGCGTTCGACCTGCACCTGGAAGGCGGCCTGGACTTCGAGCGGAAATGCTTCTATCTGCTCTTCTCGACCGAGGACCACACCGAAGGGATCCAGGCGTTTCAGGGCAAGCGGCCGCCCCACTTCACGGGGCGATGACCGCCGTGGCTCAGGTCGGAGGGAGGGAGAGGGAGTGACCCCCGCGCCGTCGCTGCAAACCGTCCTCACGAAGGAAGGGGACGGGGTTCTGACGCTCACGCTCAACCGGCCCGACGTCCTCAACGCGGTCAACGACCAACTGAGCCTGGAGCTGGGAGAGGCTCTGAAGTATGCGGAGCGCGAACGAGGGGTGCGCTGCCTCGTCCTCACCGGGGCCGGGCGCGGGTTTTGTTCCGGCCAGGATCTGCGGGACCGCGCCGGGGTGGGAGAGATCTCGTACGGCGACTCCCTGCGCCGTCGTTACAACCCGATCATCCAGCGGCTGGCCACCCTGGAGAAGCCGGTCATCGCCGCGGTAAACGGCGTGGCCGCGGGGGCGGGGTGCAACCTGGCGCTGGCCTGCGACCTGCGCGTTGCCTCCGACCGCGCTTCCTTCATCGAGGTCTTCGCCCGGGTGGGGCTCATTCCCGACTCCGGCGGGACCTACTTCCTGCCGCGCCTGGTCGGTCTGGCCAAGGCGTTCGAACTGGCCTATCTGGCCGAGCCGGTCGATGCGGCCGAAGCGTTGCGCATCGGCCTCGTCAACCGGATGGTCGACCACGAGGACCTGATGCGAGCAACACTTGAATGGGCGCGCCGGCTGGCCCAGGGTCCGACAAAAGGCTATGGGCTGGCCAAACGGGGCCTCCGGCGGGCCGCCTCCGCCACCCTAGAAGAGAGCCTGGCCTACGAGGCGTACCTACAGGAGATCGCCGGCGGGAGCGCGGACCACCGCGAGGGCGTCGCCGCCTTCCTGGAAAAGCGTAAGCCCAACTTCACTGGATCCTGAGTCGAGGCCGCGCCAGGGCGCAACGATGTCCGCGCAGATCATCGGAGTCGTTGGCGCGGGAACGATGGGCGGCGGCATCGCTGAGACCGCGGTGGCCCGTGGTTTTGACGTCATCCTCTACGACGTCGCCGATGAGATCCTGGCCCGCGCCCAAGTGCGTATTCAGGCGAGCCTGGCTCGCCAGGTCCGGCGGAAACGGATCACGGCAGAGCGGGCCGCCGCCGCCCTGGGCCGTCTTCGCCTGACGACTCGCCTTGACGACCTGGGCGCGGCAGGCCTGATCGTTGAAGCCGCCCCCGAGGATCTCGCCCTCAAACGCGACCTGTTCGCGAGGCTCGATGCGATCGCGCTGCCGCATACCATCCTGGCCTCCAATACCTCATCGCTGTCGATCAGCCGTGTGGCCGAAGCGACGCAGCACCCTGAGCGGGTGGTGGGCATGCATTTCTTTAACCCGGCGCCGGTGATGCCGCTAGTCGAAATCATCCCCGGACAAGTCACGGCGCCGGAGGTCGTGGCGGAAGTCACGGCGACAGCACGGGCATTGGGCAAGACGCCCGTGCAGGCCCGCGACACCCCGGGATTCATCGTCAACCGGATCGCCCGCCCGTTCTACCTGGAGGCACTCGAGCTCCTCGGCCGCGGCGCGGCCTCGGCGGAGGAGATCGACCGGATCATGCGTCTGGCCGGCGGGTTCCGCATGGGTCCCTTCGAACTGCTCGACTTGATCGGCCTCGACGTGAACCTGGCCGTGACCCGCTCTATCTATGAGGCCTTCTCTGAGGCGCCGCGGTTCCGCCCCCATCCCATCCAGGAGCAGATGGTGCAGGCGGGTTTGTTGGGGAGGAAAACCGGACGCGGCTTTTACGTCTACGGAGGAGAAGGAGTCCCGGAACGTCGGTCGCTTCCGTCGGCCGCTCCTCCGCGCGCCGGGACACCGCGGCGCGTCGCCGTCCTGGGCGAGGGAGCGCTGGCGGAAGGGTTCAAGGCGGCGGCACGGGCGGTGGGATGGACAGTAACCGCGCCTCCGCCGGATGAGTTTGGGGACCTCCCTTTCAGGCTGGATGCCGTGGTGGATTTTCTCTTGGGGTCTGGGGGGTTGGGCCTGGATCCCTTGGCCGCGGTCCTCCCCCCGGAGAGCGTCTGGCTCACCTTGATGCTGGAGAGGTCGCCGACGCGGCGGGCGGAGGCGGGGCCGGACTGGATCTCTGAGGAGCCGCTGGACGCGCTCGGTCCCGCTCCAGAATCCTCCCGCCATCTCGGCCTCCGGCGGGTGGTGGGTTTCGCCACGTTGCCGCCATGGCAAGACCGGGGCCTCGTGGAGCTTCTGGCCGATCCCCTGTCGAGTCCTGACGCCCTGAGCGCCGCGGAGGCGCTCTTCCGCGATCTCGGGAAGGAGTCCGCGCGTGTGAAAGGTGCGGTCGGCGGGGTCTTCCCCAGGATTTTCGCTATGATAGTCAACGAGGCCGCCTTCGCGCTCGGCGAGGGCGTGGCGTCTGCGGCGGACATCGATACGGCGCTCCAGCTGGGGGCCAACTACCCACAGGGCCCACTGGCTCTCGCCGACGAGATCGGATCGGAGGTTCTCCTGGGAATCATCTTGAAGCTGGATAGTCGGGAGCCGGGAGGGCGGTACGCGCCGGCCCCGTTCCTGCGCGCGATGGAGGCGGCGGGCCGAACGGGTCGCGTCGCGGGTCGAGGTTTTCACGACTACCAGGGGCGCCGTGGCTGAACCCGTCCTCATTGACGCGGTGCGCACACCGGTCGGCCGGTACGCCGGGGCGCTCAAGGACGTCCGTCCGGACGACCTCGCCGCCCTGGTCATCGCCGAGATCGTGCGCCGCAACCGCCTCGACCCCGCCGCCATCGAAGACGTCATCTTCGGCTGCGGCAACCAGGCCGGTGAGGACAACCGCAACGTCGGTCGCATGGCGGTTCTGCTCGCCGGCCTCCCTGTGAGCGTCGCCGGGCAGACCGTCAACCGCCTCTGCGGCTCGGGGCTGCAGGCGGTGGTCACGGCCGCCAACGCCATCAGGGTGGGGGAGGGGGAGGTGTTCGTCGCCGGGGGCGTGGAGTCGATGACCCGGGCGCCCTTCGTGATGGGCAAACCCGCCGCCGGGTTTCCGCGCGGTACGCAGGAGATGTACGACAGCACCATCGGCTGGCGCTTCGTCAATCCCCGGATGGCGGAGACCTACCCGCCCTACAGCATGGGGGAGACCGCCGAGATCGTCGCGGAGCGCTATGGCATCACACGGGAAGAGCAGGACGCGTTTGCCTTGGAGAGCCAGCGCCGCACCGCCCGGGCCGTGGCGGAGGGGCGTTTCAGGCGCGAGATCGTCCCCGTGGTCATCCCCCAACCAAAGGGAGACCCCGTCATCGTCGAGACCGACGAGCACCCCCGCCCGGATACCACCGCCGAGCGTCTGGCCCAGCTGGCGCCCGCTTTCAAGAAGGGCGGCACGGTCACCGCCGGCAACTCCTCCGGCGTCAACGACGGAGCCGCCGCCGTCCTGCTCACGTCCGAGCGGGCGGCGGCCGCGCGCGGGCTGGCGCCCCGGGCCCGGCTCCTGGCCTCAGCGGTGGCCGGGGTCGACCCCTCGATGATGGGCCTGGGGCCGATCCCGGCAACGCGCAAGGTGCTGGAGCGCACCGGATTGTCGATCGAGGACATGGACGTCATCGAACTGAACGAGGCCTTCGCCGCGCAGGTGCTGGCCTGCGTCCGCGACCTGCGCATCCCCACCGACCGTCTCAACCCCAACGGCAGCGCCATCGCTCTCGGCCATCCCATTGGGTGCACCGGGGCGCGCCTGATGACAACCCTGCTGCACGAACTGGAGCGCCGCGAGGGCCGCTACGGGCTGGCGACGATGTGCATCGGGGTGGGGCAGGGCATCGCCACGGTGATCGAGCGGATTCCGCACTGAGGAGGGCAGCATGAGCGGCGGGGTCGTCGTCGTGGATCGGACCGGGCTGGCCCTGGCGGCGGGGCAGCGGGTGCGGGTGCTGCGCGAGCCGCCGCAGGAGGGGGAGGTGCGCCGGGTCGTGCCCCGCTACGGGGTCCTCACGGTGATCGTCGATGGGGCGAAAGCGGGGAAGACCGAGCGGATGGTACGCGGTCAGGAGGTCGAGGCACTCGGCGAGCCCGCCGGATCCTGAACCCACCCCTCCCGTATTTGCCAATAGTGCGCGGCAGTCTCCTGCAAGCGCTGGCGCGCATGTTCGGTCGCCTCGAGCTCGTCGCGGCGCTCGGCCATCTCCCGGCCGGCCGCCTCTCGCACGGCGGCGAACCACTGCTCCAGCAGAGCGACGTACTGTTTCCCGGTCTCCTCCAGTATGGGACGCTGCTGGGCATCGGCCATCATCGCGCGGACTTCGGGACTCTCCATCCGCACGCTGTAGCGCATCTCCGTCTCGCCGTCGACGGGGGTGAACTCCACGGTCACCCTCAGCTGCCCCATCTCAGGATCCTTGATCAGATAGGTGAAGTCCTCGAACGGGCGCCACTCCAGGATTTCCTCCATGTGGAAGGACCCATCGCCGTGCATACAGTGCGTCGAGGACCCAACGCCGCGCCGGCCCTCCGGATGATCTTCCCGCCGGACGATGTCGGGGGAGACCTGGCTGTAGCGTCCCGGCGTCGTCATGTACGCCCAGGCGAGCGGGGCGGGCGCGGGGATGGACGCGCGCACGGTAAAGTCGGCGTCGGCGGCCCGGAGAAACTCCTGCCGCGTCTCCTGCACCTGGGCCCACCGCGCCTCGAGATTGTGCACGTACCCCGGGACCTCCCCAATGTGCTCGTATGTTTCCAGGTGCGGGGCCATCCCGGCCGCCGCGGGGTCGATCTTCATCGCCTCGACGGTGGCCGCCGTGAGGAGACCGTAGCCGTGCAGTCCCCTCGTCTCGCTCACTGAGTTCTTCAAGAGGCGGTGGACCAGGATGACGTCGCGGCCGGCCAGCTCCTCTTGCCCCGCGATGCGCTGGCGCACGAAGGTGCCGTTGTGTACGCAGAACTTCAGGCCGAGCCGGGGGATCAAGATACAGGCGTTGCACTGGCAGGTCGTGGCCCGTCTGATCGACTGGACACGGCGCTGAAAGGCGAAATAGGTGCTCTCCAGGACATCCAGCAGCATCGAGCCGTCGACCTCCGTCTCAGGTGCGTAGGTGAAGACGGCGTCGCCTTCCAGTTTGGCCAGGCGCAGGGCCGGCTGGAAGCGGCCGATGACCAGCTCCATCAAGTCAGCCAGGATATCCTGCGCGTGGTCAATTTCCGTGCCGCTGAGGTAACTGGTGTAGCCGGAGATGTCCGCGATGACCAGGCAGGCGCGTTCAGGTTTGTTGAGCATCGATCCTCCTCGTGGATAGCCGACTCATCGCGGTGGGCAGGTGCCCCCCTGGCAAATTGGACGCGGGGCGGGGGATTCCTCGCGCCCGGCGGGGAGGGGGCGTGGGAGGCGGCCCCGGTCTCGCTTACTGCACGAACTGATAGGCCAGCACCACCGTGCCGAAGGGCTGGCTGGTCCTCCGGCGCATGATCTCCTGCCCGTCCGCCAGCAGGCGCACCACCAGGTCTCCCGCGTCCGTGTCCTTCACGAAGGTCGCGGCGACGGCCACGGCGGTCGTCACCGTGTACTGCGCGGGCACGGTCCCCCGCGCCGAGACGGTGGAGAGGGGCGTGCCGTAACTCCCGGTGAAGGCCAGCCCCGGCGTGCCTTCCACCAGGATCGTCACCGTCCGTTCTCGCCCCATCTGGGGAGGCGTGGGAGGCGGAGCGAAGGAGCCGAGGCAGCCGGTGGCGAGAAGCAGGGAGGCGGTGATGAGGCCCAGGATCGGGAGTCGCGGGGGACTCACGGGGCGTCCTCCAGGTAGCCTTCCAGATGGGCCCGGATGAACGCCAGCAGTTCAGCGTCGGTGCGCTCGGGGTCGAGGGCGTCCTCCCGGACGAGCGTGAGGGGGGTGCGCAGCCGGCGCGGCCCCACGAACTCGACGCGGATCCCGGCGGCGTCCTCCTCGACGTCCAGGCGGGAGCCGGGGGCCAGGTCCGCGGCGACGCGGCGGACCAGCGCCAGGTAACGGTCCAGCCCCGCGTAGTTGTGTAGCGCCGTCATGGCCCGCTCGCGCGCGTCGGCCGTGTCACGGCCGCGTACCAGGTGAGGAACAAAGGGACGTGCCCCGTCTCCGGAGCCCTCCAGCACGGCGACTTCCACCCGACGGAGGTCCGGACGCTCTACATAGCGGAAGGTGAAGCGGCGGCCGTAAAGGCTTACTTCCTCTGTCACGTCGGGTATTTCAGCTCCCGTTCTACGACTTCCGATAGGCGTTCTCTTGCGACCTTGGTATACACTCGCGTTGTCTTGGGGTCCTTGTGGCGAAGGATATCCTGGATGTACTGCAACGGCACGCCCCGGTCCGCGAGCGTCACGCCTGCGGTATGACGCAGGTCGTGGAAGCGCAAGCGCCTCTCGATAGCGGCATCTTTGAGGTACCTGGCCAGGGCTTTCTCGACCGTCGTGTAGTGCAGCCGTCTCGCGCCTCGCGGTGGCAATGGGATGAACACCGCCCGTGAGGCGCAGACTGGTCGACGAGCCAGCCAGGACTCCACCGCCTGGACGGCGTCTTCGCTCACCGGCTGGATGGCCTCCGCACCGCCTTTTCCTGTGATCTTGAGCTGCCTCCGATCAAGCAGAAGATCCACAAGGTCGAGGTTCAGGATCTCGCTGATCCGGAGCGATTGCAGCCCCAGTTCGATGATGGCGCGGTCACGGAGCCCCCGGTCGTGGCGCGGGATAGCCCGCCTCAGCGCACCGACCTCTTCCGGCAGGAGGAAGTTTGGGGTCCGCTCGGGGACCCTGGGGGGCCGAATCGATTGAGCGGGGTTGGCGTCCAGTCTTCCAGTCTCCACGAGATACGCGTAGAAGCGCCGAATGGCGACAATACGGCGGGCTCTGGAGCGTGGGGCGAGACCGGCACGGGTCATCGCGTGAGCATACCGTCGAACGACGTCTGCGGTGACCGCGGCGAGATCCGTCTTCTGGAGGAACTCCATGAACTGCCGGAGATCCCCCAGGTACTCGCCGACCGTCCTATTGGACTTGTTGGCGCTGTCCAGATCCCCGGCCCACTCCTGGAGGAGAGGGGGGAGGTCGGCTGGCATGCCGCGGCGGCGGCCATACGATCTAGCCATAGTGAGCCACCAGGCAATTCAGCCTAATCGTCATTAGACAGAATATACGCGGCTGGCCAGCCAATTCCTCCGGTCCCGATGGGCTTCCGAACGAGTGTTTGCCCGGCCCGCGGCGCCGGTGGTATAATCCCTCCGCACTCCCGAAGGAGCCCGAACCTCACATCCCTGCAAGGAGGCCGCCACCATGGGTCGAGCGCTGACGCGGCGCCAGGCGGAAATTCTCACTTTCATTCAACGGTACAGTGAGACGCACGGCTACCCGCCGTCGGTGCGTGAGATCGGCCGGGCCCTCGGTTTGACCAGCAGCTCGACGGTCCACAGCCATCTGGCTGCGCTGGAAAAGAAAGGCTACCTGCACCGCGACCCATCGAAGCCCCGCGCGCTGGAGATCCTCCGGGACGAGCACGCCATGGCGCCCAAGAAGATGGTGCCGCTGCCGGTCGTCGGCCGGGTGGCCGCCGGCACCCCGATTCTGGCCGAGGAGAACATCGAAGACTACCTGCCGCTGCCGACCGAGTTCCTGCGCGACGGCGGCGACGGCGGCTTCATCTTGCACGTCCGCGGCGACAGCATGATCGACGACGGTATCCAGGACGGGGATTATCTCATCGTCCGCAAGCAGCCGACGGCCCGGGACGGCGACATCGTCGTGGCCCGTTTGGATGACGGCGCCACCGTGAAGCGCTTCTACCGTGAGGACGGCCACGTCCGCCTCCAGCCCGCCAACGCCGCCATGGAGGCGATCCGCACGCGCGACGTCCACATCGAAGGCAAGGTTGTCGGTCTGATCCGCCGGATGGTCTCCTAAAAGAGCCGGATCAACCCCACCGGTAGGCGGACGCTGAGCACCCTCGCCAGCAGTTCCAGCGCGAACACGGTAGACGCGGTATAGAGCACCGCGCGCGGCCAGGGCATCTGCGCGACGCCGACACTGAACCCCAGGACCCAGAGGGCCGCGGCGACCCGGAACCCAACGACCCAGATCAGCATCATGCAGGCGGCGATCGCCGCCAGGTGGACGAAGGCGCGCCTGATCTGAGGCGCGACTCCCGAGGGCGGGCCGGACCGGTCGGGTTCCTCCTCGACCTCGTCCTCATCGCCCACGGGGACGCTGCGGCCGCGGATCTCCTGGACGAGTTGGACGACACAGAGGACCGCCCCCGGGATCGCAACGAAAAGCGGCATCCGTCCCGCGGCTGGTAGGAAACCTCGGGCTTCGACCGCGGCATAGGCAAAGAGGGCAAACAGCCCTACCGACACAACCGTCGCCATGCCCGGGGCCCATCGCACCGGCGTGGCCCGTTCCTCCTTCTCCCGCGTTCGCAAGGCCCGCCAGGCGCCCCAGATGAAAGGTGAGATCAACAGGATCCCGATGACGATGACTGCAGGCCGGTTGAGCCACGTCAGGTTGGGGTAGAGGCTGATCGTCAGGTGAAAGTATCGCTCCAGTGGGCCAGAGAGGACGAACCCGATCAGCAGCGGGGCGCGCGGCCACCCGGTGACCTTCATAGCGTACCCAACGACGCCGAGGACGATCAGCGCCAGGAGGTCGCCGAACTGCTGCGCCTCCTGGAAGGCCGCCAGGATCATCATCAGGATGACCGGCGGAGCCACCAAGCTGAACGGAATATGGGTAAGCCGGGCCAGAACCGGGCTGGCCAGGAACATGATCGCCGCGCCGATGATGTTCGCGAGGGCAAAGGTCCAGATGATGGCGTAGATCAGGTCCAGGTGCTCCGTGACGACGCGGGGTCCGGGGACGACGCCGTAGGCCAGGAGGGCCCCCATGATCATCGCAGCGGGGGCGCTGCCGGGGACGCTGAAGAGCAGCGTCGGGACCAGGTCGCCCGCCTCCACCGCGTTGTTGGCCGCCTCAGGGGCGATGATCCCCCGGATGTCCCCCTTCCCGAAGCGGGAGTTGTGCCGCCGGCTGACCGCGGCGGCGTGGCCGTAGGCCATCCACGTGCCTGCGGTGGCGCCGATGGCCGGCAGCACACCCGCCCAGATGCCGATGAGCGAGCCGCGCAGCAGCAGCCAGCGGTGCTCGACGACGTCGCGCAGTCCCTGCATCCACCCCGACCCGAGGTCGACGCGGCGGGCGATGGCACCACCCTTGGCCAGCAGCGAGACCACCTCGGCCAGGCCAAAAATGCCGAGGGCGACGATGGCCAGGTCCAGGCCGTCCATCAGGTAGAGGCGTTCGAAAGCGAAACGCACCTGGGCGGCCGCGGGAGCGCTCCCGATCGACCCGAGCAGGAGGCCGAGCAGGCCCGCGATGATGCCCCGGCGCGGTTCCTTCCCCAGCAGGCTGCCGGCGAAGGAGACGCCCAGGGCGGTGAGCATAAAGAGTTCCGGTGAGCCGAAGGAGAGCACGAGCGGGCGGGCGATCGGGATCGACAGCGTCAGGCCGAGCGCCCCGATCAGGCCGCCGATGAGCGAGGAAAGATAGGCCGCCGAGAGCGCTCGCGCGGCCTGCCCCTGCTTGGCCAGGGCGTGTCCCTCGATGACGCTGGTCACCGAGGCGGAGGATCCGGGCGCCCCGATCAGGACGGAGGTGACGGTGTCCGAGGTGTGCACCACCGCCAGCGCCCCGGTGAGCAACGCCAGGGCGCCGACGGCGTCCAGTTGCGTGACGAACGGCAACAGGATGGCGACGGCGACGATGCCTCCCATCCCCGGCAGGATGCCGACGATGATCCCGGCCAACACGCCCAGCAGCATGATGCCCAGCCGCGTGGGCTCGAGCAGCAGGGCCAGCCCGTTGCCGAGGGCCTCTAGCAGGGCGCGCCCCAGGTACCCTGGTGCGGGGCGGTGAGCCTAGATGTCGACGTTGTACTTGGCCCGCAGCAGATCCTTGATGAACTTCTGTACGTCCAGGGTCACGCGCAGCGACTTGATCACCGTGGCCTCCGACTTGTCGCCGCGGAGGAGCGTGTAGCCTTCCAGCACGTTCTTGCTCTTCTCCTTGAAGTCGGGATCGGCGTTCATCTTGTCGACCGCCTCCCACAGCGCGTTGAGCGCCTCGGGCGGGGTGCCCTGCGGCACCCAGAGCGCCTTCTGGAAGGTAAAGGCCGGGATCAGCAGCGCCTGGAGGGCCTTCCAGCGCGTCTGCCCGTCGGGCTTGCGCTTGTGGACCTGCTGGTAGAACTCGTAGATCGTGGGCAGGCGCGGCGCCGCCGGATCGCGCCCGAGGACGCCCTGTTCGTTGGTGAAGCCAAAGGTGAAGAGCGCGCGCGCCTTGCCCTCCCGTTCCAGCGGCACCACCTGGGAGAGGTAGGCGGGCGTCGTCTGATAGTCGATATTGATCTCGCCCCGCTCGAAGGCCAGGCGGGCGGGGCCGCGCCCCTCGAACCCCATCACGCTGCGCACGTTCATGCCCAGCAGCTCAAACGTCAGCAGGACGGCCAGGTCGAGACCCGTCGCGCCGATGCCGCCGTAAACGAGCGGCTGGGTGGGCTTGAGCACATCCTCGGGCCGGCGGATCCCGGTGCCGGGCGAGACGTACACCGTGGCGCCGACGCCGTTGACCTTGACCAGTTTCCAGTTCTTGAAGTCGTAGCGCACCTGCGGAACGCCCAAGATGTAAGGGATGATCGTCGAGCCGGAGGTGGCCAGGATCTGCAGTCCGTCCGGCTTGGCGTTCTGGACGTAGAAGTTGGCGCCGGTGATGCTGCCCCCGCCGGGCATGTTGCGCACGGAGACCCGGGGGTTTCCGGCGATGTGTTTTTCGAAGAAGGGCGCCAGGAAGCGCGTCTCGATGTCGGTGCCGCCGCCGGGCCCGAAGGGCACCAGGATCTCGATGACCTTGCCGGCGAAGTAGGGCGCCTGCGCTTGCGCCGGTCCCAGCCCGGCTGCGACCAGCGCAGCCGCTACCAGTAGAACGATCCCCCGTCTCACCCCGTCATCCCCCCTGTCTCACCTGTGACGCACGCTCCGATGCACTCCGTCACCCGCTGGTTGCGACGGCGCGCGCCGCCGCGCTCTCGAGCGGCCAGAGCGACACCGGCACGCAGGCAAAGCCTTCCATCAACCGGCGGGCGGTCCGCCGGGTGACGACCTTCTCGGCGACCCATTGCCCGTCCCGCCGCGCCACCAACGCGCCCACCTCGATCACACCCGCCGGATGGCCGACCCGCACCGTCCGCTCGCCGGCCGGACCGGGACGCGCCGCCTCGTGCGGCAGCGTCCCCTCGATCTGCGCCGCGACGGAGGTGGCGATGGCTCCCGTGAGCGCGTAGGAGCGGTGCAGCCGGCCCATCGACATGATCCGCCCGACCAGATCGATGCGCTCTGCCGCCACCGCCGTCCCCTTCGTCGAGGTGTAGGTCGCCGGCGGCGAGATCCAGGCGAGTTTAGGCACCCCGGGGCTGCGGGAGGTGGCTTCTTCCATGCTCCGGGCGAGGCCGATGCGCACCCCCGCCGCGGCCCGCACCGCCTCGAGGCGGGAGAGCAGGGCGTCGTCGCCGTCGACCCGGTCCGGCATCTCCAGCCCGGTGAGCCCCAGATCCGCCGGCCGCACGAAGACCAGGGGGTTGGCCGCGTCCACCAGCGACACGGTGACGCCGCCCACGCCGGGGACGTCCAGAAGGTCGGTGGGATGGCCCGTCGGCAGCAGCCGTCCCGTCATCGAGCCGCCGGGATCGAGGAACTCCAGGCGGATCTGCCCCCCGCTCCCCGGGACGCCGTCAATGACGAAGTCCCCCTCCACCCGCGGCAGCCCGCGGTCGGTAGGGACGTGGGCGATGATGCGCTTACGGGTGTTGGTCTGCCAGATGCGCACCACCGTCACCGGGCCGGTCGCCTCCACCATGCCTTCCTCGATGGCAAAGGGGCCGACCGCCGAGGAGATGTTGCCACAGTTGCCGCCGTAATCGACCAGTGGCGTGGTCACACTGACCTGCCCGAAGGTGTAGTCGACGTCCGCGTCGGGGAGGGACGGCGGGGCAATGATCGCCGCTTTGCTGGTCGTGGACGTGGCGCCTCCCAGCCCGTCGATCTGGCGGCCGTAGGGGTCGCCGCCTCCGAAGATCGAGAGGATGACGCGGTCGCGGAGCGCCTCTTCGGCGGGGAGGTCTCTGCTGTGAAAGAAGACGGCCCGGCTGGTGCCCCCGCGCATCAGCACGGCCGGCACCCGACGCTGTCTCATCCCAGACCCCTCTCCCCTACCCCGCCGCTGCGCTCCGGAGCTGCCGCGCGGCATACTGACCGGCGATGCGCCCGAAGACCGCCCCCCGCATCAGGCCCGCCCCCGCCGGATAGTTGAAGTAGAAGAACCCACCGGTGATCTCTCCCGTCGCCAGCAGGCCGGGGATAATGGCATTCTCGGTATCGAGCACCCGGGCCTGCTCGTCCACGCGGATGCCGCCGTAGGTGAAGGTAATGCCGCAGGTGACCGGATACGCCACAAAGGGGGGCCGCTCGAGCGGCGTGGCCCAGTTGGACTTGGCAGGCTGCAGCCCCCGCGTCCTGAAGCCATCGCGCACGGCGGGATCGAAGCGGCCGCTCCGCGGGGCGGCATTGTACGCCGCCAACTGGTCGGCCAGCGTCCGGCGCGGCACCCCGACCGCGTCGGCCAGCGCCTCGAAGGTCTCCGCCTGCTGCGGGCGAGCGGTGCGGTACCGTTCCTCTAGGAGCGGGACGGTCTGCTGGTCGAAGAGCTGCCAGGCCCGATTCTGCGGCTGTGAAAGAATCGCCCGGCCGATCCTGGCATAGGTGTACTGGGAAAAGTCCTCTCCCTCGTCGATGAACCGCCGGCCCTCGCTGTTGACCATGACGCTGTAGGGATAGGAGAGCCGGTTGGTCTTGTCGGTGAGCCGGAGGTCTCCCACCGGCGGCGCGGTGGCGTCGATCGGCGTGGCGTGGCAGCCGCTCCAGTGACCGTAGGGCTGCGCGCCCGCCTCGAGAGCGGCCGCGAGCATCTCGCCGGTGTTGTAGGCGGTGCCGCGGACGAAAACGGTATCCCATCCCGTCCCCAGGTAACGGGCCCGCATCTCGGGGTTGGCCTCGAAGCCTCCGCTTCCCAGAATCACACTGTCTGCGTCCAGCTCGAGGGTGCGCCCCCCGGTCCGCACCGCCACTCCCCGCACCCGCCCTGCGCCGTCCACCGCGAGGCGGATTGCCTTGGCGTCGTAGGCGATGGGAATCGACCGCGCCTCCGCCGCCGCGAAGAGCGCCTGGCTCAGCCCCGGGCCGGCGCCGCGTGTCTGCAGGAGGAGGCCGGGCGGAAAGGACCAGCGCCGCCCCTGGCGGAGGCCAAAGATCTCGCTGAGTTCCCATTCCACCCCCAGATCCCGCATCCAGCGGATGGTCTCCAGCGAACGTTCCACCAGCACCCCGGTCAGCAGCGGGTCGGCCAGCCCGCCGCTGGTGCGCATGATGTCGGTGTAATACCGGTTGGTCGGATAGGGCTCGCCCTCGACCTCCGCATCCGGCGGAGCCGGCAGCAGCCGTAGGACTTCCTCTACCGACGCGTAGGCGAAGCGGAAGACCGCGCCGGAGAAACGGGTGTTGCCCCCGCGCAGCTCCCGCGTGGCCTTTTCTACGACCAGCACCGCGGCCCCCGCGTCCCGGGCGGCGATCGCGGCGGTGAGGGCGGCGTTGCCGGCGCCGACGACGATGACGTCCGCCTGCGGCAGATCCGTCACCGCGGGTCCCCGCTCCCCCCCTCGCCGTAGCGCTCGGACAGGGCGAGGTACTCATCCAGGCGGACCAGGGCGTCCCGCTCGGCGAACGCCGCGCGCGCTGCCTCGGGGGTATGACCCTCCCGGCGCAGCGCGGTGAGGGCGCGCTGCATCCCCCGGACGGCCGCCAGCTGCGCGTCGGCGGGGAAGATGACGATCCGATAACCGAGCACTTCCAGGTCGCGGGGGGCGAGCAGCGGGCTCTTGCCGCTGTAGGTCATGTTGTAGAGCAGAGGGTGGCGGATGGCGCGGGAGATCGCGGCCACCTCGTCCACCGATCGCGGCGCTTCGACGAAAATCATGTCCGCCCCGGCTGCGGCGTACGCCGTCCCGCGGCGCACCGCCTCCTCCAGCCCCACCGCGGCGCGCGCGTCGGTGCGGGCGATGACGATCAGGTCGGGGTCGGTCCGCGCCTCCACGGCCGCGCGGATCTTGCCGGCCATCTCTTCCAGCGGGATCAGATCCTGGCCGTCGTAGTGGCCGCAGCGCTTTGGAGCGATCTGGTCCTCCAAATGCAGGGCGGCGACGCCCGCCGCCTCGTAGGCACGTACCGTCCGCCGCACGTTCAACGCGTTCCCGTAGCCGGTGTCGGCGTCGGCGATCACCGGCACCGTCACCGCCTCAGTGATCTGCCGGATCCGCGCCACCATGTCGCTGAGGTCGAGCAGGCCGAGGTCGGGCAGGCCGCTGCTGCGGGCGATCGCCCCTCCGCTGGCGTAGACTGCCTCAAACCCGGCCTCCTCCGCAAGGCGCGCGGAGAGGCCGTCGAAGACGCCGGGGGCGACGAGGATGGGACCATCAGCGATCCTTGCGCGGAGGCGTTTGCGCTGGGCGGTCGCCTCGCTCATCGTCACGGCACAGGCTGACCCGGCGCCAACCTGGCGGCCAGCGCCGGTGGGACTTCCGCCTCCACCCAGATGGCGTCGGCCTTGTAGCGCTGCGTCAGCACGCGCCCCTGCGCGTACACCGCGGCCAGCCGTCCGGCCTCAGCGTAGGGGATGGCGAAGCGGACCCGCACGAGCGGCGCCGGCAGCCGCTGGCCGATGCGCCGCAGCAGGTTCAACAGCCCGACGCCGTGCTGGGCGGCGATGAGGACCGCCTCGGGGACCTCCCGCTCGCGGGCCTGGCGCTCGGCGGCCGTCAGCCGGTCGATCTTGTTGAAGGCCAGCACCTGGGTCCGCTCCCCCGCGCCCAGCTCGGCGAGGACGCGGTCGGCGACCGCGCGTTGGTGCCGCCACTGCGGGTCGGAGGCGTCCACGACGTGCACCAGGAGGTCGGCGGCCACGACCTCTTCCAGGGTCGCCCGGAAGGCTGCCACCAGGTGGGTGGGCAGTTTGTGGATGAAGCCGACGGTGTCCACCAAGAGGACGGTCTGGCCGTTGGGCAGGGTGACCTTGCGCACGGTGGGGTCTAGCGTGGCAAAGAGCTTGTCTTCGACAAGCACGCCGGCCTGTGTCAGCGCGTTGAGTAAGGTTGATTTGCCGGCGTTGGTGTATCCGGTGATGGCGACGATGGGATGGCGGGTGTCGCGCCGAGCGGCGCGCTGCAGCGCCCGGTGGCGGCCCACCTCGCCGAGTTCGCGGCGCAGGTCGGTGATGCGCTGGCGGATCCGGCGGCGGTCCACTTCCAGCTTCGTTTCCCCCGGGCCGCGCGTGCCGATCCCGCCGCCGAGCCGCGAGAGCCAGACGCCCCGCCCGGCCAGCCGCGGCAGGAGGTAGGTCATTTGCGCCAGTTCCACCTGCAGGCGCCCCTCGCGCGTCTGCGCGCGGCGCGCGAAGATGTCCAGAACGAGCGCGGTGCGGTCGAGCACCTTGAGCCCGAGGTCCCGCTCCAGGTTCCGCTGCTGCGCGGGGCGCAGGTCCAGGTCGAAAATGGCCAGGTCGGCGTCGCGCTCCTCGCAAAGGCGGAGCAGCTCGGTCACCTTTCCGCGGCCGATAGCGGTGGCCGGGTCGGGACGAGCGCGTGCCTGCGACAACCGGCCGACGATCTCGGCGCCGGCGGTCTCGGCCAGCCGGGCGAGTTCATCGAGCGAGGCCTCGGCGGGCAGGGTGTCTATGCCGTCGGTGCCGTCGCCGGTGGAGAGTCCCACGAGGACGGCGCGCTCGAACCGTGCCGCCGTGCGGATCAGCGCGGGCGCCCGTCGCAAGGCAGACTCTGTGGCCTTGATCCGAGGCGCCGCTTCCAGGTGCACCAACGTCTCGATGTCGTAGGGTCCTTCCGACGTGGCGCCCGGAGGGCTCCCGTTCCACCCGGGGGCCAGCGTGATCAGCCATCCCTCGGTGGGAGTCCCCTTGCGCGATCCGATGAGGAGGGCCAGATCCAGCCGCGCCTCAATCAGGTGGCGTTCGTCTCCGGCCCCCGGCCGGCTCTCCGCCTCCGGCCGCGCCCCCACGTAGCGGAGCCCGATCAACCGCGTAGAGGAGGCCCGGGAGGTCAGTCCCTCGAGCAGTTCCTGCCAGCGCCGGCTGACCACGACCTCGCGCACCGTGCCGTGGCGGTCCAGGTAGACGCCCACCTCCCGGCGGGTGGCGTGGGACAGGTGCGCCAGCGTGGCCAGGAGGTCGGGCGAGGCGACGCGGTCCTGCGGGACATGGTGGCGCAGCAGCGCGGTGAGCATGCGCCGGTGAGTGGGATCGATCGCGCGGGTCAGGCCCCAGACCTGCGGGATGACTCCTCGCCTCCGACCCTGGAGGATGACGCCTCACGTCCAACCCTGGAGGATGGCGTCTGACTTCCAAAAGCACGGGCCAACCGGTCGAGGGCCTCGTCGAGCCGGGCGTCCGGCGTGGTCAGGGAGATGCGGACATAGCGGACTCCCTGGGCGCCATAACCTGCGCCTGGGGTGATGAGGACGCCGGTGCGGTCCAGCACCTCCGCCGCAAAGTCGGCGCCGCTGCGCCCGTTGGGGGCGGCCATCCAAAGATAGATCGTGGCCTTGGGCCGGTCCACCGGCCAGCCGATCGCGGTGAGCGCCTCCGTGGCGCGGTCCCGCCGGCGGCGGTAGACGTCCACGCGCTGATGCAGCGGTTCCCGCGGCCCCAGCAGGGCGGCGACGCCCGCTTCCTGGACGGCTCGGAACACACCGGAATCGACGTTGGTCTTGATCGTCCCCAGCGCCTTGATCACCGCGGCGTTGCCGACGGCAAACCCGATGCGCCACCCGGTCATGCAGAAGGTTTTGGAGAGGGAGTGAAACTCCACCCCCACCTCCTTGGCGCCGTGCGCCTGCAGGAAGCTGGGCGGCCGGTACCCATCGTAGGCGATCTCGGAATAGGAGTTGTCGTGCGCCACCACCAGGTCGTGCGCCTGCGCAAACTGGACCGCCTCTTCGAAGAACGGCAGCTCGATCACGCCGGCGGTGGGATTGTTGGGGTAGTTGAGAAAGAGGATCCGGGCGCGGCGCGCGCTCGCCGCAGAGATAGCGGCCAGCTCCGGGACGAACGCGCGCGCGGGGTCGAGGGGGAACGCGATCGGGTCCCCCTCCGCCAGGATCGTGGCGGAGCGGTAGACCGGATAGCCGGGGTCCGGGACGAGCGTGGCGTCGCCCGGATTCAAGAGCGCCCAGGGCAAGTGGGCCAGTCCCTCTTTTGACCCGATCAAGGCGAGGACTTCGGTCTGGGGGTCGAGGCGAACGTCGAACCGGCGGCGGTACCATTCGGCCACCGCCTCGCGAAAGTCCGCGCTGCCCCCATACGGAGGATAGCGGTGGCTCCGCGGATCCCGCGCCGCCCGCACCAGCGCATCGATGATGTGCTCCGGCGTCGGCAGATCGGGGTCGCCGACGCCCAGGCTGATCACGTCGACGCCTTTCGCCGCCAGCGCCTCCTTCTGGCGGTCCAGGTCGGCGAACAGGTAG
The DNA here is from genome assembly GCA_050695215.1 of bacterium. Taxonomy (GTDB): domain Bacteria; phylum Sysuimicrobiota; class Sysuimicrobiia; order Sysuimicrobiales; family Humicultoraceae; genus JACQGZ01. The sequence continues at coordinate 39,653 of JBOGSD010000068.1, forward strand.
GCGCCGATGCGGTTCAGTCGGCCCGAGTTCATTGCTCCACCATCTTCCGCCTTCATTGCATCGTAAGCATAGCATGGACAGTCATCGCGACCGTTTCCGCCCCGGCGTGCCCCACGTCGATCCAACGGATGCGGGTGTCGCGGCGAAACCAGACCTCCTGGCGCCGCGCATACCGCCTCGTGTTCCGTTTGAGCAGGGCCACCGCGTTGTCGAGGGTCGCCTTCCCCTCCAGGACCGGGACGATCTCCTTGTAACCGAGGCCCTGCATGGCGGGGGTGCTGGGAGGGACGCCCGCGGAGACGAGCGCGCGCACCTCCTCGACCAGTCCGGCGGCAATCTGCTGATCCACCCGTTCATCGATCCGCCGCTGCAGCAGCGGACGAGGCATCCGCAGCCCGATCATCGTGACCTGCCAGAGAGGCGCCTCGGCCCGCTGCTGCGCCGAGAGCGGCCGTCCCGTGCGGTCGATCACCTCCAGCGCCCGGATGATCCGCCGCACGTTCCGCGGATGAATGCGCGCCGCCGCCTGCGGATCTACCTGCTCCAGGCGCGCATAGAGGGCGCCGGGGGTGAGCCCATCCGCCTCCTCCGCCTTCCGGCGGAATGCCCAGTCGGGACTCACCCGGGGAAGGCGCAGGCCATCGACGAGGGCCCGCAGGTAGAGGCCCGTCCCCCCGACCAGCAGCGGCACCCGCGCGCGGGCGTGCACGGAGGCGATGGCGGCCAGCGCGAGGCCCTGGTACTGGCTCAGCGTGAAGACCTCGCGGGGGTCGGCGACGTCGAGCAGATGATGGGGCACGGCGGCCCGCGCGGCCGGCGTGGGCTTGGCCGTCCCGATGTCCATCCCACGGTAGATGGTACGCGAATCGGCGGAGACGATCTCCGCGCCGATCTCCGGCGCCAGGGCCACCGCGGCGGCGCTCTTGCCGGTGGCGGTCGCTCCACAGATGACCACCACCCGCCGCGGCGTCAGCCCTCCCTCCGCCGCGGCGTTAGCCGTCCTTCACCGCCCCGAGGATCATCGTCGGAGGAACCAGCGTTCGAGGGTAGGCCGGGAGACCCAGACCATCGTGGGGCGGCCGTGGAAGCAGGTGAACGGATCCTCCGTCGCCTCGAGGTCGGCCAGCAGGCCGGTCATCTCGGCCTCAGTGAGCGGGTCCCCGGCGCGCACCGCGGTGTGGCAGGCGGTGGCGATGGCCAGACGCGCCACCGCTCCGTCGCCGCTGCCCGGCTCCAGGAGGGCGCCGAGCACGCGGTGCAGCAGCCGGTCTGGGGCCTGGCGGCGCAATGCCGCGGGGATCGCCCGCACCAGGAGCGTCGATCCGCCGAACGGCTCGAGGGCGAAGCCCAACCGCACGGAGGCGGGCAGGAATTCATCCAGCACCCCCATCTCCTCGGCGCTGAGCTCCACCGGCACCGGGGCCGTCAATGCCTGCGCTGCTTGGGGCCCGCCGGCCCGACGCAGCAGCCGCTCGTAGAGGATGCGCTCGTGTGCGGCGTGCTGGTCGATCAGGACCAGCCCGTCGGCAGCCTCGGCCAACAGATAGGTCCGCAGGATCTGCCCGAGCGGGCGCAGCGCGGGCAGCCGCCTTCCCTCCTCCACCGGCAGCGCCGGAGGAGCCCCGGTGAGTGTGGTTCCGGCGTAGAGCGGGGCGGGTTCGGCGATCGTGGAAGCGATCGCAGAGGCGAGAGCGCCGCCGACCGCGACGGCCGCGAGGTCCGGCGCCGCGCGGAGCGCCCCCGGCGCCACGAGCGCGTCGCGCACCGCCCGCTGCGCCGCCACGAAGACGCGGTGCTCGTCGCCGAAGCGCACCTCGTGCTTGCGCGGATGGACGTTGACGTCCACCGCCGCCGGGGCGATGTCCAGGAAGAGGACGACCACGGGCGCGAGCCCCACGGGCAGGAGTTCCGCGTACCCTTGCGCGACCGCCCGGGAGAGCAGCCGGCTTTGGATGGGACGGCGGTTGACAAAGAGATACTCGATGGGCCGCCCCGGACGCGCGCGCTCGGGGCGGACGGTCCAGCCGGAGACGGACAGCCCGCTGCCCTCTCTGCGCAGCGGGACCATCGCGGCGCCGAGGTCGCGGCCGAGGACCTGCGCCAGGCGCTCTTCGGGATCCGCCGCGGGGTAGGCGAAGGTTTCTCGCTCTTCGTGGCGCAACCGGAAGGCCACCGCCGGTGCGGCCAGGGCCAACCGCTGGAGGGTCTCGGCGATCAAGGCAAACTCCCGTGCCGCCGACTTGAGGAACTTGCGCCGGGCGGGGGTGTTGAAGAAGAGCGATTCGACCATGACCACGGTGCCGGGGGCGGTTCCGCTGACGCTGATGCGGGCGGCGCTCCCTCCCTCGCTCTCCACGCGCGTGCCGGCGTCGGCGGCGGGAGGGCGGGTATTCAGCGCCAGCCGGCTCACCGCGGCGATGCTGGGAAGCGCTTCACCGCGGAAGCCGAACGTGGCGATGCGTTCCAAGTCGTCGGCCGCGCCGATCTTGCTGGTGGCGAAGCGGCGCACCGCCAGGGCGGCATCGTCGGGGTCCATGCCGGCCCCGTCATCACTGACTCGGATGAGTGCGAGGCCCGCCCCCAGGATTTCAACGGTGATCGAGTGCGCGCCGGCGTCGAGACTGTTCTCGACCAGTTCCTTCACGACCGAGGCGGGACGCTCCACCACCTCGCCGGCGGCGATCCGGTCGGCGACATGCTGATCGAGGACGTGGATCCGGCTCACTGCACTCGCTTCTCTGCCCGTCCCGCCGGCGGGCGGCGGGACGCCCGGGCGCGGTCGCGCAACTCGGAGAGCCGGTTCAGCGCCTCCAGCGGCGACATCGTCTCGACGGCCATGGCCAGCAGCTCCTCTTCGAGGGGGGACTCGACGGCCAGCGGGAGCGGCATCTGCCGGGCGGCGCGCGCCCGGCCGGGCAGGGGCGCGGCGGCCTCCTCCTGCGCCGGCGCCGCGCCGGGTCCGACGGAGAGGGCTTCGAGATGCGCGAGCACCCGGCGGGCCTGGTCGATCACGGCGGCGGGAATCCCCGCGAGGCGGGCCACGTGGATGCCGTAGGAGCGATCGGCCGCACCGGGAGAGACGCGATGCAAGAAGACCACCTCCTCCCCCTCTTCGGCGACGAGGACGTTGACGTTGTGGACGCGGGGGAGCAGGGCGGCCAGTTCGGTGAGTTCGTGGAAGTGCGTGGCGAAGAGGGTGCGCGCCCCGATCGCGTCGTGCAGGTGCTCGACGACCGCCCAGGCCAGGGCCATCCCGTCGTAGGTGCTGGTGCCGCGCCCGACTTCATCCAGGATGATGAGACTGGCCCGCGTCGCGCTGTGCAGGATCTGCGCCGTCTCCTGCATCTCCACCAGGAAGGTGCTGCGTCCCGCCGCCGCGTCCTCACTGGCGCCGACGCGCGCAAAGATCCGGTCGGTCACGCCCACCGTCGCGTCCGCCGCAGGGACGAAGGAGCCGATCTGCGTCATGACGACCAGGATCGCGGCCTGCCGGCAGTAGACGCTCTTGCCGGCCATGTTGGGACCGGTGACGATGACGATGGCCCGGTCGTCGGCGTCCAGGTCGAAGTCGTTGGGGACGAAGCCTCCGGCCGGCAGCGCCGCTTCCACCACGGGGTGGCGGGCCGCCCGGGCGCGCAGGACCGGTTCCTCGGTGAGCACCGGGCGGACGAACGCGTGCGCCTCCGCCACCTCGGCGAGGGACGCCAGGACGTCCCACTCGGCCAGCGCCGTCGCGGTCCGCAGGATGGACCCGGCGTGGCGCGCCACCGCCTCGCGCAGGGCGGCAAACAGCGCCGCCTCCATCTCCTCGGCGCGCTCTTGGGCCCCCAGGATGAGGGCCTCGCGCTCTTTCATCTCCCCCGTGATGAAGCGCTCCGCCCCCGTCAGCGTCTGCTTGCGCACGTAGTCAGCGGGGACCAGTTTCAGGTTGGGGCGTGAGACTTCGATGTAGTACCCGAAGACTTTGTTGAAGCCGACGCGCAGCGATTTGATGCCGGTGCGGGCGCGCTCGGCCCCCTCCAGCGCGGCGATCCATTGCTTCCCGCCCCGGGCCGCGTCACGCAGCGCATCGAGATCGGGATGGTAGCCGTCTCGGAAGATGCCGCCCTCCCCCGCCGTCGCGGGGGGATCATCGGCGAGGGCGCGGGCGAGATCGGTGGCGACCTCGTCGTGCGCGTCCACCTGCGCGGTCAGTGTCGCCAGGAGCGGCGCGCCGGCCCCGGCCATCGCCTCCTTGAGGGCGGGGATCCGGTCCAGGGAGAGCCGCAGCGCCGCCAGATCGCGAGGCGTCGCCGACCCATGCCCCACCCGGCCGATCATCCGCGCCAGGTCCGAGACCGGCCGCAGCCCGGCTCGCACGGTCTCCCGCACCGCCGGACGGCGGAGTTCTTCGACCGCATCAAGCCGCGCCGCGATCGCTCCGGCGTCCCGGAGCGGTTGGCTGAGCCAGGTCGCCAACAACCGGCCGCCCATCGGCGTGAGGGTGCGGTCGAGGAGCGCCAGCAGGGTGTGTTTCGTCGAGCCGTCCCGCAGGTTGCGCAGAATTTCGAGGTGGCGGCGCGTGCCTTCATCGAGGAGAAGGACGGCCTCGAGCTGGTAGGTGCGCAGTCCGCGCAGGTGGTCCAGCGGGCTGCGCTGCGTCTCTTGCAGATAAGAGAGGAGCACTCCCGCCGCGGTGACGGCCGTCCCCAGCGCCGCGGCCCCGTACCCGTCGAGGCTGTGCACCCGGAAGTGTTCCAGCAGCGTCCGCCGCGCCAGGGCGGGATCCCAGCGCCACGCCTCAATCGTCGTGATGGCTGTGGACGCCAGGTGCGCGCGGACGAGCGCCGCCTCCTCGGGCGCGGCGAGAACCTCCCGGGGCTCCAGGCGTGCGGCTTCCTCCCACAGCGCCGCGCTGTTGTCCTCGGGGACCTCCGTGATCAGGAACTCGCCGGTGGAGAGGTCGCAGGCAGCCATCCCCCACCGGTCGTCCTGGCGGGCGATGGCGATGAGAAAGGTGGCTCGGGCCGGCAGCAGCGAGGCCTCCATGACCGTCCCCGGCGTAATGATGCGGGTGACCTCGCGCCGGAGAAGCCGTCGACCGCCCTGAGCGAGGAGCTCGTGCGCCTGCCCCGGATCCTCGGTCTGGTCGCAGAGCGCCACCCGGTGGCCGCGCTCGACCAGCCGCGCCACGTACGTCATCGCCGCGTGATGGGGGACGCCGCACATGGGAATGCGCCGCCCCTTGCCCACCTCGCGGGAGGTGAGGGTGATCTCCAGTTCGCGCGCGGCCACTTCCGCGTCCTCATAGAACAACTCATAGAAATCGCCCAGGCGGAAGAGCAGCAGCGTGTCGGGGTGGCGGGTCTTCAACTCATGGTATTGTCGCATCATCGGGGTGAGATCGTGGAAGGTCATCCAGCGCAGCCCTCGCGGTTGTGGCTGTTCTGGTCAGGACCGAGGAATCCTGCCCCTCCATGGCGAATAATGAGAGTTGGAGCGGCCCCGAACGCCCCCACATCATCCTCCTTCGAGGTGCATCATGCGACTCTTCGTCGTTGCGCTGCTCGTCGCCCTCGCCACCCCGCTCGCCGCCGCCCCTTCCTCCGGGGGAGTCACTCCCGCCCCCGATCCGGCGGTGGCCGTCCTGGCCCGTCTCTCCGGCAAGGACTTTGACGTCGCCTACATGCGCCTGGTCGTCCCCGCTCATGAAGAGGCGGTCGAGGTGGCCATGGCCGCCACCTTGTGGGCCGATCATACAGATCTGCTGAAGTGGAACCAGCGAATGATCGAGCGCAAGAACGCGCAGGTGCGCCAGATGCTCACGCTGCTCGGCAGCGTGGGAGCAGGACCGACGCAGCGCTACGCCGGCGTCGCCACGCCGACGGTGAAGAAAGTGCGCGCGCTGCGCGGCGGCGCGCTGGAACGCACCTACATGACCTATCTGATCACCCACTTCGACCGCAATGTTGCCTTCTCGCGGATGGCCGCGGGCAAAGGCAGCCCCGGAGTGAAGGCTCTTGGTGCGGCCATCGTCCAGGTGGAAGCGGGCGAAGCCACCATGCTCCGCGGCTGGATGAAGAAGTGGTATCCGTAGCAGCCTTCTAGCGGCGGCGCAGGCGCCCCAGCAGCTCGCGTCCCCGGCGGGGTGTGATGGAATGGGGCGCCGGGGCCAGCCGGATGATCTCAAAGAGGCCCCCAAAGAGCGCGCGGATCTCTTCCTCCGAAACCGCAAAGGGCGGCCCCTCCGGCGGGTAGCCTGGGGGCAGGACCGGAAAGAAGAGCGCCAGCACCTCCCCCCCAGGGCGCAGCACGCCGGCGAGCACCTCGACGTACTCGCCACGGCGCGCCGGGCTGATCGCACAGAAGCACGTGTACTCCAGCGCATAGTCGAAGACTGCGGGAAAGCGGCCCGGAAGGGAAAAGAGGTCGGCCTGGAGGAAGGTGCAGGCCGCCCCCTCAGCCGCGGCCAGGGCGCGCGCGGCCCTCACCGCCGAGGGGGCATGATCGACGCCGGTCACGTCAAAGCCGGCCCGCGCAAAGAGCACGGCGTCATAGCCGCGGCCGCAGCCGGGGACCACCATCCGTCCCGGCGCGGGAGCGTCCGGGCCGGCCAGCAGATGGACGAACGACGGGGTGGGGCCGCCGAGGTCCCAGGCCGCGGTGCCCTGCCGGTACTGCGTCTCCCAGAACTCGGCGCGATCGACGTCCGTCATAGCGGGAACGGCGTCAGTATAGCCGGAATGATCTGAGCGGAAAGTACGAAAAGGGGGAGTGGGACGTGAGACTGAAGATCGCGGCCCTCGTTCTGGCGGCCCTATTGCTGGGCGGCGCGGTCGGGGCCTACGCGCAGGACGTCATCACCATCATCAAGACCGTCGGCATCGGGGTAGCGGTGCGGACCTTCGCGCCGCAGATCAACACCTTCATCAATAACCTGCTGCAGGCGCGGGACGCGGAGACGAAGGAGACGACCAAGGTCGTGCCGATTCTCTCCATCTCCATCGGCATCGGGACGCCGGGGCGGGCCACCATCGGCGCGGCGCAGGTGGCGGGGCCGAAGTCGGCGGTGGCGCGCACCCAGGCCGTCGCCGCCATCGACGCCAACTTCTCGGGCGTCTGGCAGATCCGCGCCCTCATCCCGGTGGACAGTCTGGAACCGTGGAAGCGGCTGCGCCGCGTGGTCGGCGTGGGCGTCTCCGCCATCATCGACGTCCGCATCTAGTCCCACGGCCGTCCGCATCGAGTTCCGCAGTCGGGCTTCTAGGGTGGAGTCCCAGCCTGTCACGGCTTTCCTTCGGGAAGGTCGTCACGGGTTTTCTGGTGGCGGAGGGCCCTGGGAATCGAACCCAGCGCGGAACCCGAGGCCCCGCCACCGGTTTTGAAGACCGGGACCCGCACCAGCGGACACTGCCCTCCGCATCGCTCAAGCAGTCTTATCCTGAGAGGTATGCTATCATGAGCGCAAAGACCGGCGCGGGCCGTCATTCACGCCACGTTTCGGAGGACTCCATGCGCCCTGCCGTCCTGCTCCTCGCCGCGCTGTTGGCGATCGTCCTCACTTTCCCCGGCTTCACCGCTCCGATTCCCTGTCCCGTCATCGAAGGCGTCGGGGTGGGCGCCGTGCGTATCGGCATGTCCGCCGCCGAGGGCCTCCGCCTGGCCGGTACGCCCGCCGGACGAGTCACGGGGACGCGGGCCCAGGAGACCGTTTACCTTTTTGCCACCACGCTGGCGCAGATCACGGTCGAAGGGGGCTTGGTCAGCCGCATCGCCACGCGCCATCCTACCTGCGTGACCGCCCAGGGGGTACGCATCGGCGACAGTGAAGCGCGGATGCGCGTCGTCTACGAGCGCGCTCCCGGTAGCCTGCGGGGGCGGGCGGGCGCGGTCACCCGATACGTGTTTCCGTTCACCGGCATCGAATTCATCCTCACCGACGGACGCGTGACCCTGATCGAGGTCTTCCGGCCCGACGCGCTTCCCGCCCGCGGGACGCCGACCCCAGCGGCGGCGGGAGGCGAGTCCACGGTCGTCTTTCGATCGCTGGCCGGCCGCGCCGACGGGACGAGTTTTGTGGTCACGGGGTCGGTCGCCAACGCGGGCGCTCCCCTCGCCCTGTTCGTCCAGGTGATCCTGCTCGGACCGGAAGGCCGGCAGGTTGGAGAAGGCACGGCCACGCTGGTGCCCAACCCGGTCGGCGGGGGTCGCGCCGGATCCTTCGAAGTGCGCCTGCCTCTCGACGAGATCGTCACCCGCTTCGTGGTCATCGTACGGCCGATGAACCGGCCCGCCACCGCGCTGGCGGAGACGTCGCAGGAGGTCAAGGACGCGGGGCAGTTCGCCGACGTCGTCATCGAACGCCTGCTGGAGGTGACGGTGCTGGGGGCGACCCTGGAGCGGGCCAGCGGAACCCACGCCGCGGTGACCAACCGGAGCTCGCTCAAGATCACCGGGCTGGTCATCGAGATCGAGATGCGCCGTGTTTGCCGGGTGACGCCGGTCGGTAGCACACTGCCCCAGGTGCCCACGACCTTTACCGACATCCGCAAGGGGACGGTGCGGATCGGCGAGCTCGCCCCGAACGCCCGCGTCGAGGTGCCTATCGACCTCTCCGCGACCGGGCCATGCCTGGGCGCCGGCGCTGAGTGGCAGGCCTCTTGGAAAGTCCTCTCGGCCAAGGTGGAAGAGGAAAAGAAGTAGCGGGTTACTGAGCGCGCGGCGTGGCCGGTGGGGTCTCCCCGGCGCGAACGGCGAGGACCCGCCGGTCTCCTACCCGGCGGGTCAGGCGAACGCCGTCAAAATATTCGAGGAGCGCTAGCGCATATTTCCGGCTTGTCCCCAGCCCATCGCGCAGCGCCGCCACGGTAATCTCTCCGGCGCGGTCAATGTGGGCGACGATCCTCTCCCTGATCTCTTCGAGCACCGCCGCGGCATAGTAGATGCCGGGCGCCACTTCGATGAGCGTCCCTTCTTCCTGCAGGGATTGGGCCGCGATGTGGAAGGCCGAGGGCTCGCCCCGCGGGCCGTGCGGGCCCCCTCCCGTTTGGCCGGCCGGGTGCGTCTCCACCTCCGCCAGTCCCGGCGGAGCGAAGCGCCCATCGGTCATCGCCGCCAGCAGGATCTCCCGCCACCGCCCCTCCTCGGGGGCATACCGGGGGCCCCATCCGGAGAGGTGGACGAATCCCCGCGTTATACCGATGACCCCGGATGCTAAGAACCGGTCCAGCACCGCGCCGGCCAGACGATCGTCGGCCTCAGCCAGCACCCGCCGCCTCACCTCTTCCCGCGGCAGGCCGAGGCGCCAGGGCCTGCCTCGATGGGTCTCCTCCAGCAGCCGGACCAGACGCTCCCTGGCTCCCTCCACGACCTCGTGCGCCAGCAGCCGGCCGCCGATCAGGAGGAGGTCGCCCGACGCCACCAGGGTCCGCAGCCTCTCGGCCAGCGTTGCGGCGGATTCGGCCAGGACGGAAGTGAGAGTCTCAGGCGTGGTCCCGGCCAGCCCGCGAGCCGAGACGGCCTGCCGCAGCACCGCCTCCGGAGGCGCGCCGGCCAGCGCCGCCACCGTCTGCGCGGAGGCCGCCCCGCGCCGGCGCCGCGGCGGATCGGCCGCGAGGACCTCTCCGCCTCCCAGCGTGGTCAGCGGCGAGTAGCGTCGCAGCACGAAGCGGTCGCCCCGCGCCGCCACCACCGGCCGCTCAAAGCGCAGCTGCGCAGGGGCCTCCTCGCCAGGGGCGAGGAGGTCGCGGTCCAGCAGGGCGATGCGGCAGAGCGCTTCGTCGGTCCCGAGATAGAAGCGCAGCCGGGCCAGATGCGCCAGCGGCGGGGCACCCGCCAGCAGCGCCACGCGCACGTCCAGCAGGGACGCGGGGCGCAAGGTTGCGGGCGTCGCCAGCACCGCACCTCGGGCCAGCGCCTCGCGCTCGGCGCCCACCAGGTTGAGCGCGGCCCGCGAGCCGGCCAGGACTTCATCCACCCGCGTCCCGTGCCGCTGGATCTGGCGCACCCGGGCGGCCTCGCCGCCGGGGAGAACCGCCAGCGCGTCGCCGGTGCGGATGCGGCCGCTCCAGAGCGTCCCCGTGACGACGGTGCCGAACCCGGTCATGGTGAAGACCCGGTCGACGGGAAGGCGCACCGGACCCTCGGCGGACCGGGCCGTCAGGGTGTCGAGGCTGTGTCCGATCGCCCCCACCAGGTGGTCCAGGCCGGCGCCGGTCCGGGCGGAGACCCGGACGATCTGGGCGCCGTCGAGAAACGTCCCGGCCGAGAGGTGGCGCAAGTCCTCCTCGACCAGGGCCAGCCATTCCGCGTCGTCCACAAGATCGATCTTGGAGAGGACGATCAGTCCGCCGCGCGGGCGGAGAAACCGCAGGATGTCCAGGTGCTCCCGAGTCTGCGGCATGATCCCCTCGTCCGCCGCCACCACCAGAAGCACGAGGTCCATCCCGCCTGCTCCGGCCAGCATGGTGCGGATCAACCGCTCGTGGCCGGGTACGTCGACGATCCCGGCGCGCCGCCCGCCGGGGAGGTCGAGGTGAGCGAAGCCGAGGTCGATCGTCATCCCGCGCCGCTTCTCTTCATCCAGCCGGTCGGGGTCGATACCCGTGAGGGCCCGGACGAGGGCGCTCTTGCCGTGGTCGATGTGCCCCGCCGTGCCGATAACGTAGGCGGCGGGGGAGTCCGAGACGCCGGTTGGATCTGTCCCGATGCTCACCGCAGCGCGGAGAAGGCCGCGACGACGGCCTCGACGTCGTCCGGCGAAAGCGTCCGTAGATTCAGCAGGAGAGCTTCGTCCTGAATGCGCGCGATCACCGGCGGACGAGCCTGGCGGAGCTGCGCCGCCCAGGCCTCCGCTCCGGCTCGGCGGGGACGCACCCGCACTGCCGACGACGACAGGCCGGCCTCGGGGAGCGCTCCTCCCCCCACCTGTGCCTCGGCGCCGACGACGGCCACCTCCGCGCCTTCTCCGAGTCGCTCTCTCAGGCGGTCCGCGAGCCGCTGCGCTCGCGCCTCCAATTCCTCGGGGCCGGCCGCCAGCATCTGCAGAATGGGAATCTGCGCCCACGCCTCTCCGGGCGTCAGGTAATGGCGCAGCGTCGCCGCCAATGCGGCCAGGTCGAGCCGGTCGATGCGGAGCGCCCGCGCCAGGGGATGACCGCGGCAGCGGCTGACCGCCTCCTTCGTCCCTACCAGCAGGCCGGCCTGCGGGCCCCCCGCCAGCTTGTCTCCACTGAAGGTTACCAGCGCGGCGCCGGCGGTGACCGCGTCCTGCACCGTCGGCTCGCGCGGAAGGCCCCGCTCGGCCAGGTCCACCAGCGCGCCGCTGCCCAGGTCATACATGACGGGGATGCTGCGGCCGGCGGCCAGCGCCACCAGCTCGGGCACCGGCACCTCGTGGACGAACCCCGACATGGCGAAGTTGCTGCGGTGCACCTTCAGCACCAGCGCGGTCTGCGGCGTTAATGCCCGTTCATAGTCGGCCAGGTGGGTGCGGTTGGTGGTGCCCACCTCTACCAGCCGAGCGCCGCTTTGGGCCATCACCTCCGGCATGCGAAAGGAGCCGCCAATCTCCACGAGCTCGCCCCGTGAGACGATGACCTCGCGTCCCGCCGCGAGGGCGGCGAGACCGAGGAGGACTGCCGCCGCGTTGTTATTGACGGCCAGAGCGGCCTCTGCACCGCTGATCTCTTCCAGCAGCGTCTCGACGTGCGCCTGCCGCGATCCCCGGTCGCCGGTTTCGGGATCGATCTCCAGGAAGGTATAGCCGGTCAGCGCCGCCCGCACCGCCTCCTGGGCGGCCGCACTGAGCGGTGCTCTTCCTAGGTTGGTGTGAATGAGGATGCCGGTGGCGTTGACCGCGCGCACCAGTGAGGGATGGCCATACCAGGCGAGGAGGCGGGCGCTGTCGGCGAGGACCTGCTCCGGAGCCCATCCGGCCGGAGCCGTCCCCTCGATTAGCCCGCTTCGGGCCTCCTTCAGCAGCCGGCTCCTCGCCGTCTCCAGCGCCTGGCGGACGAAGCGGGCGGCCAGCGGTCGTGGAATACCGTCAAGACGACCGGAGCCTTCCAGCTGCGAAAGCACGCGCTCTACCGAGGGGAGCTGACGAAGCCGCACATCACGCGGGTCAGGAGGGTCGGTCACCCCCACTCCTCCTCCCTATTCGGCGGCCAGCTGGAGCGGCGGGGGCTGCGGGTCGGCGCGACGGTCCTGGGCGCGCTCGCGCAGCCGTTGAGGGACCTCAGGGGGCAGGTACTGACTGCCGAGCGGCACGCCGGTGGCCAGGTCGGCGCCGTGAAAGTCGGTCCCGCCGGTCACCAGAAGGCCGTGGCGTTTGGCCAGCGCCAGGTACCGCTCCACCATCTCGGGCGTATGGTCAGGGTAATAGGCCTCAATGCCTTCGAGGCCGTCTTCGATCAGCGACTCGACCCTGGCGTCGTCCCCCAGCCACCCGGGATGGGCCAGGACGGGAATGCCGCCGGCCCGGCGGATGATCTGCACCGCCTCCCCCGGGGTGACCTTCAGCCGCTCCACATAGGCCGGGCCGTTCCGTCCGATGTACCGCGTGAAGGCCTCCGCGGTCTCGCTGACCCACCCCGCTTCGACCAGGGCGCGGGCGACGTGGGGCCGGCCGACCGCTCCTCCGCCGGAGAAGGCCAGCACCCGCTCCATGGCGACGGGGGCTCCCAGCGCGCGGAGTTTTTCCACCATGCGTTCGGCGCGGTGCAGCCGGCCGTCGCGGAGGCGGCGGAGCAGCCGCTGGAACCAGGCGACATGGTGGTCGAGCAGGTAACCCAGGAGGTGCACTTCCGCGCCCGGCACGTCGGTGTTGAGCTCCACCGCGGGCAGGACCTCGATCCCCACGCGGGCCCCGGCGGCCATCGCCCGGTCCACGCTATCGGTGGAATCGTGGTCGGCGACCGCCAGGATCCCCACGCCCGCGGCGCGGGCCAGATCGATCAGCTGCTCGGGGCTGAGCAGGCCGTCGCTGGCGGTGGTGTGCGCGTGCAGGTCGATGCGCACCTAGTCTGGGCCCTCCTGCAGTTCCCGAATTCGCTCGATCGCCCGGGCGTGCCCGTCCCCATCGACGTCGATCACCACCCCGTTCAGCTGTGCCACGCCCCCGGCCACGGTGAAGCGGGTGGGCAGACCGGAGCGGAAGTGCTCCAGGATGACCTCCCGGTCCATGCCGATAACCCCGTCCCGCGGCCCCGTCATGCCGACGTCGGTGATGTAGGCGGTCCCACCCGGCAGGATGCGCTCGTCCGCGGTCTGGACGTGGGTGTGCGTTCCGACGACCGCGGAGACGCGGCCGTCCAGATGCCAGCCCATGGCGATCTTCTCCGAGGTGGCCTCCGCGTGAAAGTCCACGACGATCACCGCCGCGCGATCGCGCAGTTCCGTCACCGCGGCGTCGGCGGCGCGGAAGGGGTCGTCCAATTCTCCCATGAAGACGCGGCCCTGCAGGTTGAGCACTCCGACCGCCGTCCCGTCCGCTTCCACCGTGGCCGCCCCCCGACCGGGCGCCCCCGGGGGGTAGTTGGCCGGCCGGAGCACGCGGGGATGCGCGTCCAGCAGCCCGTAGGCGTCGCGGTTGCGCCAGGTGTGGTTGCCGCCGGTGATGAGGTCGACGCCCGCGGCAAAGATCTCCTCCGCCGTCTCCTCGGTGATGCCCATCCCTCCGGCCGCGTTCTCGCCGTTGGCGATGACGAGGTGGGCGCCATGCCGCCGCCGCAGCTGGGGGAGGAGCGCCTTGAGGATGCGCCGGCCGGGTTTGCCGGTGACGTCGCCGATCAGCAAAATTCTCATCGACAGCCGTCCCGTCCGCCTCCGCGGCCCCCGCGCCGGCCGCCGCCTGAGGCATGGCGGTCAGCGGGCGTATTCGATGGCCCGCGTCTCGCGCAGGACCGTGACCTTGATCTGCCCCGGATACTCCAGGTCCGCTTCGATCTTCTTGGCCAGATCGCGGGCGAGGGCCTGGGCCGAAAGGTCGTCCACCTCCGTCGGCTTCACGATCACGCGGATCTCACGGCCGGCCGAGATCGCGAAGGATTTCTCCACTCCTGGGAACGAGGCGGCCAGCTGTTCGAGGTTCTGCAGCCGCTTGATGTACAGTTCGACGGTCTCTTTGCGCGCCCCCGGCCGGCTGGCCGAGATGGCGTCGGCCGCCGCCACAATGATCGCCTCGACGCAGGTGGCCTCGGCGTCTCCGTGATGGTACTCGATCGCGTTGATCACCTCGGGCGGCTCATGGTAGCGCCGGCAGAGATCCACGCCGATGGCAGAATGGGTCCCGTCCACTTCGTGGGTGAGCGCCTTGCCGATGTCGTGGAGGATGGCGGCCCGCCGGGCCAGGGCGGGATCGGCCTCCAGGTAGGTGGCCAGCAGGCCCGCCAGCAGCGCCACTTCCACCGAGTGTTGGAGCAGGTTTTGGCCGTAAGAGTGGCGGAACTTCAGCCGGCCGAGGATCTTGATCTCCTCCGGGTGCAGCCCGTGCACCCCGGCCTCGAACGCGGCCTGCTCCCCCTCCTCCTTGATGCGCTGCTCCAGTTCCCGCTGGGATTTTTCCACCATCTCCTCGATGCGGGCGGGGTGGATGCGCCCGTCGACGATCAACTTCTCCAGGGCCAGCTTAGCGATCTCCCGCCGCACCGGGTCAAAGGAGGAGAGCGTGACCGCCTCGGGAGTATCGTCGATGATCAGGTCCACGCCGGTGAGGCTCTCCAGCGCGCGGATGTTGCGGCCCTCCCGGCCGATCACCCGGCCCTTCATCTCTTCGTTGGGCAGGGGGACAACCGAGACGGTGATCTCCGCCGTGTGGTCGGCGGCCACGCGTTGGACGGCCAGGGCGACGATCTCGCGGGCGCGCCGGTCGGCGTCCTCCCGGGCCCCGGATTCGATCTTCTTGGTCAGGGCGGCCGCATCCCCGCGCGCCTCATCGCCGACCTGGCGCAGCAACTGCTCCCGCGCCTCGTCGGCGGTGAGCCCGGAAACGCGCTGGAGCTCAGCCTTGGCGTGTTCTCTGAGGGCGTCGACCTCTTCGCGCGCCCCCGTCACGTCCTGTTCCTTCTGCGCGATCAGCCGTTCGCGTTTCTCCTGGACTTCTCCCCGCCGTTCGAGGTTCTCCTCACGCTGGACCAAACGCCGCTCGAGGCGCTGGATTTCCGTCCGCTGCTCGCGGATCTCACGCTCAGATTCTCGTTTCAGCCGGAAGGCCTCGTCTTTGGCTTCGACGACTGTCTCCCGCTTCTTTGCGTCTGCCTCTCTCGCCGCCTCCTCCACAATCTTGCGGGCGGCGGTCTCGGCGGATTGAATCCGCGCCTCGGCGACGCTCTTGCGCAGGAAGAATCCAAGGAGGAACGCGATCACCCCCACCCCAACGAGCAATCCGATCGCGAGGGGGTCGATGGGTGGTCACCTCCTCTGCCCGCCTGATGGCGGGCGAATATGAGAACGGCGCCCCCGCGGGGGCGACCGTCACCCTGCTGCAGAACGCCGCGCGCATCACCTGCCGTTCGAGCGGAAATGAGCGCACAAGACCTATCTCCGTCATTCTACGCGAGAGGTCAAAAACAGGTCAAGAAACCCAGGACACTACCCGGCTCGGGGACCCCGGCCGCGGCGCTGGTCAGTGCGTCGTGGGGGGTGGCTGCCAGAGGGGCCCGGGCAGGTCGGGCGGCGGCGGCGCGGAGGCGTCCACGGGGATGACGCGGTCGGCGTAGGGTTCATACTCCGGGCGGCACGTAAACAGCAACACCTGGTGGGTCTCGCTGACGCGGCGCAGCAGGGCCATCGCCGCGGCCAGACGCTCCGGATCGAAGGAGCCAAAGGGGTCGTCCAGCAGCAGCGGCGGGCGCCGCCCCTCCGAGAGCACCTCCACCAGGGCCAGGCGGACGGCCAGGTAGACCTGGTCGGCGGTGCCCCGGCTGAGGGTCGGTTCGGCCGGCTCGACCCACTGTGCCGCCGCGTCGGCCCACACCGTGATCTGCAGCGGGTTTTCCGTGATGCTGACTCGCCCATACGCCGCCTGAGTGAGGAGGGCCAGGTACTCTCCCGCCCGCTCCTCCACGCGCTGCCGGGCCGGGATCACGGTGAGCTCTCGGGCCAACCGCAGCCCTGCGGACGCCAGACGGACCACTCGTCCCCGACGCTCCGCCGTCTCGAGGGCCTCCTGCCGGTCGGCCAGGCGCTCCTCGGTGGCCGCCAGCGCTTCATCGTCGGGCGCGCCCTGGGCGGTCTCCCGCTCCAGATATTCTCGCCGCCCTGCGAGCGTATGCACCGTCTGGGTGAGGTCCTTCACCGTCCGCTCGAGCTGCTGCACCTCGAGGCCGGTGAGGCGTTTGGCCTCCGCGTCGCTCAGCTGAATCTCCCGTCCGGCCACGTCCGCGCGCCGCCGGTCGCGCGCCTCTCGGAGATCCGCAAGGTCCTGCCCGCCGAGATGGGCTGCCACCTGACTCCCGGTGCCGGTCCGGTCGTCTTCCAGCTGGCGCATCCGCGCGTGGCGCGCCAGCGCCTCCTCCACGGTGGCGCTCCCGGCCCCGGCGACCGTCTCTTGGAGGGCCGCCTGTGCCGCGATCAGTTCTTCCTGGGCCGCGGCGAGGTGTCGTTTGGCCTCCTCCAGCCGCAGGAGGGCCTCGGCGCGTGTCCGCGCCACGTCCTCACGGCGCCGCCGCCGCCGTTGCTCGAGGCCGAGCAGGAGGAGGCCAGCCAGGCCGGCCGCCACCGCCGCGGGCCAGAGGGGTCCGACCGACCAGACAGCCGCCGCCGCCGCGGCGACGGCGGCGAGGACGATCAGCAGCCAGCCGAGGGGTCGTCTCCGGCTCCGCGCGTCGACGGAGGCGGCGGATGCCGTCACGCTTCCGGTCAGCGTCTCGGCGGCACCGACCCTGCGTGCCAGGTCCTCGGCGGTCTTCTCCTGCTGCTGCACCCGCCCGGCCGCCGCGTGGATGCGGGCGACCGCGGTGTCGTCGGGGACTCCGCTGGCCTGGAGCGCCTCCAGGTCGCGCCCAATGCCTTCGAGGCGATCGTACCCTCGCTCGACGGCGTTCACGCGTTCCGCCAGTTGCCGGGCCTCCGCGCGGAAGTGCTCCAACTCGCGATCGATGCGGAGCAGCCGCTGGTTCTCGGTGAGCAGGGCCTCCCGGTCGGCGAGGTCGGTGGCCGCCCGGTCGGCCTCCTCTCGGAGGCGCCTGAGCTCCTCCCGCTGTCCCTCCAGCACCTCGACGCGGCGGCGGAGTCCATCCCGCTCCCGCGTCAGCGCGGCCACCTCGTCCTGCCGGCCGCGAATCACCCCGGGCGTTTTTACGGGACGACCATCCAGCCCCTTCTCCAGTTCAGCCAGTTCCTTGTCCAGCTTCTTGATCACTGCGCCCGCCTCGGCATCTCCCGGGCCGGCCTGAATGATGCGGGAGAGGCGCTGCCCGATGTCCGTGGCGCCTTTCTGCAGGACGGTCAGCTCGGTTTGCTCGATCATGGCCGTCGACCGATACAAGGGCTCTGTGGAGAGGCCAAGGGCATGCTGCAGCCGTTCCTGGACCTTGCCGCCTTCCCACGACACGCCGTTGAGCAGATCACGGAGCTCCGTGCGGCGGTGCTCGAAATCCTTGCGCAGCTCGAAGCGCCTGCCGTCCAGCTCAAACTCTACGGAGATGGAGCCCACGCGGTCGCTGCCCCAGGGGCGCCACTCGGCGACCTTCTTGGCCGTCGTGGCCGGGTTGACGAAGAACGCGGCCAGGATGGCCTGACGCAGCGTCGACTTGCCGGCCTCATTGGGACCGACCAGGAGGTTCAGGCCCGGATCGAAGCGGTACTCCGCATCGTCGAAGCGGCGGAAGTTGCGCAGACGGAGGGCGAGCAACCGCATCAGCCGGCGCCCGCCTCCGCCAGGAGCTGGCTCACCCCGGTCTGCAGCGCCTCCTCAAAGAGATCCTGCTCTTCCAGAGCCGCGGCCTGTGCCTGCTCACGCATCAGCCGGATGTAGCGTCCCACGAGCGTCCGCTCCGGGAAGGCGTTGAGCGTCTCCTCGTCCAGCCAGAGCCGCGACTGATTACGCACACGCGCGCGGAAACATCCTTCGGCGAGCTTCTCCTCCAGCTCCCGGGCCTCCAGGGTGTGCTCTGGCGTCACGGTTCCGCTCAAGACGACATCGAGCACCGCATCGGGGTTCGCCTCCGCGGCCAGCTGAGCTCGGACCCGGTCGGGATCGAGTCCGGAGATGTCCAGCTCCACCCGGCGGTAGCGCCGTCGTCCCACCGGGATGGGCGTGACCTCGGCTTGTCCGGGCGCGGGAATCGTGACCAGGAGCGCCTGTCCCGCTTCCTGGTCCATCGCCAGAAACTCCGGCGCTCCGGCGTACCAGGCGGGTGCGGGTGGAGGCGTGACCTGCTGGGCGGTATGCCAGTCGCCCAGGGCGAGGTAGTCGAGAGCGAGCGCGCGGATATCTGAGGGATGGATCGTGCCGGCCTCGACCACGCCTTCCCGGTAGGCGCTGCCGTGGGCCAGGCCGATCGCAAAGCGGGCCCCCCGCTCCTTCGGCCAGGCGCGCAACGGTTGCGGCCCCTCTGGTCCCACTGACTGGCCAACGACGGTCAGATCGAGATCGGGGTACGCTTTCACCCGAGGATCGGACCCAAAGAGCGTCACGTTGGAACAGACGTCTTCAATGCGGGCCCGCGCCCAGACGCTCCCCTCTCCCAGCCGGTCGTGGTTGCCGGCCAGCAAGGCGACGCGCACCCCTGCGTCGCGCAGGCGGAGGAATTGCTCACGGACGAAGCCCAGCGTCCCCTCGCTCTGGCGGTGGGAATGGAAGAGATCTCCGGCGATGAGCAGCAGGTGGACCGGTTCGGCCAGCGCCACGTCGACGAGCCGGGCAAAGGTCCGCTGCAACTGCTCGCGGTGGTCCCGCCCGCGCTCTCCCAGGGCCGGAAAGGCCATCCCCAGGTGCACATCGGCCGTGTGCAAGAGCTTGATCATTTCAAAGTGTCCGGCGGCCTCATCTTTTCGGCGTCTCCGGCGGCCTCATCTTTTCGGCGTCTCCGGCGGCCTCATCATTCCGGCGTCTCCGGCGGCCTCATCATTCCGGCGTCTCCGGCAGCACCGGATCGCCTGTCGCGGTGTAGGGGCAGATCGAGTTGAAGGCGCAATAGCGGCAGGCCACATAGTAGTCGGGGGTGGCGATGAACTGCTGCGCGCGGACGCCCCCTGAGGCGTGCTCGATCACCTGTGTCGCCTCGGCCAGCATCTCCTCGTCCGGCGCGGTCTCTCCGACGAGCACCTGCTGCGGCCCCAGGAAGTGCAGTTCCAGCCGTTCCGGCGGTTTGCCGTAGACCTCCCGATAGGCTAGGGCGTAGATGCCGAGCTGGCGGCTCTCCCGCGCGCGACGGTCGGCGTCCTTCTGCGTGCGCACATCGCTGGTCTTAAAGTCGATGACGACCGCGTCAGATCCGCGCAGGTCGACGCGGTCCCAACGACCTTTCACCCGGGTCAGCCCCACCTGGAAGGAAAAGGGCGCCTCCACGAAGGTGGGGCGCCGACCCTGGGCCTCCTGAAAATCGAAGAAGGTGCGCAGGACCGCCCGCCCCTCCTCCATGCGCTGGTCCTCGTGCTCACGGCTGATGAACCCTTCGTTGATCCAGGCCCGCTCGAAGATCGTCAGCAGGTCGGCAGCGGTGACGGGCTGGGCGCGGGCGCGCCGGCGGTTGTACTCACGCACCGCCTCGTGCACGGCGCTGCCGTAGACGACGCGATGGTCGCGCAGCAGCGGCACGCGCAGGATGTGCGTGTACTTGAACTTCAGCGGGCAGGTCGCGTAGTCGTCCACCTGGCGAAACGAGAGGCTCAGCGGTTCCTCCGGCGGGATCACCCCGGCCAGGGTCTGCTGCCCCTCCGTGGGCGGCGCGTGCCGCTGGATCGTCTCCGTGGGGGCGGCTCGGAAGGCGGCGGACTCCGGCGCGGGACGGTCGAGCGCCTCCAGCACGAAGCGGCTGACCTTGCGTGGCCGCACCCCGCCGTAGTCGCGCGCGCTGGTCAGGTACAATTCGCGCCTCGTTCGCGTCATCGCCACGTAGAAGAGGCGCCGCTCCTCCTGCAGGTGGAAATCGCCCTGCGGCAGGAGATCCTTCACCAGCGGATCGGGCAGGGCGATCGGTTCCCCGCGGTTGCGCGTGGGGAAGCGGTCGGCCACGGCCGAGACCAGGAACACGACGGGAAACTCGAGCCCCTTGGCCTTGTGCACGGTGAGAACGTTGACGGCGTCGCTGTCGAAATCGGCCTCGGCCATCGCCGGGTCGTCCCCGGCGGCGATGAGGTCGTCCAGGTGCTTGACGAATTCGGGGACGCGATCGTAGGTGGCAATCTCGCCGTACCGCGCCACGATCTCGAAGAAACGGGCGAGGTTGCGCACGGCCATCTCGTCGGTGGGGTTCTCGGAGGTCGCCAACCGTCCCACCAGCCCGGTGCGGCTGACGAGATAGCTGTAGAGGACACGCCCGGTGGGCTGGTCTTTCATCAGGCGGCGCATCTCGTCGAGGTCGTCGAGCAGGCGATCCAGCGCCGCCCGGGTCTCCGGCCCGATCTCTTCGGCCAGATCGGAGAAGGCGGTCAGTCGTCGGAAGACGTACTCCAGGGTCCGGTTCCGCCGGTTGGCATACGCCAGCGCCTTGGCCACGTCGGTCGGGCTGATCAGGTAGATCGGCGAGATCCCCAGGTAGTAGAGGCTGAGGTTGTCCGCCGGATTGGCCAGCGCCCGCAAGAAGGCGAGCACGAGGCGGATCTCCTCCCGGTTGTAGAGCCCGCGGTTGCCGGTGAAGCGGTGCGGCACCCCCCGCAAGTTGAGCGCCCGCAGGAAGGGGTCGGCGTCGTGGTTGCTGCGGACCAGGATGGCGAAGTCTTTGTACCGGTACGCCGCGGCGGCCACCCGCTCGGCGATGTGCGCAGCCACCCCGTCGGCTTCACTGCTGAGGGTATCGAAGTGCAGGTGCTGCACCTCCGGACCCGTCGAGCTGGACGTGAGCCGTTTGTCGATCTGGTTGCGGACCTCCAGCCGGTCGGGATCGTTGTGGCGGATCAACCGGTAGGCGACGTCCAGCACGGGCTGGGGTGAGCGGTAGTTGCGGGTGAGGACGACCTGGGTCGCGTCGGGATAGGTCGCGGTGAACCCCAGAATGTTGCTGATCGAGGCGCCGCGGAACTTGAAAATGGCCTGATCGTCGTCGCCGACGACGGTGACGGTGCGGTGCTGCCCCGCCAGCAGCTGCACCAATTGAAACTGCGCGTAGTTGGTGTCCTGAAATTCGTCCACCAGGATATAGCGGAACCGTTCCTGGTAGGCGCGCAGCACGCCGGGGCGCTCGCGGAAGAGGCGCAGGGGCAGCGTGATCTGGTCGCCGAAATCGAGCAGCCCTTCGCGCCCAAGCATTGTCTGGTAGACGCGGTAGGCTTGCGCCAGTTCGCCCTGCTTGCGCGCCGCGTCGGCCAATTCGGCGTCGTCGGAAGCCTGGGCGGCGGCCGCGGACACCCGCTCCGCGAAGGCAGCGTACTCCTCCGGTCCGGCGTCCTCGTCCTTCGCCCGGCTGAAGAGGGCGATGAGCGCCTCCACGTACCGGGTCGGGTCGCCGAGGGGCCGGTAGTACCGCAGGGGGAGCTCGAAGAGGCGGTCGCGCAGGAAGAGCACCTGCTCGGCGCGGGAGAGGACGCGCACGTCCGGGGGCAGCCCCAACTCCAGGGCGTGCTGGCGCAGCACCCGGTCGCCGAAGGCGTGGAACGTGCCGATGGTGATGTCCGTGTAGCCGTAGGGGGTGAGCAGGTCGACGCGTTCTTCCATCTCCGCGGCGGCCTTGTCGGTGAACGTGAGGGCCAGGATCTCCGAGGGGCGCGCGCGGCGGGCGGCGATCAGCCAGGCGATGCGGCGGGTGATCACCGACGTCTTTCCCGTCCCGGCTCCGGCGACGATGAGCAGTGGCCCTTCCCCGAACGTCACCGCGCGGAGCTGCTCTTCGTTCAACCCCTCCAGGGCCCGATCTGCCGCCCGTTCGGTCGTGCGGTCGCTGAAGCGATCTGGCGATCCCTTCGCGGCGAATTCTAAGATCAACTGGCCGCCGTCGGGGCGGTCAGGATAGCGCTGCAGAGGGCGTCCTGTCATGAGGGGTCCAGGACCTCGTTCCTCCCCCGCCGCCGCAGGGTTCCGCCGTTCGGGCCAGGGCCCAACTGCCGCGCGGCCTCCCTGAGGATCGGGGCGATGGTGCTGCCGGAGAATCCCCGCCGCCTGAGGAGACCGGCCAGGCGGCGCAGGCGAACATCCAGGGTGAGCGCCTGTCCGCGGCTCAGATAGCGCGCCGCCGCGGCGGCCGCCATCTGC
Source organism: bacterium (assembly GCA_050695215.1). GTDB lineage: Bacteria > Sysuimicrobiota > Sysuimicrobiia > Sysuimicrobiales > Humicultoraceae > JACQGZ01. The sequence continues at coordinate 61,983 of JBOGSD010000068.1, forward strand.
TCCTCCTGCTCCGGTGGCAGCGCCGCGCGCAGCGTCTCCTCGATGATGTCGGAGGCGACGCCCTTGAGGCGGAGCTCGGCCCGCAGCCGGTGCGGCCCTCTGCGGCCCGCGGCGAGCCGGCCATCGATCCAGAGCCTGGCAAAACGCCGGTCGTCGATCGTCCCGGCCTGAACCAGGTCGGTCAGCACCGCCTCCACGGCGGGGAGGGCGAAGCCCCGCCTTCGGAGCCGTCCGGTCAGTTCTGCCCGGCTGCGCGGGCGGTAGCGCAGGAGCGCCAGGGCGGCCTCACGGGCACGAGTCTCCTCGTCCAGCGTGGCGAGGCGTGTGAGGACCAGCGCGTCGATCTCCGTTGCCTCGGTAAGGGCAAGAGGGAGAGCGCGTTCCGCGTCCACCAAGAACCGGCGGCTATCGGCAAGCGTGACGGCGCGCAAGTGGCCCCCCCGTCCCGCCGGCCGGATTCGTCCGATCTGCATTGGTCAGGCCTTGACCTTGACCGGCGCCTCCTTGACCCCTGTTGCTTCGCGCTTGCCCTCGGCGCCGTCGCGTGAGCCTGCGCCGTTGCGCCGGGGCAGTCCCAGCGTGTCCCGGGTCCGCGTCTCCAGCTCGCGGGCCAGCTCGAGATTGCTCTCCAGGAAATCGCGCGCGTTGTCCCGCCCCTGGCCCAGGCGGAGGTCGCCGTAGGAGAACCAGGTGCCGGTGCGGCTGATCAGTCCGGCGGCGTGCGCCGTGTCGAGCAGGCTGCCGGTCCGGGAAATCCCCTGTCCGTAGAAGATGTCCACCTCGGCGTCGCGGAAGGGCGGGGCGAGCTTATTCTTCACCACTTTGATCCGCGCCCGCATGCCCTTGATCTCTTCCCCGCTCTTGATGGACTCGATGCGGCGGATCTCCATGCGCACGGAGGAATAGAACTTGAGGGCGCGGCCGCCAGTGGTGGTTTCCGGCGAGTTGTGGACGACAGCACCGCCGACGAGATAGGTGTGGTTGCCCTCAACCTCCAGATCAAACCGCCGCATGGAGCGTGTCGGCGGCTTCTTGTAGATCCGGGCGATCCTCGCGGGGACGGCACGGAGATACCGTCGGGCCGAGAGGCGGGTTCCGTTCAAGTGTGCATCACTGAGATCGGGCTGCCAGGCATATCGACCGCGCAACGTGGGGTGAAGCTTATAATCCACTGACGGATGGAGATAGGGGGCGATCAATTCATGAAACTTCGCGGTCTGCTCTGCCGTAAACCAAAACCCCCGGCCGTCATCACGCGGTCGACCCACTCCGAGCCGTTCAAACAGGGCGGCCACCCGTTCCCGGTCAGTGCCCTGAAGCGACGTGTTGTAAATCGCAGCCTTTCCGTGACCCCAGCGTGCAAAGTGCCCGGCGAAGGATCCGTCGTCGCCGTACCATACGGCCACGCCGCGGGCATCGAGTTGGTCAAGGACCGTTGCCGCGGCGGTTCGCTGGCCTTCGGCGTACAAACTGGTCCGCAGTTCAGCAAGCGTGGGGAATGCGAGTGTTTCAAATCCCTGTCCATTGCCCCTGGGACCGAAGTCCTGCGAGAACGGTTCCAGCATCCAGTGCTTCCATCTCGCATATGCGGTTTGTGCTTCCCCATGGCCCACCCGGAAGGACGCCGCCTGGGTACTCACCTGCCGGAGCGCTCCGTCACCCAGCGTCCCGCCCAGGATGAGCTGCAATTGATCCTCGGTCAGACGGTAGTCTTCGACTGAAGCCAATACCTCGTCACCTTCGCGGAGCTCACCCGCGGGAACTTCTCCCCGGGGCGTGAATATCATGTGGTTGGGAGTAACGCCAAATCGGCGCCGGCCCGACGGACCCCCTTCGATCTCGAATTGGAGGAAATGCTCGGCGTTCCCATTGTCGAACCAATTCACGACGCGGCGCGGCTGCAGCCTCCCGGTCGCGGCATCGTAACTGAGCACCTCGACGGGTATCCGCTGGTTGACGATCTTGCCGATCTTCATTCTGCTTCCGTCAGCGAGCACGACGCGAGCATTGTAGTGGAAGCAGCCAAACATGACCCCGATCTTCTCTCGGATCTGGTTGATGAAGATCACGGTGGTGTGGGACTTGCTGATCGTCCCCACCAGTTTGCGCAGCGCCTGGGACATCAGCCGGGCGTGCAGGCCGACGTGGGCGTCGCCCATCTCCCCTTCCAGTTCAGCCCGCGGCACCAGCGCGGCGACCGAGTCGATGACGATGACGTCCACCGCGCCGCTGCGCACGAGCATCTCCGCGATCTCGAGGGCCTGCTCGCCGCTGTCGGGCTGGGAGAGCAACAGGCCATCGATGTCTACCCCCACGGCCCGGGCGTAGTTGGGGTCGAGGGCGTGCTCGGCGTCGATGAAGGCGGCGACGCCGCCGTCGCGCTGCGCCTCGGCGATGATGTGGTAGCCCAGCGTGGTCTTCCCGGAGGCTTCGGGCCCGTAGATCTCCACGACCCGCCCCCGGGGGACGCCGCCCACCCCCAGGGCCGCGTCCAGGGCCACCGAGCCTGTCGAAATCACTTCCACCTGTAATTTGGCAGAGGCTTCGCCCAGCCTCATGATGGAGCCCTTGCCGAACTGCTTCTCGATCTGGGTCAAAGCGAGCTCCAACGCTCGCTGGCGCTCATTCATGCCGCGATTCCTCCCTCAGTCACGCCGCCCCGCCCGGCCGCATCGTCCATTTGAGATGCCGCCACAGTACCAAACAAATGTTCGCATGTCAACTCTGCAAAACCCTCTGCTCCGGCCGATATTGAGGAGGGGCGTCCGGCAGCACATCGCATCAAATCCTGGGGTGATCGGCCGATCCCCGCACCAGATCTAGCGGTGCTCCTCAGGAGGATTCAAGGCGACGCCCAGTGGAACCTCCTGGAGGCTGGTGTATCTGGCGCCTTTTGGATGGAGGTGGCTCTCCATGATCGCCAACGAGTCCACCGACTGCGCGCCCACCGGGACATCCTTAAATCCACTGAGCGCGCGGACGATCTCCCCCCAGCGGCGCTGGTGCTTCAGGCGGGTGATGGTGAGGTGGGCCACATACGGTCGTTTCTCACGCGGGAAGCGGTGGCGGGCGAGGGCGTCATCCAGGCGGGCCGAGATCACGGCCAGGTGCTCGCTTCCTTCGTGCACACCGATCCAGATGACCTGGGGCCGCGCCAGAGAGGGAAACGCTCCCACCCCCCGGAGGACCAGGCGGAAAGGCGATGCCGAGGCGGCGGCCTCGCGGGTGGCCAGACGGACCTGCGCCAGCTGCGCGGGGGAGATCTCCCCGAGGAAGCGCACGGTGAAGTGCAGGCTCTCCGGCGAAATCCACCGCAGCGGGGCGCCGGCTTGCCGCAGGCGCTCCTCCAGGCGGACGATCTCGTCGCGCAGCGCGCCGGCGAGGTGCACGGCGATGAAGATGCGGTGCCGCTGCCCTGAGACGCCCATGCCGCTCAGGAACGCAGCAGGCGGAGGCGGATCAGATCCAGGGCGGCCTGGCTGGCCAGAAAGCGGATCCCGCGGCGGCCGGGCTGTTTGCCGAATCGCCACGCCCGGCTGTGCACCCCTTCCCGGTCCGCCAGGGCGATAAAGACCAATCCCACCGGCTTCTCGGCGCTGCCACCAGCGGGCCCGGCGACCCCCGTGATGCCGAGGGCCAGGTCGCTGTCTGCCCGTTCGCGCGCGCCTCGCGCCATCGCCTCGGCCACGGCCGCGCTCACCGCCCCCTGGCGATCGAGGAGGTCGGGAGAGACGCCGAGCAATGCCGTCTTGGCCGCGTTGCTGTAGGCGACTGCGCCGAACCGGAAGTAGGCCGAACTGCCGGGGAGGGCGGTCAACCGGTCGGCGGTCAGGCCGCCCGTGCACGATTCCCCCACAGCCACGGTCATCCCGTGCTCCAGGAGGAGCCGTCCGGCGACGACTTCGAGGGTGTCATCGTCGACGCCAAAGATGAGGTTCCCCAGCCGCTCACGGACAGCGGCCTCGCCGGCGGCCAGCTGGGCCTCCACCTCGGCCGGCGGCCCCTTGGCCGTCAGACGGAGGTGCACCTCACCCAATTTCGCGTACGGTGCGATGGTTGGAGCGGGCAGCCGGAGCACATCCTTGATCCGCTCCTCCACGGCGGATTCGCCGAGCCCGGTGACCCTGAGGACGCGCGAGCGGATCACCGTCTCTCCCGTACGGGCGCGGAGCCAGGGCACGAGGAAGTCCTCCACCATGCCCTCCATCTCCCCGGGGACCCCCGGCATCATGACGATCGTGGACCCGCCAAGGGCCACCACCACTCCGGGAGCGGTGCCGCGCCGGTTCGGGATGATCTGCGCGCCGCTGGGAATGAGCGCCTGTTTGTACACCGACTCTGGCGCAGGCCGCCCCCGCAGCGCGAAGAAGTCTCGGATCGAAGCGGCCACGGTCTCGTCACGCATGAGGGGCAGTCCGAGCGCCGCCGCGACGGTGGCCACCGTGAGGTCGTCCTCCGTCGGGCCCAGGCCGCCGGTGATGACGATCAGCTCAGCGCGGCCGAGGGCCAGGCGCACGACTTCAGTCAGGCGGGCCGCGTTATCCCCAACGGTCTGTTTGAAGAAGAGATCGGCACCGGCGGAGGCGAGCACCCGGGCCAGGTAGGCGGCGTTGCTGTCGGTGATCTGACCGAGGAGGAGCTCGGTCCCAACCGAGAGGAGCTCGGCGCGCACGCGTTAGGGTTCCTCGGGCGACTCGGGGAAGCGCAGCGTGACGACCTGGCGGGGACGCCCAGGAGTGCCCAGGTCACGACCGTTGACGGTCAGTTCCACCACCCCGGCGTTGCCGATCCTGATCTCCAATGCCCGCGCCGCGGTCCATGTCCCGGCGTCGCCTGCATAGACGGTGCCCTGGAAGATCCGTTCCCCGTCCACGATGACACGGAGCCAGGAGGTGCCGGTCGCCGTGAGGACGAGCGTAATCCCCTCCCCCCCTGGCCCCGGAGGAGAGGGCACAGCGCCCGCCGGCGGTGGCGTCATGGCCGGCGGCTGGACGGGAGGTGGGGACGCGGGCGGCGTGGCCGGCGAGAAGGCCGCCGGGGGCGAGGGGGCGGCGCGGGGATCCGTCCGCACGAAACTCCGGACGTTGAGGTAGAGGACCACGGCGAGCGCGATGACAACCGGGATCAGGATCCAGAGGGCCACCGTCACGATGCGGCGCAGCCGCGAGGGCGGCGCCGGGGGCTCGAGCGGAATTTCTGCCGCCTCTCTGAGAGGCGGCGGCGCCGCCGGGGGGATGCGGGACTCAAAGAGGGCCAGCACCGTCTCCGAGTCGAGGCTTAGGGCCAACGCGTAGGCGCGGACGAACCCCTTGGCATAGGGCCGCGGCGGCAGGTCGGCGTAGCGTTCCTCTTCCAGCGCCGCCAGAAAGAGGGCGCGGATCTTGGTCAGCCGCTCGGCCTGCGCGAGGGAGAGCCCACGCGCCTCGCGGGCGGCGCGCAGCGTGGCGCCAAGTCCCGGACTCTCGTCCACGATGAACTTCCTTTTATCTGGAAGGCGGGTCTTCCTCTACCGAGGGGATCGACCCGGATACCGGGAGAAGCCGTGCGCGTTAGGCGGGAAGCCGCTCCTCCGTCAGCGCCACCGCGATCTGGGCCCCCAGCGCGGCGTTCGCTTCCAGCAATGCCAGGTTGGCCTCGACGGCCAGGCCGCCGGTCAGACGATCCACCTCTCCCAACAGGTAGGGCGTCAGGTCCCCGCCCCGGATGCCCTCGGTCTCGGCGCGCGCGATGGCGCGGCCCACTGCGTCGGCCACCGCCGCCGGATCGAGCGCGACGCCGGGCGGCGGAGGATTGGCGATTACCAGCGCGCTGGGATCGCCCAGCCGTTCCTTGGCCCGGGCGATGGCGGCGATCTCGGCCGGTGTTTCCACCGTCCACGGCGCGGCGTAACCACTGTCGGCGATGTAGAAGAGGGGAAAGCGAGTGGTGCGATACCCGGCCACCGTGACCCCCCGGCTCTCCAGCGCTTCGAGCGTCGCCCCCGCGTCACAGATCGCCTTGGCACCCGAGCAGACCAGCACCAGCGGCCGGCGGCTCAGTTCGTCCAGGTCGGCCGAGACGTCCCAGGTCCGCTCCGCGCCGATATGCACCCCCCCGATCCCACCAGTCGCCTGCACGCGAATGCCGAGGGCGTGGGCGACAGCCAGCGTGGCCGAGACGGTGGTGCCGCCGCTGCTGGATCGGGCGATCGCCACCGCGAGATCGCGCCGGGCGACCTTCGCCACGCCGGGGGCGGCCAGGTGCGCGAGATCATCAGCGGAGAGGCCCACGCGGACCCTGCCCTCTACCAGCGCCACGACCGCGGGGACCGCCCCTCCCTCCCTGACGGCTCGCTCGGTGCGCCGCGCTGCCTCCAGAGTGGCCGGATAGGGCAGGCCGTGGGTGATCACGGAGGATTCCAGGGCCACGACCGGCCCCCCCAGGCCGAGGCTGATCTGGATCTCGTCGCTGACGTCTAGCGGGATGGGCATCTGGGGCCTCATCCGGGCACGCTCCCGTCGCTCAAGTCCCCCCAGGTTCGCATAGCGAAACCCTGGGGGGGTACCCCAACTACGTACCACTCCATACAGTTCCCACTTCCGGGGGCACATTCCCCCAGGTCGCGATGGTCATCGCGGCGGCCTCAGCGCCGGCGGCGAGGACGCGCTCAGGGGCACTCCCCGCGGCGAGGCCGTAGATGACGGCAGCGGCCGCGACATCCCCCGCCCCGGTCGCGTCCACGAACGCATCGGGAGTACGCGCGGGGTGGGCCATCCACTTCTCGACGAGCAACCCCAGGCCCCTCGGTCCTTCGGTGAGCAACACGTGAGCCGGCCCCAGCGCCTGGACTGCACGGGCAAGTGGTTCCCCGCCGGGCGGAGCGGCCACCCCCACCAGCACGGCGGCTTCGGCGGCGGTCAGGCAGATCAGCCATGTCCGCGGCAGCAGCTCACGCAACCGTGCCACCTTTGCCGGGGAAGTGCCGATTAACGCGATCCGTTCCGCCGGAGCGGCGAGGGCGGCGAGCACCGGTTCGAGGAGGTTGGCGTCGAGGACGAGCAACGGAGCCGGCCCCTCCGCGGACCCCGGCCATGACCGCGGATCAACGGATTCGATGATGGCGGTATCAGCGATGCCCGCGCCGTTGACCATCACGTACAGGCCGGTCTGACCCGGCCGGCGCAGGACGCCCGTGCAATCGACGCCGCCCGCGGCGGTGGCCGCGATCACCCAGTCCCCCCAGGCGTCCTGTCCCACGGCGGAGAGCAGACGAACCTCCGCACCCATGCGGGCCAGCGCCTCGGCGGCATTGCGCGCGACGCCGCCGGGGCAGAGGCGGATCCGACCCGGCGTCGAGACGCCCCCGCCGGGCGGGAGGCTGCTCCGCACTTTGATATCGACGTTGGCGGCGCCGGCGACGACGGCGGCGGGCGGCCTCACGACCGGAGGGGTTCCCTTCCGCCTTTGCGAATCCCCTTTGAGATCGGACGTCACGATGCTCACCGACACGCGTCCCTGCTGGAACTGCAGCCAGCCCAATCCTCCCGGGGCCCGGTTCTGCGCGAATTGCGGCAAGCCGCAGCAGGAGGTCTGCCCGGAGTGCGGCGCGGCGGTGGCGGAAGGCGCCCGCTTCTGCGCCAACTGCGGCATTCCGCTGACGTCCTCCGCCGACCGCCCCACCGGCGGGGGGCCGGTCCTCACGGCGGAAGCGCGCAAAGTCGTCACCGTCCTCTTCGCCGACCTGGCCGACTCCACGCCGCTGACCGAGCAGCTCGACCCCGACGATGCCCGGACGGTCGTGGGGAAGTTCTACACCGTGGTGCAGCACGCCGTCGAGCGCTTCGACGGCACGGTGGCCAATCTGATCGGAGACGAGGTGCTGTCCGTCTTCGGTCTCCCCGTGACCCACGAGGACGATCCGAAGCGCGCCGTGCGCGCTGGGATGGCCATCCGGGACGCGATGCCGGTCCTCAACGAGCACCTGGTCCAGACGCATGGCGTTCGGCTGGCGGTGCGGATCGGCGTCAACACCGGCGAGGTGGTGGCCGCCTCGGGCTCGACCTTCGACCGGGACTTTCTCATCGCCGATGCCGTCACGACCGGAGCGCGTATCATGCAGCATGTCGCCCCGGGCGCCGTCGTCGTGGGGGAACGGACCTACCGCGCCACCAGCGACGCGATAGAATACCACCCCTTGCCCCCGTTGACGGTGAAAGGCAAGTCCGCGCCTCTGACGGTCTGGACGGCGGTAGCCTCGCTCCCCGAGGCGCCGGAAGCGCGGCGGATGGCCGCCCCACTGATCGGCCGGCACGGCGAACTGGGCCTCCTGCGCCACCTCTATCAGCGCAGTCGGGAAGACCGGCTGGTGCAAATCGTGACGATCTTCGGACAGGCCGGGGTAGGCAAGTCGCGACTCCTGCGCGAGTTCCTGGCGGAGGTGCGCGACGGCGATCCGATGCCGCTGGTCCTGCGCGGCCGCGGCGTGGCCTTCGGCGGGCAGATCGGGTATCACGCTCTCTTGGAGATCCTCCGCGTCCAGGCCGGTTTGATGGACACCGACAGCCCCGAGACTGTGCGGAGGAAACTCGGCGAGTGGTTGGCCGGGATCCTTCCCGAGCGAGCGGACCTGCTCGAGCACCTGCTGCTCACATTCGGAGGCGTGGATGGAGCGAGCCCCGATCCCGAGCACATGCGGCGCGCCCTTTTTGACGCCTGGGAGGAGTTGTTGACGGGCCTCGCCGCCGAGCGCCCCGTGATCGTGGCGCTGGAGGACCTGCATTGGGCCGATGACGGCGTGCTGGATCTGATCGGGGCCATGGTGGAGCGCATCGCGGAGGCGCCGCTCTTCGTCGCCTGTCTGGCCCGGCCGGATCTGCTGGACCGGCGGCCCACCTGGGGCGGCGGGAGCCGCAACGCCATCGCGTTCGACCTGAAGCCGCTCCGTCCCGATGAAACAGAGGCGCTGGTCTTGGCCCTTGGCAGCGGGGGACTGGCGCCGGAGATGCGCCGGCGGGTGGCCCAGCGCGCCGAGGGCAACCCCCTCTTCGTCGAGGAACTCCTCCGCATGCTCATGGAGGGCAGCGGGCCGGGAGGCGCGATCCCGGACAGCGTCCAGGCCGTGCTCACGGCCCGGATCGACCGATTACCCGCCGATGAGCGCCAGACGCTGCAGGCCGCCTCGGTGCTGGGGCGGGCCTTCTGGCCCTCCGCCGCGGGGTCCCTCGCCGGCCTGGACGACGGCGCCGTTCGGTCGGCGATCGCGGGGTTGATCGCCAAGGAACTGGTCGTCGCCCGGCCGCGCTCGGCGATCGCGGGGGAACTGGAGTACGCCTTCCGGCACATCCTCACGCGTGACGTGGCGTACGGGCTCCTCCCCAAGGCGCAGCGGCAGCGCGCCCACGCCGAGGCCGCCCGCTGGTTGGAGCGCACGCTCGGGGAGCGCGTCGAGGACGTGGTCGATATCCTCGGCGAGCACGCCCGCGCCGCCGGCGATGACGCCCGCGCCGCCGGCTACCTGCACCGCGCCGCCAACAAGGCTCGGCGGTTGTACGCGAACGAGGATGCGGTCCGCCTCTTCGAGCAGGCGCTGGAAGCGGCGACGCGCGCCGGCCTCGATCCGCTCGACGTGGCGGAGATCATCCGCGACCGCGGCGAGGTCCATCAACTGCGCGGCAGCTATCCCGAAGCCCTCGCCGATTTCGAGCGGGCCCTCGCCCTTGTGCGACAGGCCGGCGACCGCAGACTGGAGGCGCATCTGGAGCAGCGCGTCGGCTTCATCCATCATCGCGAATTGCGGCTGGCCCAGGCTGAGGAGCACTTTTCTCGGGCGGTCGCCCTGGCGCGTGAGGTCGGAGACCGCAGCACCCTCGGACTCGCCCTCCTCGATCTCGCGAACGTGGGCTGGGATCGGGGAGAGGCCGTTCTCGACGACTCTCGGCTGCCGGAGGGCATCGCGCTCCTGCGCCAGACGGGGGACCTCTCCGGCGTCGCCCGCGGGTTGAACCTGCTGGCCATGGGACACTTCTCTGCGGCGAACGGGACGGAGGCCATTACCGCGGTCGAGGAGGCGTTCGCCGCCGCGCGGCAGGGCGGCGACAAATCCAAGGAGGCCACCAGTCTCAGTTATCTGTCTGTCATCCACGCCTACTGGGGACGCTACCCGGAGGCGCTGCGCTACGGGGAGGAGGCCTACGCGCTGGCGGAATCGATCGGCGACCGCCGGCGCATGGGCTTCGCGGTGAGTTTCATCGCTCCCGTCCTCCGGGCGCTGGGCCGGTGGGGCGAAGCGATCCGTCGTTCGGAAGAGATCGTCCAGATGCTGCGGGCATCCGCCAAGATTCATCTCCCCTTCGCCCTGATGTACCTGGCTCAGGCCATGTACGAGATAGGAGACATCCAGCGGACGCGCGCCCTCCTCGCCGAGGCGCTTCAACTCGAACTGCCGCCCAACCCTGGATGGCAGCAGATGGCGCTGATCTCCGGCGTGGTGGCGGCCAAGTTGGATGGGGATCAGGCCGGGCTGCACCGCACGCTCGATCAGATCCTGGCTCTTCCATGGGACGTCTTCATCCCCGATGATGGCGAGATCGTCGGGCCGGTCGGGGAGGCGCTCTACACGGCCGGACGCATCGATGACCTGCGGACGTTTGTGGCCGATCGCCGGCAGGGGGTTGAACGCTGGGGCGCGCCCCATCACCTGGCCAGCTTCGCCTTCCTCGAGGCGCTCCTGGAGTACCACGACGGACGTCCCGAGGAAGCGGAGGCGAGGCTCCGCGAAGGCATCACGCGAGCGCGGTCGATTCAGAACGTCGCCCTGGAGCTGCACGGATATGAACGGCTCTGGGGATGGTTCCGCCATCCAGAGGACGGCGCGACCCTGCGCGGGCTCCTCAGGTGGATGTTTGACTCGCTGCCAGACGATCTGCGCGCGATCGCCTCGGCGGGGCCCCGAGGAGCGATCCTCCGCCGGGAGGATGAACTCTCCTCCATCGAGGAGGGCTAGACCTCTCCGATCCACTCCTCGGCCGGCGGCAGCCCTACCCGCTGCGGCCGGCGATCTCGGGCAGGACGCAGCCGCATCAGCCCCTCTACCTCGCGCAGCAGGTAGAGCCGCTCCCGCCGCTTGCCCTGGCGGTAACTGTGCAGCACGCCCCGGCTGACGTACGCATACAACGTCTGGGGCTTCACGCCGAGGGCGGCGCACACTTCGGCTCGGGTCAGAAAGGGTTGCTCTTCAATCCAGACGACCATCGCTAGGCGGAGGCTCTCGCGGCGCCGTCGGGGCCGCGGGCGGCCAGCGGCACGAAGGGGCGCGGCGCCGGGCCGAGATAGGCGGCGCGCGGGCGGATCAGCCGTCCGCCGTACTGCTCCATGATGTGGGCGCACCAGCCGGCCACGCGCGCCACCGCGAAGATCGAGGTGCAGAGGTCGATCGGGATGGCCAGGGCCCGGTAGATCACGGCCGAGAAGAAGTCCACGTTCACCGGCAGGTCGGTGTGCGCCTTCATCACGCGATAGACCGACTCCGCGGTGTCCGCCAGGGCGCCGACCCCGGCCTCTTCCGCCAGGCGGCGGCCGATCGTCCGCAGGTGCGCCGCCCGCGGATCATCCACTGTGTAGACGGGATGACCCCATCCGGGGATGCGGGCGGCAGGGTCGGCGCGTTCGGCCCGGCTCATCCGCTCCCGCGCCGCCAGGCGGGCGCCGATGTAGCCCTCTGCCCGCTCCGGCGCGCCGATGGCCTCCAGCATCGCCAGCACGTCTTCGTTGGCGCCCCCGTGGCGCGGCCCTTTCAGCGCCGCCAGCGCGGCCGTGACGGCGGCGTGCACGTCGGAGAACGTGGCGGTCACCACCCGAGCCGCGAAAGTGGAGGCGTTCAGTTCATGCTCGGCGTGCAGGACCAGCAGCGCGTCCATCGCCGCCGCCGCGTTGGACTGCGGCGGGAGGCCGTCCAGCAGGTGCAGGAAGTTCTCCGCATGGGAGAGGGCGGGATCGAGAGGCACGACGCTCCGCCCTTCACGGATCCGCCGCCAGGCCGCCACCGCCGTCGCCACTTGGGCCGTCAGGCGCACACACTTCCGTCTCACCGCCTCCTCCGCGGTCACCCGCCCATCCGGATCGTGCATGGAGAGGTGGGAAACCGCGGTGCGGAGCGCCTCTAGCGGGTGAGCCGCGCGGGGGTAGGCTTCCATCGCGTTGATGACCTCGGGGGGCAACGCCCGGACCGAGGCCATCTGCCCTCGGAGGGTGCGCAGCGCTCGTTCTCCCGGGAGGTCCCCGTCCCAGAGGAGGGCGATCACCTCTTCGAAGGAGGCGCGCCCGGCCAGCTCTCCGATGTCGTAGCCGCGGAAACGCAACCGTCCCAGGCCCCCATCCACCTGGCAAATCGTACTCTCCACGGCGATGACGTCCCTGAGGCCCTGCTCGAATCCCCCACTCATCCGCGCCCTCTCCCCGCCAAACCGAATATGTTGATGTATATTGATTCTGATTGATTACTGGAATCCCTCCTTCTGACCGCAGGATTCCTCTCCGAGTCGGATTATCGGCGCTCTACCGCATAAATGTGGGTCTGCCCCTGCGTTTCCGCAGCGAGTCGACCGTGGCTGATCACATACAGCGGCGGTGCGTGCCGCGCGAGGACCTCCTGCACCGTTTCTCCCTGGAGCACCACGAGATGGCCCCCCTTCCCCACGGCCAGCCCGTAGTCGTCCAGGCGAAGGACGCGCCCACCCTGGACCGTGACCATGTCCAGTAGGGTGTCCATCTCTGAGGCGGTGGTCCAGCCGAGCAGATGGGAGGCGAGGAAGGCCACTTCGAGCAGGTTGTGCTCCCCGTAGGGGTAGTAGGCGTCGGCGATATCGTCCTGGCCCAGGGCGACGGGCAGGCCCGCCGCCAGGAGGTCGGCCGCGCGGAGATGCAGCGGGCCGGTGTGCGGGGCGGTGACGAAGCCCATCTGCGCCCGGCGGGCCAGCTCGATGAGGCGGCGCAGCGCAGGCTCGGGAGAGAGCGCCATGGCCCGGGCGTGGCAGGCGATGACGCGGCCGGTCCATCCCTCTCGGATCGCCGCCGCCGCGAGCATCTCCGTGGTGCGCAGTCCCGGGTCCCCGGCGTCGTCGGTGAGCATGGCGACGTCGCGGTCGAAGGTGCGGGCCAGGGCGAGCATCCGGTCGATGTGCGCGGTCTGCGCGCGGTCGCTCTCCTCGATCCACGGGATTCCCCCGACCACGTCGGCCCCCAGCTCGAGGGCCGCGCGGACGTAGGCTTCGGCCCCCTCGTCGCGTACCACGCCGTCCTGCGGAAAGGCGACGACGCGCACCTCCACGACGCCCCGCCACTCCTCACGCAGACGCAACAGCGCCTTGATGCCCTCCAGCCGCGCGCGGGTATCCGTGTCGGCAAACGCCAGCAGGTGGGTGACCCCATGCTTCAGCCCGTCGGTGAGCACTCGCGTCGCGTTGGCATGAATCCAGGACTCCTCGTAGTGATCCTTGACGCGGGCGGCGAGATCGATGGCCGCCGCCGCCCCGCGCATCTGCGCTCCCGCGTACCGCTGCAGCGCCTCTTCTCCGGCCAGCCCGCTCGTGTAGACCTTGTCCAGATGCAGATGGGCGTTGACGAACGAAGGGGTGACCAGATTGCCGCCGGCGTCGAGGACCCTCTCCCCCGCCAGCGGCCCCGGCCCGAGCGCGGCGATGCGTCCTCCCTCGATGCCGATCGAGACGGACGCCCCGCCCCCGCGCAGGCGCGCGTTGGCGACCACCAGGTCGAAGGGGCCGTCCACGGGCGGTTAGTCTTCTTCTTTGGAGTACGGGATGCCGTCGGCCGCAGGCATCTGGGCGCGGCGGACAAAGCCCGCCAGCACCAGGATCGTGGCGATGTGCGGCAGGACGGTGATGAACTGGTAGGGGACGCGCAGGTTGACCACGCGCAGGCTGAAGGCGTCGAAGTAGCCGAAGAGCGCGGAGGCCCCCAGCGCTCCCAGCGGCCACCAGTTGCCGAAGATCATCGCCGCCAGGGCGATGAAGCCGCGCCCCTGGGTCATCCCCTCCAGGTAGCCTCGCCCCTGCTCAATCGCCAGGTAGCCGCCGGCGAGACCGGCCAGGGCGCCGCTGATCAGCACGCCGAGGTAGCGCATCAGGATGACGTTGACCCCCAGGGTGTCCGCGGCGAGGGGGTGCTCGCCGACCGCGCGCAGCCGCAGACCGAAGCGGGTGCGCCGCAGGACCCACTGGCCCACGATGACCAGCAGGATGGCAGACGGGATCACCGGGGAGGTGCCGGTCACCAGCGGAGCGAGGCCCGGGATGCGGTCGAGGAGCGGGATGTCGATCGCCGTGAAGCCGCCAATCCCCGGCGACTGGGTGGCCACACGGAAAAAGATGATGTTCAAAAAGCGGGCCAGCCCCGCCGCCAGCAGGTTGATGGTCACGCCGCTGATGATTTGGTCGACGCGGAAGGTGATGGTGACCAGGGCGTGCAGCAGCGCGAACAACGCCCCCATCAGCATCGCCGCCAGCATGCCGGCGAGCGGCGCTACGTTGGGGGCGGCCTCCGCGAGCTGGGGGAACCCCTGCGCCACGAAGTGGGTGACCGCGGCCCCCCAGAAGGTGCCCATGATCATCATGCCTTCCAGACCGATGTTGACCACCCCGCCGCGTTCGGAGAAGACCGCGCCCAGGGCGGCCAGGAGGATCGGGATGGTGAGGCGGATGGCCGAGGCCAGCAACGCCGCGCTGACGAGGGTCTGGAGCAGCTCCACCTACTCCCTCCCCTCGCCCGTCCCCGCCAGGGCCGCGGTGAGCGGCGGGCTGATCTGGGCTTCCCGCTTGCGCTGGGCGCGGACATAGCGCGTCAGCAATTCGTACCCGACAACGATCGCCAGGATGATCAACCCCTGCAGGATGGTGATGACCTCGCGGGGGGCGCCGGCGAAGACCTGCACCCCCTGCGCGCCGCGGTCCAGAAAGGCGATGAAGAGCGCAGCCCCCACCACCCCCAGGGGGTTGTTCTTAGCCAGCAGGGCGATGGAGATGCCCAGGAAGCCGTACCCCTTGGGGAAGTCGATGTCGAAGTAGCCGAAGAAGGCGAGAGTGTCGGCGAGCCCGACCAGTCCGGCGACGCCCCCGCTGAGCAGGAAAATGAGGAACTGCACGCGCTGCGTGGAGATGCCCGCCGCTTCCGCCGCCCCCGGATTGTGGGCCACCGCGCGCACCTCATACCCGAAGCGCCAACGGCGCAGCACCCACCAGAAGAAGATGCAGAGGACCATCCCCACTGGCAGGAACCAGTTCAGCCGGGAGGAGCCGGGGATGTCCAACCCGATCGCCGTCAGCGCCGGATGGAGCAGCGGCATCAGGGCGCTGGGGAGAATGTCGGGGGTGCGCACGCGCGGGGTCCCCGCCTGCGCCGGATCGCGCAGCAGGCCCGGTTCGAGCAAATAGAGGACGAGGGCGCCCGCGATCGCGTTCATCATGATCGTGGTGATGACCTCGTGCGCCCCCCGCCGCAACTTGAGGACGATCGGCAGCAGCGCCCAGAGCATCCCCGCCAGGACGCCCGTGAGAATCGTCAGCGGCAGGTGGACGACGCGGGGCAGGCCGCCCACCGCAAACCCAACGAAGGCGGCGGCGACGGCGCCTACGTAGTATTGGCCCTCCACCCCGATGTTGAAGAGGTTGGCGCGGAAGGCCAGCGCGGTCGCCAGCCCGGCCAGGATCAGCGGCGTCGCCCGGTAGAAGATGGCGGCGATGCTGTCGATGCGCCCCAGGTTGAAGCGCACCATCAGCGGGTAGATGTGCAGGGGGTCCTCGCCGATCGCCAGCAGGATCACCGACCCGGCCAAGGCGCCGAAGAGGATGGCCAGCGCCAGGGCGGCGGCCTGCAGGAAGAAGAAACGGGCCCCCGAGCTCATCCCGCCCGCTGCCCGGTGTCCCGCTTCGTCCCCGTCATGTACAGGCCCAGCTCCTGGGGCGTCACCTCGCCGGGAGAACGTTCGGCGACGAGTTCGCCACGGTACATCACCCCAATGCGGTCGGAGAGGGAGAGGATCTCGTCCAGATCCGCCGAGACCAGGAGGACCGCCATGCCCGCCGCCTTCGCCTCCATCAACTGGCGCCAGACGAACTCCGTGGCCCCGACGTCCAGCCCGCGGGTGGGGTGCGCCGCCAGCAGCACGCCCGGGGCGAAGGCAAACTCCCGCGCCACGATGACCTTCTGCTGGTTGCCGCCCGAGAGCGCCAGGGCGGGGGTGGTCGTGGCGGGGGAGCGGATGTCGTAGTCGCGGATGCGCTCCCGGGCGAACGCCTCAATCTGCGACAGATCGAGGAGGGGGCCGTTCGTGAAGAGCCCGCGGTGGTGATGACCAAGGATGAGATTCTCCCGTACCTGCATCGGCAGGACCAGCCCGCGGCGCTGCCGGTCCTCCGGGATGTGGGCCAGCCCGCGCAGCCGCACGCGGCCGGCGCTGGCCCGAGTCACGTCGTCGCCGTCCACGTGTACCGCGCCGGAGGCGACGGCGCGCAGCCCGACGATGGCTTCGACCAGCTCGGTCTGCCCGTTTCCCTGGACGCCGGCGATGCCGTAGATCTCTCCACGGCGGACGACCAGGGTAACGCCGCGCACCACCGGGCGGCCGTGGGCACCGCGTACGGCCAGCCCGTCGACGGCCAACCGGACCTCGCCCGGCGTGATGTCCGGCCGTGCGACCTGCAGCAGCACGGGGCGGCCTACCATCATCTCGGCGAGCTGTCCCTTCGTGGTGTCCGCCGACGCCACCGTGCCCACCACCCGGCCGCGCCGCAGCACCGTGACCCGGTCGGCGATGGCCAGGACCTCGTCCAGGATGTGGCTGATGAAGATGATCGTCTTGCCCTGGTCGCGCAGACGGCGCAGGTTGGCGAAGAGTTCCTCCACTTCCTGGGGGACCAGCACCGCGGTCGGCTCGTCCAGGACGAGCAGTTCCGCTCCCCGGTAGAGCACCTTGATGATCTCCACGCGCTGCTGTTCGCCGACGGACAAGTTGGCGACGAGGTCGCGGGGACTGAGGGCGAACTCGTATTGTTTGGTCAGGGCCTCGATCTGTTCCATCGCCCGGCCGGTGGCCAGGCGGCCCCCGCGCGTGGGCTCGCTCCCCAGGATGACGTTTTCGGCGACGGTGAACACGGGGATGAGCATGAAGTGTTGGTGCACCATCCCGATCCCCAGCTCGAGGGCGCGGCGCGGTCCGTCGATGCGTACCGGCGCCCCTCGCACCACGATCTCCCCCTCGTCCGGCTGGTAGAGGCCGTAGAGGATCTTCATCAGCGTGGACTTGCCCGCCCCGTTTTCCCCCACCAGGGCGTGGATCTCCCCCGTGTGGACGGTGAGAGCGATGTGGTCGTTGGCGACGACGCCGGGGAACCGCTTGCTGATGTCCCGCAGTTCGAGAAAGAGGTCGGGGGAGGCCATCGGCCTCCGAAGCATTCGCCGGGGCGTCCGACCTTCCCCCTCCAAGTCGCCGGAGGCGGGGAACACCTCCGGCACCCCCGCACCCCCGGCGATTCAAACAGCAGGCCCGGGGGAATCGCTCCCCCCGGGCCGCTTCCGCACGCGGGTGCGCGTCGTTACTTCAATGCCTTGACGAAGGCGTCCAGCGTCTTCTTGTCCGTAGGCACCTTGATCTTGCCGGCGATGATGTCCTTCTTGATGGCTTCCAGGCGCGGCACGATGTCCTGGATCATCGACCGATTGTACTGGTTCACGGCGTAGCCCACCCCGCCTTCCTTCAGGCCGAAGGTGCGAATGCCGGACTTGTAGGTGCCATTGACGACCGAGCCGATCGCCTGGTAGACGGCCACGTCCACGCGCTTGAGCATGCTGGTGAGGATCTGCTTGCGCTGATCCGCTTTCACCGTGAGCGACTGGTCGGCGTCGACGCCGATGGCCAGCTTCTTCTTGATCACCGCCGCCTCGAAGACGCCGATGCCGGTGCCGCCGGAGGCGTGGTAGATGATGTCCGCGCCGCGGTCATATTGGGCGCTGGCCAGCTCCTTGCCCTTGACCGGGTCGCGGAAGGCCTCGCCGGTCGTCCCAGCGTAATCGCTGAAGGTCTGCGCCCGGCGGTTGCAGTAGCGCACGCCGGCGATGAAGCCCGCCTCGAAGGTCTCGATCAGCGGGATCTTCATCCCGCCGACGAAGCCGATCTTGTTCGTCTTCGTCTTCAGCCCGGCGGCGCACCCGACGAGGAAGGAGCCCTCGTTCTCCTTGAAGAGCAGGGCCACCACGTTGGGCTGGTCGGGGATGAACCCGTCCACGATCGCCAGTTTGACGCCGCGGAAGTCTTTGGCCACGCGCGTGATGCTGTCGGTGAAGAGGAACCCGATGCCGAGGATCAGGTCGAACTTCTCCCCGGCCAGGAGGCGCACCAGTTCCTCGCGGTTCTCCCCGCCGCCTGTCGGCTCCAACTCGCGGACGGCGTCCAGCTTGGCCGCGAAGTCTTTCTTGGCTTTGTCCAATCCCGCCGCGGCCATGTCGTTGAAGGAGAGGTCTCCCCGGCCGCCCACGTCGTAGACCAAGCCGACCTTGAACTTCTTCGTCTGTGCCGTCGCCGACGGGCTGGCCACGGTCACCATCAGGAGCAGCCCAGCGATGCTCAAGGCCGCCCCAATACGGAGCAGTCTACCCATGCCTGCACCCCCTAGATAATCGCCGGATCTCCCCGGCGTGGTATGAGGTCTCTCCCCCGGAAGGCTGTACGGAGTATTCGCGGCCCGGCCGCGCTCCCTCCTCCAACCCCACCGATTGTGTCTACGCGTCTGAGGAGGGTTTGGTTCGGAGGGTGCGCTCCAGCGCGTCCAGTCCCATCAGGACCTCGCGAGGGTTGCTGCCCTGGACGGGTCCGACGATGCCGCGCGCCTCCAACTGGTCGACCAACCGCGCGGCGGTGACGTACCCGATGCGCATCTTGCGCTGGAGGAGTGAGACCGACCCGTAGCCCGCCCGGACGACGATGCGGGCGGCTTCCGTGAAGCGCTCGCTGTCCTCGCCGGCCTCGCCCGCCGCTGACTGGCGCCCGGCGGCCAGGATGGACTCGTCGAAGGCGGGCTTGCCCTGTCCCCGCCACCAGTCCACGAGCGCCTGGATCTCCCCATCGCCGATGAACGCGCCTTGCGCCCGGACGGCGCGGGACGCCCCCATCGGCAGGAAGAGCATGTCTCCGCGCCCCAGCAGTTTCTCCGCCCCCGGCCCGTCGATGATGGTCCGGCTGTCCACCTGGCTACTGACGGCGAAGGCGATGCGCGAGGGGATGTTGGCCTTGATCAGACCGGTGATGACGTCCACGGAGGGACGCTGGGTAGCCACGACCAGGTGGATGCCGGTGGCGCGGGTCATCTGCGCCAGGCGGACGATCACGTCTTCAAAGTCCGCGGGCGCCACCATCATCAGGTCGGCCAGTTCGTCGATGATGATCACGATGAAGGGCAGCGGGGCGGCGTCGGCCAGCTCGTTGTAGGCCTGGACGTTGCGCACCCCGGCGGCGGCGAAGCGCTCGAACCGTTCCTCCATCACCCGCAGCATCTCCTTGAGCGCCCCGGCGGTGGCGCGCGGGTTGGTCACCACGGGGATGAGCAGGTGGGGGATGTCGTTGTAGTTGGTCAGCTCGATCCGCTTGGGGTCGATCATGACGAAGCGGACCTCGTCGGGCGTATAGCGGAAGAGCAGGCTGGCGATGATCGCGTTGAGCGCCACCGACTTGCCCGACCCGGTGGCGCCGGCGATGAGCAGGTGCGGCATCTCCGTCAGGTCGGCGACGATGGGATGGCCGGTCAGGTTCTTCCCGAGGGCGACGATCAGCGAGCCGACCTGCGTCTGAAAGGAGGGCTGGGTGAGGATCTCCCTGATGTGCACCAGGCTGGACTTCTGGTTGGGGATCTCGATGCCCACCGCCGACTTGCCGGGGATCGGCGCCTCGATACGCACGCTGGGGGCGGCCAGATTGAGGGCGATGTCGTTGGTCAGGCTGGTGATCTTCTGCACCTTCACCCCCGGCCCCGGCTGCACCTCGAAGCGGGTCACCACCGGCCCCTGCTCCCAGTGCACCACCTTGGCTTCCACGCCAAAACTGGCCAGCGTCTGCTCGAGGGCCCGTCCGGTCTCGCCCGGATCGGCGCGGGGGGCGCGGGGCCCCCGTGGCAGGTCACCGAGCAGCTCCACCGGCGGGCGTTCATAGATCGTCGGCGTCCGGGACGGCGTCGTCTCCGGGTCGCCGGCGATCACGGGCAGCAGCGACTCTTGATGCACCCGCTCCCGCGGCAGACGCCGCCGGGCCGCCGGGGGCACAGGTGACACGTCGGCGGAGCTGCCGCCGGATGCGACTGCCACGGCAGCAGGCAGCGGCAGCAGCACCTCGTCCGCAGGGGCGTACGCGCCATGTCCGGCTGGCTCCAGCGCGCCGTCCGCGACCTCTGCCGCCGCTGACGTCGCCACCGCCTGCGCGCGCCGGGCCGCCAAAGCGGCGGCCGTGCGCCTTCTCGCCCCTGCCCCCTCGACGAGCGCGCTCCTGATCAGCCCGTAAAGGGCGCGCGCGCCCGCCAGGGCAGCGGCCAGGAGGAGGCGGCCGGCGGCGAAGCCCAGGCGCAGCGCCATCTGCAGCAGCGACAGACCGGCGCGTCCCGCGGTCAGGGCCGCGTCGACCAAGCGGGGCAGCGGCAGCATGAAGAACCGCAGCAGGGCCACCACCGCGACGAGGACGATGACCACCCAGAGCCCATTCTCTCCGACCAGGGCGCGTCCGGCGCGGACGAGCACCGCGCCCATGGCACCCGTTCCCTCCCCGGCGCGGGCCGCGGCGAACTCCCGCCCGCCGGGGATCAGCGCGTGACCGGCCGTGGCGGCCGCGAGGGCGCCCAGGACCAATCCCTGTACCCGGGGTGTCAGACGCGCCCGCCCCCGGGCCAGGATGATCACGGCTCCGCTGAGGAAGGTCAGCAGCGGAATCACCGGAGCCGCCACCCCCAGGGCCATCCGCTGCCAGTGCCCGAGCAGCAGCGCCGCTCCCGTCGCCCGCGGGAGGAAGCCCAGCGCCAGCAGCACGCCGGCAAGGAGCAGCGCCAGCCCGGCGCCGCTGCGCCGCGAGGTGGTCTGCCTGCGCCGGCGGGCCACGGATCGCCTCAGCGGAAGGTCCAGAGGAACACGGCCAGCCCCGCCACCCAGCAGTAGAGCGCAAAGAGCAGGAACCGCCCGCGGCGGATCCACGCCAGCAGCCAGCGGATCGCGATCATGCCGAACAGCGCGGAGACCGCGAATCCCACGGCCAGCTCGGCCGGCGCATAGCCCAGCGCGAAGGCCTCGCCCAGATCGCGCAGCGCGAACAGCCCGGCCGCCACGAGCGCCGGGATGGCCATCAAGAAGGAGAGGCGCGCCGCCTCTTCCCGGCTCATGCCGCTCCAGACGGCGGTGGCGATGGTGAGGCCGGAGCGGGAAATCCCGGGGACGATCGAGATGCCCTGCGCCACGCCCAGGACGGCCGCGTCACGCAGGCGCGCGTCCACCATGCGCCGCCCGCCGCGCTCCCGGGCAAGCACCAGGATCAGGCCGGTGACCATCAGTTGGGCCGCCGTCCCCCGCACCGACGAGAACATCCGCTCGAACGGCGCCTGGAAGACGAGACCGATCAGAGCGGTCACCGCGGTGGCGATGATGAGGAGCCAGGCCACCCGCCGATAGGCGCCGTCCGTCCCGTCTCCCGGGCGCCCCAGCCCCGCCCGCACGAGGCGGCGCACCTCCGGCCAGAAGAGCACGATCGCCGCCAGGGCGGTGCCCAGATGCAGCACGGCTTCGAGGACGACCCCGGGCCTGGGCAGGCGCAGGAAATGCGCGGCGAAGACGAGGTGGGCGGAACTGCTGACGGGGAGGAATTCGGTGAGACCCTGAATGATGCCGAGGATGATCATCTGCGCCATGCGCTGCTCCGACGAGAAGTTCGGCGAACTCCGACGATTTCAGTACGATCTTAGCCGATTCGCCGACCGATGACCTTCTCCCTCTGGCTCTAGAGTCCACCTCTGGTGATGAGGGGGTCTGGGTCGGGGCGGCCGAACTACGAGCTCACGGCATCCCTCCCCCACCCCCTCATCCCTATAGTCAGACCTCTACCACCATGGGGAGGATCATCGGTTGACGCTTCGTCCGCTCGTACAGAAACCGGCTGAGATCCTCACGGATGGCGCTCTTCACCGCGGCCCAATCGGTGCCGTGCGTCTTCTGGAGCCGCTTCATCGTCTCTCCAACGCGCTCGCGGACCTCGGCCAGCAGCGGTTCGGCTTCACGCATGTAGACGAAGCCGCGGGAGACCACGTCGGGGCCGCTGATGATCTCGCCGGAGGCCTGGTCCAATCCCAGCAGGACGATCACGATGCCGTCGCGGGCGAGGTGCTGCCGGTCCCGCAGGACGACGGCACCCACGTCGCCGACCCCCAGCCCGTCCACGAGGACGTTCCCGGCGGCCAGCCGCCCGGCGATGCGGGGATGCGCGCCGATCTCGAAAATACTGCCGTTCTCCCCCACCAGGATGCGCGAGGAGGGGATCCCCGTCTGGGCGGCGAGGCGGCTGTTCTGGACCAGCATCCGGTACTCCCCGTGCACCGGAATGAAGACCTGCGGGCGCAGCAGGTTGGTCATCAACTTCAGCTCTTCCGCGGCGCCGTGCCCCGAGACGTGGACGCCGCTCTCCCGGCCGTAGACCACCTCTGCGCCGCGGCGGAAGAGATTGTCGATGGTCCGCGAGACCACCGCTTCGTTTCCGGGAATCGCCGACGCCGAAAAGATCACCGTATCCCCGCGCTTGAGGGTGAGCGCCCGGTGGGTCCCCGCGGCCACCCGGGAGAGCCCCGCCAGCGGTTCTCCCTGGCTGCCGGTGATCAGAATGATCACGCGCCGATCGGGGAGGTGGCGCGCTTCCTCCACCGTGGCCAGCAGGCCGGGCGGGGCCTTGAGGTGACCGGTCGCCTGGGCGATGCGCACGCTTTGCTCCATCGACCGGCCGACCACCCCCACCCGCCGGTCGGTGGAAGCGGCCAGATCGATCACTTGCTGCAGGCGGTGCACGTTGCTGGCGAAGGTGGTGACGATGACCCGGCCGCGGCGGCCCGCCACCTGCCGGGCCAGCCCCTCACCGGCCACCCGTTCGGACGGCGTGTAGCCGGACCGCTCACTGTTCGTGCTGTCCAACAACAGGGCCGTCACGCCCGCCTCGCCCACCTCGGCGAGACGGGCCACGTCGGTGGGCCGTCCGTCCACCGGCGTCTGATCGAACTTGAAATCGCCGCTGACCACGACCGTCCCCCCGCTCGCCCGGACGACCACGGCGGCGGCGCCGGGAATGCTGTGGCTGACGCGCACCAGCTCGACCCGGAAGGGGCCGAGGGTCACCTCCTCCCGGTAGCCGGTCGGCCGCCAGCGCGCCTCTCGTCCGCGCTCGGCGGCGCGCTCCTTCGCCAGGGCCACCGTCAACGGCGAGCCGATGACCACCGGCTGTTGGTGTTCCAGCAGGAAGGGCAGCGCCCCGATGTGGTCCTCGTGGCCGTGGGTGAGCACGACCCCGTGCAGGCGGACGCGCTGGGAGGCGATGAGGGAGAAGTCGGGGATGACGAGGTCGATGCCCAGCAGTTCCTCTTCGGGGAAGCGCAGCCCGGCATCGATGAGGAGGGCGTCCCCTCCTGCCTGAATGAGGGTGGCGTTCTTGCCGATCTCTCCCAGACCGCCCAGGGCGACGATCTGCAGCCGGCCGCGCCCGCTCTTCGGGGGCTTAGCCTGGTCGGGGCCGGTGCCGCGCGGCGCAGCGCCCTTCCGGGTCCGTTTGAGGGAACGGGTTGCGGTCATGGGCGCCCGCCGAGCCCCCGCAACTGCGGGCGGATCTTGCGGGCATCCGCGCGCAGGGTCTCCCGCGCCATGCCGTACAACGCCGCCGCGGGATGGTAGAGAGGAAGGATCGTCCGGCCCTCCAGGTGGATGGCCCGCCCGTGCACCGCCGAGAGCTTCGCCGCCGGATCGAACGCCGCCAGGGCATGCGCGCCCAGCGTGAGGATCAGACGCGGCCGGAGGATCGCCAGTTGCTCCTCCAGCCAGTGCCGGCAGGCGGCGGCTTCATCGGGGCGAGGGGCACGGTTGGGACCTGCCCTGCGGTCGGTGGGGTGAGACTTCACGACGTTGGTGATGTAGATCTCGTCGCGGCGGAGCCCCGCCTCGGCGAGCAGGTCGTCCAGGACGCGGCCGGCGGCGCCGACGAAGGGGCGGCCCTGCTCATCTTCCCGGCGGCCGGGGCCTTCCCCAACGACCATCACCGTGGCCGTGGCCGGTCCCTCCCCCGGCACGGCCTTGAGGCGCGTCCGCCACAACCGACAGCGCCGGCAGCGGCGGATCTGCTCATGCAGGGCGGTGATCGCCTGGGACCGCGCCGCCTGCGAACGAGGCCGGATTAGACCGCGACAGGCAGAAGGGACAACTCTGCCAGCACAGCGTGGATCTGCTCCTGCTCCTTCGGCGTGGCCTCCACGAGCGGCAGCCGGGGCGCGCCGGCGTCGAACCCCGCCAACCGCAGGGCGGCCTTCAGCGGCACCGGGTTGGTGGTGATGAAGAGGACCTTGAAAAGCGGCCACAGCCGCAGGTGCAGCGAGAGCGCAGCGGCCGTGTCACCGGCAGCAAACGCGCGGATCATCTTCCCGATCTCCTCGCCGGCCAGATGGGAGGCGACGCTGACCACGCCCGTCCCGCCGACCGCCAGCATCGGCAGGGTCAGGCTGTCGTCGCCGGAGTAGATCAGAAAACCCGCGGGAGTGCGCTTGCGCACGTCAGAGGCCTGGTCGAGGCTGCCGGAGGCTTCTTTGATCCCGACGATGTTCGGCACTTCGGCGAGCCGCGCCACGGTCTCGGGGAGGCAGTTCACCCCCGTCCGGCCGGGGATATTGTAGAGCATCACCGGCAGGGAGGTGGATTCGGCGACCGCGCGAAAGTGCGCGTAGAGCCCATCCTGGCTGGGGCGGTTGTAGTAGGGATTGACCAGCAGGATGCCGTCGGCGCCCGCGCGCGCCGCGTCTTTGGTCAAATGGATCGAATGGGCGGTGTCGTAGGTCCCCGTCCCGGCGATCACCTTGGCCCGCTCCCCCACCGCCTCTTTGACGATCCGGAAGAGCCTGACCTTCTCCTCGTCGGAGAGCGTCGGTGATTCGCCCGTCGTGCCGGCGACCACCAGACTCTCGCTCCCGTGCGCGGCCAGCCGGCGCGCCAGTTCTCCCGCCCGCCGTTCATCGAGCCGCCCCTCCCGATCGAAGGGCGTGGCCATCGCGGTGATGACGTTGCCGAACTGCGTCATGGTCCTTCCTCCATGTCTCCGGGAGCCATCTGCTTCCGGGTATCGGGGAGCATGCTGCTGCACTATCCGGGAGCCTCCTGCTCGGAGGCCACCTGTTCACCCAACCCGAACTCGTCGTGCAGCGCCCGCAGCGCCCGCTCCATCTGCTCCCGCCGGACCAGGCAAGAGATCGTCGTGTGGGAGTCCGCGGTCTGGAGGATCTCCGCCTCGGCCGCCGCCAGGGCCTTCACCACCCTGGCCATCACCCCGGGGACGCCGCGCATCCCCGCGCCGATGATGGAGACCTTGGCGCACGGGCCGGTGATGGACACCTCGTACCCCTCGTCTCGGAGCAACCCGACGGCCCGCGGGGAGTCATCCTCTCTTACGGTGAACGCGAGCACGTCGGGCATCAGCGTGATCAGGTCGATGCTGATCCCTTCGGCGGCCAGCCGGCCCAGCGCCGTCAGGGGAGGGGTGAGGGTTTCGCCCGCCGCCCGCCGCAGCCTCAGCTGCACGACGTCAGGCAAGTGAGCCAGCGCGATCACCGGGCGGCCGTCGCTGATCGGGACGCCCAGTTCAGGTCCGCGCACAAGCAGCGTGCCTCCGGTCCGTCCGGACCCCATCCGGCGGATGACCACCCGCACGTCGTGCTCGCGACCGATGTCCGCGGCCCGCGGGTGGATCACCCTGGCGCCGAGGGCCGCCATCTGCGAGACCTCATCATAGGAGATCTGCGTGATGACGCGTCCCGTAGGCACAACTTTGGGATCGGCGGTCATGACTCCTTCCACATCCTTGTAGATCTCCACGAGACCAGCCGGCAGCGCCGCGCCCAGGGCGATGGCCGTGGTGTCGCTGCCCCCGCGGCCCAGCGTCGTCACCTCCTGTTCCGCGGTCACGCCCTGAAACCCCGCGACGACGGTGATCCGCCCGGCGGCCAGGTGGCGGCGGATGGGCCCGGGATCGATGTGCAGGATGCGGGCCTGCCCGAAGTCGCCCGTGGTCTGGATGCCGGCCTGCGAGCCGGTCAGCGCGATCGCGGCGGCGCCGGCCCGCTCGAGCGTGTGCGTCAGCAGCGCCGTGGAGATGATCTCGCCGCAGGAAAGCAGGAGATCCAGCGTGCGGGGGGAGACGTCACGGTCCTCCCGTGTGGCCAGACCGATCAGCGTATCGGTGGCGTAGGGGTCGCCCTCCCGGCCGATGGCCGATGCCACGACCACGACCGGCGTGCCTTCGCGGCGGGTGGCGATGACCTGGGCGGCGACCTCCTCCCGCCCCTGCGGCGTCGCCAGCAGCACGCCGCCGTACTTCTGGACGATTACAGACATCGGCACCGCACTCCTCGGTGAGCCGCTGCCACCCTCACGCTCAGGTGCGCGCCGCCGCCCGCGGCAGCAGCCGCTGGGCCAGGAGCGTCTCGGCGATCTGCACCGCGTTGAGCGCGGCGCCCTTGCGCAGGTTATCGCCCGCGGCCACGAAGAGCAGGCCGGTGGGCGATGTGGGATCCCGGCGCATCCGCCCTACTAGCACCTCGTCCCGCCCGGCGCTGAGCAGGGGGGTGGGGAAGCGGCCCTCCTGCGGCGCGTCGACCACGTCCACGCCGGGGCTGGCGGCGAGGATCCGCCGCGCCTCCTCCGGAGTCAGCGGGCGCTCGAGATCCAGGTGGACGGCCACGGTGTGCCCCACGAGCACCGGCACACGCATGGTGGTAGGGAGGACGGGGAAGTCCGCCTCCATGATCTTGTGCGTCTCGGCCACGATCTTCAGTTCTTCCTCGGTGTAGCCGTCCTCGCCCCACTTCCACTGCGGCAGCACGTTGAAGGCAAGCGGATGCGCGGTCCCCGCCGCGGCCTCAATGCGCCCGCGATGGCCGACCTGCAGCGCCTCGGGGTCGGCCAGCAGCGCCCGGGTTTGCTCCAGCAAGGCGCGGACGTTGTCGGCACCGCCTCCCGAGACGGACTGGTAGGTCGCCACCACCGCCCGCCGGATCCCCACCGCCCGGTGCAGCGGGTGGAGGGCCATCACCAGGGTGATCGCCGTGCAGTTGGGGTTGGCAATGACGCCCTGATGAGTCGCCAGGACGTGTGCGTTCACTTCGGGGACGACCAGCGGCACCCGGGGATCGAGCCGCCAGGTGGAAGAGTTGTCGATGGCCACACCGCCGGCTGCAGCGACGCCCCAGGCAAACTGCCGGCTGGCGTCATCGCCGCCGGCGAAGAGGACGATCTCCTCCCCGGCCAGGGCGCCCGCGCTGGACTCCTCGATCTCGATCTCGTTGTCTCTGAAAGGGAGACGGCGACCGGCTGATCGTGCCGTGGCGAAGAGTCGGAGGCTCCTCGCAGGGAAGCGGCGCTGTTCCAGGACGCTGACCATCTCCCGGCCGACCGCACCGGTCGCTCCGACAA
The DNA here is from genome assembly GCA_050695215.1 of bacterium. Lineage (GTDB taxonomy): Bacteria > Sysuimicrobiota > Sysuimicrobiia > Sysuimicrobiales > Humicultoraceae > JACQGZ01. The sequence goes on from JBOGSD010000068.1 coordinate 89,697, forward strand.
CCGCAACCGCCAATCCATCCCCAGCCACGATGCCGCTCCTTCGTCAGGCAGGAAGAAAACGTCGTCTGCTTCTTCGGTATCTTGACCTGTGAAGGTTCGCGGTGTCGTCGGTTCTTTCCTTGCCTCTCCTCACAGCCCCGGCGCCCCTCCTTACACGTAGCGGCGGCCCCTCCTTACACGTACCGGCGGCCCCTCCTTACACGCGCCGGCCCCCTGCCACGCTGAAGAGCGGCTCCCCGAGGACTTCCCCCTCGACCTCCACCCCGAGGCCCGGTCCCTGAGGCGGGGCGCCGATCCCCCGCTGCGACCGCGGCTGCCCCCCGGCGATGTGTTCCTCGACCCAGTCGTTCATGAACGAGACGGTGAAGAGCAGCTCAGGACGGACGCTCGCCGCCAGCTGGCTGATCGCCGCCGTGGCCACATCGCCGCCCCACGTATCCTCGATGGTCAACGAGATCCCTAGCGCCTCCGCCAGGTCGCGGATCATACGAGCCCTGCTGAGTCCTCCGACGCGACTGATCTTCAGGTTGATCCCGCCGGCGCCTCCCTCCCGGACCGCCGCCAGGAACGATGGCACGTCGGTAACCACTTCGTCGTAGATCATCGGCAGCGAGGTCACCGCCCGCACGGCAGCGCACTCGGCCAGCGTCGGACAAGGCTGCTCCAGGAAAACACGCGGGAAGTCTTCCAGCAGCCTCGCCGCGACAATGGCGTCCTGCACGCGCCATCCGCCGTTGGCGTCAGCGATGATGAGGTCTTCCTCGTCCGTCACCTCGAGCACGCGCCGCACCCGCTCGGCATCATCCTGCGGTCTCCCTCCGACTTTCAGTTGGAATCTGTGCATCCCTTCGGCGCGACGCTCCCCCACGTAGTCTGCCATCTCGGCGGGCCTCCCTAACGGCACCGCGATATAGAGCGGGAAGCTCTCCTGGCATCGGCCGCCCAGGAGCGTCGCCAGGGATTGCCCCGTCGCCTTCCCCAAGATGTCCCAGCAGGCGATATCTACTGGACTCTTCGCGTATCCGTGCCCCGCCAGCGCGCCCTCCATCCGGGCATGGACCTCGGCCAGGTTTCGCGGATCGGCCCCGATCAGGGCAGGTGCGATCTCGCGCAGGGCCGCGCGGGCGCCCTCCGCGAACGCCGGCAGGTAGGTCGGGCCCAGCGGGCAGACCTCCCCCCACCCGGTCAGCCCCTCATCGGCCGTGACACGGACGACCGTCGAGGGAAGGGCGCGCACGACGCGGCCGCCGGACATGGCGTATTCGCCATGGACGTAGTGCAGGTCATACCCGAAGAGGTCGATCTGGTGGATTCGCACTCGTTCCTCCTTGACACGGAGGTTAGGGCTCGAGCAGCTTCTCCAGCCCGTAGACGAGTCCAGAGAGCGTCATCACCCGCCGGATCGCCAGGAGCAGCCCCGGCATGAAGGACTCCTCGGTGAAGGAATCGTGGCGGATTGTGAGGGCCTGGCCGGGTCCGCCGAAGATGACCTCCTGGTGGGCGACCAACCCGGGCAGACGTACGCTGTGGACGCGCACCCCGCTCACGGTGCCGCCGCGGGCGCCGGCGGCAGTCTCCTCTTCCTGCACCTTCGGCGCGGGGGCGTCGCCGCGGGCGTCGGCGATCATCTGCGCGGTCTTGGCCGCCGTGCCGGAGGGGGCGTCGCGCTTACGATCGTGGTGCAGCTCGATGACCTCGACGTGGGGGAAGTGACGCGCGGCGGCGCGGGCGAACTGCATCATCAGCACCGCCCCCAGGGCAAAGTTCGGGGCGATGACGGCCCCCACCCGGCGGGCCTCGCATAACCCCGTCAGGTCCTGCACGTCCTGCGACGCCAGGCCGGTGGCACCGATCACCGGCCGGATGGACCGGGCGATGGCGGCCCGCGCATGGGCCACCGCACCGGCCCCGGGGGCGAACTCCACCAGCACAGCCGGACGCGCCCGTTCGAAGAGCGCCTCCAGGTCATCGTCGATGACCACGTCCAGCGCAGAGAGCCCGGCGACGAGACCGGCGTCCTCCCGGAGGGCGCGGCTGCGGCCCAGGGCGCCCACCAGCGTCAGGGTGCGATCCCCGGCGATGGCGCGCACCGCCGCGCGGCCCATCCGGCCGGCCGCGCCGCTGACCACCACGCGGATGGGAACCGTCACCCCGGGGACGGTGACCTCTCAGGCTGAGGAGGCCACCCTCAGAAACCGAACTACGAGCTCACGGTTTCCTCTGGTGGCCTCCTCAGCCTCACACGCGCACGATCGTCGCTCGTGACGCGCTGGCCGCGTGAGGGTCTGCACGCCGGGATGAGGTCTGCACCGGACAAAACCGTGATCCCGTAGTTCGGTTTTGGAAGGTGGAGACCTCATCCCGTTGAGGACCATCAAGCGGTGAGAGCACCCTCGGCGCGGAAGGCTTCCGTCAGGGTGCGGGAGAGGTTCCCATCCTCCCGGAAGGGACCGATCGCCGCCAGGGTGCATCGCGCTGGCACGAGGATCTCGGTCGCCATGGCCTGGACCTGCTCGGTGGTGACGGCGTCGATGCGCGCGAGGATCTCATCGAGCGTGAACTGCCGGCCGAAATAGATCTGGGAGCGCGCCAGGTTGAACATCCGGCTGTCGGTGGACTCCAGCGACAGCATGATCACGCCCTTGAGGGACTCCTTGGCCCGTTGCAGTTCATCGGGAGGGATCCGTTCTTTGATCTTTTCAAACTCCTCGAGGATCAGTCGGGTCACCTCGGGCGCCGCCGGGGGGCTCATCGCTCCGTAGACCGCGAAGAGGCCGGCGTCCCGGTAAGCGGAGTGATAGCTCGTGATCGTATAGACCAGGCCGCGCCGTTCTCGGATCTCCTGGAAGAGCCGGCTGGACATCCCCCCGCCGAGGATCCCGTCGAGGATGGCCATCACATAGCGAGCCTCGTCTCCCTGTGGCAGCCCGCGCGTGCCCAGAGTCAGGTGGACCTGCTCCGTTTCTTTGGGGCGCAGGGAGATGTCCACGCGCACCAGAGGCCGGTCGGTCGAACGCGGCGGCGCCGCTCCTTCCCAGGTGCCGAGGCGCTCGGCCACCAGCCCGACCACCCCGGCGTGCCGGACGTCGCCCGCCACGGCCACGATCACATTGCCGGGACGGTAGTGCTGCGCCCGGTAGCGCAGAAAGTCGTCGCGGGAGAGCGCGCGCACCGTCTCCACGGTGCCGATCACCGGACGGCCGAGCGGGTGTCCGTTCCAGACGGTCTGGGCGAAGAGGTCCTGGACCAGTTCGTCCGGGGAGTCCTCGTACATCTTGATTTCTTCGAGGATGACTTGCCGTTCGCGCTCCAGCGGCTCGGGGGCAAGGGAGGCGTGCAGCAGCATGTCGGCCATGAGGTCCAGCACCGCCGGCAGGTGGTTGGCCAGCGCCTTGCCGTAGAGGACGGTCCCCTCCCGGTCGGTGAAGGCGTTCAACTGCGCGCCGACGGCGTCGGCGGCGCTGGCGATGTCCAGGGCCGTGCGGGTGTCGGTCCCCTTGAAAAACAGATGCTCGAGGAAGTGGGAGATGCCTCCCTGCGCGGCGTCCTCGTACCGGGAGCCGGTGCCGATCCAGATGCCCACCGCGGCCGTGCGCACGGCCGGCATCGTCTCGGTGATCACCTGCACCCCGTTGGGCAGGACGGTGTGCTCAGTCCGCTGCGTCATCTGTTTCCCTCGGTCAGAGCGGCGCGCCGCTTCCCCCCGCGCCCTCCCCGGGGGGTCCTCCCTCTCCCCGACCTTCGGGGCGTCCGCCCCGGTGCGCCCGCGGCTCACCGCGCCCGTGCCC